>JBKBKV010000018.1:0-34043 GCA_046294495.1 Dehalococcoidia bacterium | reverse complement strand
GTATCAGGCGCTCCACCAGGGGGGGCGGAGCGGTGAAGAGGAGTTCGTAGTCTTCCCCCCCAGTGAGGGCAAGGGTCGCGGCGTCCTCGGGGAAGGCTTGGCGCAGGGCCGGATGGATAGGGACGCTGGATAGGGTTATCTGGGCCGCTATTTGGCTGGCTGTGCATAGTTTCCCCAAGTCATCCAGAAGACCGTCGCTAATGTCCATAGCACACCGAACCCCTTCCCTGGCCAGCAGGCGCCCTTCCGCCACACGAGGCCTGGGTAACAGGTGGGCGTTCCGTAAAGCCTCACCCACATCCGGCGGGACGAAGCATGGGTTCTCCTGGAGGCGCAGCCCGCCAGCGGAACCTCCTAGAGGACCTGTAACAGCGATGGCGTCCCCAGGGCGGGCTGCCGAACGCGTCAGCAATGGCAAGTCCGTAAGGCCCGTCATAGCAACGGTTACGAAGAGCACCGGAGAGCGGACAATATCTCCCCCAACAATCTGTGCTCCGTAGTGGGCCAGGGCGTCCAGCATGCCGCGATAAAGGTCGTCCACCCAGGCTACGGGGACCTCCAGCGGAAGGCCCAGGGTTACCAAAGCGAACTGGGGGGCAGCACCCATCGCCGCCACATCGCTGAGGTTGACAGCCATCCCTTTCCAGCCCACCTGCCAGGGCGAAGACCGGGAAAAGCGGAAATGCACGCCGTCAACAAGGGTATCGGTGGTGAACACTTGCACCACAGGCCCAGCCTGCCAGGCGGCAGCGTCGTCCCCGATTCCTACCAACAAGGGGCTCTCCAAGGGCCGAGGCAGCGGCAAGGGGTGCCCCTCCCGCTGAATCAGGCGTGCCAGGCGCTCTATGAGGCGAAACTCTCCAAGGTCACTCACACGCACAGGCTATGCTCCTATGGGAAATCTGCCCCAACAGAGGCGCCCAGCACAAGGTTCATCCTATGGCACCGCCCTAGGGGGGACACCCCTGGCAAATGGGACTCGGAAAGCGCTAATAACCTCTCGGCTTCGCAGGAAACCTGCATAGATAACAACGATGCCTATAAGAAGAGCAATGGTATGGGGCTGGGGGATATCAAAGCGCTCTAGGGTCCCCCCGGACGCCGAGATGAACGCCCCCACCGCAATGAGGGCGTTGGAAACCACCCGATAAATCGCCTGACGGCGCCGGGCAAACACTACGGCCGAATAAGCCGCCCCCCCAACCAGGAATATAGACCCTGCTGCGTTCAGAAAGGCGGTTAGCCCCCCTACGGAAGGGGGGAAGTAGCGCACCTGCGACTGGGGGTCAATGCTAGCCATGGCGCGCCCTTGGAGGTGAATCAGGTCTGCCCCCTCCTGGAAGGGTGTGGTGAAGGTCAGAGCCGTTCCCAGGGCAGTAAGGGCGAGGAGCACAACCAAAACCCCGTGCGCCACCCACCGAGGGGCGTGGAGGTAAACTGTGCCCACGCCCAGATAGGCAGCCACCAGCATTCCCCCGGTGAGATACCAGAGGCGAAAGACCACATCGCCCGTAACACCCACCTGCCACAGCGCCTGCAGCAGGCTGGCCACACCATAGAGAGCCATACCCACACCCCAGACCGCCTGATACGGGCGGCGGCGCTCTAGGAACTGGTCAAGAAGAGTAAGGGCGAAGAACAGGGCAATGACCGCAGTAGCCATCGGAATAGCAACCATATGCTCCTCCGGCGCTCCTGGAACCTATCCTACCATAATGCACCCCCCTGACAAGGGCGGGCGTCTACCAAGGCCTTTTCCATCTGGGGAGTGGCAGAGGGTGTTTACAAAGGGTATTCTAGGGGATGGACAAAACGCCATAGGCCTTGCCCTCAGCGCCACAACAACCTATAATGGCAAAGTCAGAGGCCGCGAGGAGGAGAAGAGCATGGAACCGGTGCCGCTTTGCTACTTCCGGGAGCAGTTCATCCCCGTGCACGAAGCAAAAGTGGGCGTTATGACCCACGCCCTACACTATGGCACCGCCGTGTTTGAAGGCATTCGCGGCAACTGGAACCCCGAGGCCGGAGCCATCTACATCTTCCGCCCCAAGGAGCACTACCTGCGCTTCCTGGATGGATGCAAGGTGCTGCGCATCTCCTTGCCCTTTCAGGCCGATGACCTAGTGCGTATCACAGTGGAACTAGTGGAACGCATGGGGTTTCGTGAAGACCTCTACATTCGCCCCCTGGCCTTCAAATCTGCTCAGAAGGTAGCCAACCTGAAACTCCACGAACTGGAAGACGACTTCGTCCTTATGGCCGTGCCTTTCGGCAAATACCTAGAGGCAGGGCTATTGCGGTGCATCACCGCCTCCTGGCGGCGCATGGACGAGACCATGATCCCCCCACGGGTAAAAATCGCCGGACTTTATGTCAACAGTATCCTGGCCAAGACAGACGCCGTGCTGGGGGGATATGATGAGGCCATCCTCCTCAACCAGGATGGGCATGTGGCCGAAGGGTCGGGGGAGAACCTCTTTATCGTGAAAGAGGGGCGCCTCATCACACCCCCTCTCTACAACAACATCCTGGGGGGCATTACCCGCGACACGGTAATGCACCTGGCCCAGGAGGAACTGGGGCTGGATGTGGTGGAGCGCCCTATCGGACGGGCAGAACTCTACCTTGCCGACGAGGTCTTCCTGACAGGCACAGCGGCCCACCTGACGCCGGTGGGGGAAATAGACCATAGGAAAATTGGCTCAAACCCCCCTGGCCCCGTTACACGGGCATTGCAGGACATCTACTTCAAGGCCATCCGAGGGCAAATCCCCAAATACCTGCACTGGTGCGTGCCAGCCGTCCCCGCAGGGCATACCGCCAAACGATAAGGAGAGAGATGTCCGTCGCGTTGTGGGTTGAGGCCCTGGGCACCGCTTACCTGCTGGGCTCTATGCCCACCGCTTACCTGGTTGGGCGTCTGTGGAAAGGGATTGACATCCGGTGTTTGGGGGATGGCAACCCTGGCGCCGCCAATGTTTGGCGGGAGGTGGGGCCCCTGCAAGGGATGGTCGTGGCTCTGGTGGATGTAGGCAAGGGTGCGGGAGCCGCCCTCCTGGCCCACGCCCTAACCGGGAGCGCCGTGGGGCAGATGCTGGCGGGGGGGCTGGCAGTGGTGGGGCACAACTGGCCGGCCCTCCTGCGCTTCCGAGGGGGGCGCGGAGCAGCCACCGCCCTGGGGGCACTGTTGGCCGTTCTCCCCACAGCCACCCTCCCCCTAACGGCCCTGGCCCTGATTCCCTTCTTCCTGACCCATAGCCTCACCGCCGCCCTTGCCTTCGTGTATATCCCCCTGCCACTGCTGGCCTGGTGGTCGGGGGCGTCTGTGGGAACGGTGCTCTTCACCCTTGCCATGCCTATACTGGTGGGGATTACCCACGCCTTGCGCAGCCAGGAGCCATTGCCGTCCTACAAGAGGGGGGTGTAGACCTAATAATAAGGTGGAGGTCAGCCTTATGCCCGCTCTCGGGACAGAGTACATTGTTTTCGTATTCCTTGCAAGCCTGGGGGTGGTGCAGATCGCGGCAGCCTACGCTGGCCTGTGGGGGCTCCTCTTTCTGCGTAGTCGGTGGACCTCGGCGGTAGTGGGGGCAGGCCTGGTGGTTGTGGGGTTCGCCCGGTTCTTTGCGCCAGGCCCACGCCACATCCCCGATACTAATGGCGGCCTGGACGGAAACGCCCAGGCATTGCTGTTCACCCTATCTGCTGGCGCTGCCATTCTTTTCACCCTGGTCTTCGCTTCGGTAGCCAACGCTCGTTTCCTGCACTCCCAAAGGCAACCCCCCGAGGGCCTTGAAGCCCTTCGGGAGAGCACTTACCTGCAAGTCTTAGGGAGGACACTGGCCGCATGGTGGAAAGGCTCCAGGCCCTGGATGCGCAACTGGCACTCCGGCTCAACGGGTGGGTAGGGCACTGGCCCTGGGCCGACCGTATAGCCCAATACTTGGCCAGCGACTACCTAATCCCCGTCTCCTTGGCGCTAATGCTGCTGGGCGTGTGGTTTGCACCCAGGATGCAAGCCGTCCGGGAGCGCTATCAGAAGGGGGTGTTGTGCAGTCTGCTTGGGTTAGGGTTCAGTAGCATTGCTGTGCTGGTGCTCAACCACTACTTCTACAGGCCTCGCCCCTTCCACACCTATGAGGTGCGCCTCCTTTTCTACCCACCCACAGATTCCTCTTTCCCATCCAATTCAGCGGTGGTAGGGTTCGCCATGGCCGTAGGTATAACCCTCACCAACCGTCCCCTGGGGGCCTTCGCCCTGGTCCTGGCCGCACTTTGGGGGCTAGCGCGGGTGTATGCAGGCGTCCACTACCCTTCAGATATAATAGGTGGTGCCTTGCTGGCCACCCTCATCACCTCTGTTATGGCCCTGGCCCTCCGCCTGGCCGAGCCCCTCCCCACCCTTGTCTTGCGCGCCGCCCGCTTCCTCCACCTGGCGTGAGCCCCGGCGCATAAATTACGAAAAACTCCTCATCAAAACCCCTTGACAACTCCCTCGGCAGGTGCTAAAAAGGAGTTGTCCTGGGTGGTTGAGTAAGGTAAACCTGGCGGACCAAAGCATACCGAACGCTAAGTAAGGGAAAGGCTACGGCTGGAACCAGAAAGGCGCATAGGGCAGCGTAGGCTACCAGGGTAAACAGAAAGGTCACCCAGGACATTTTTGTATTGGCTCTCTCCTACCCTCCTATGGGCTGGGCGCATGTCGTGGCAAGAGACCTACCGCCGGCGCGTAGCCTCCCCCGACGACGCTGTGGGCCTCATCCGCCCCGGAGACCGGGTCATAGTGCCTCTGGGGAACCAGCCCCGCCTCCTCTGCCAGGCTCTAGCCCGACGGGCCAATGACCTACCAGGCATTCACCTCACCCTCTCTGCACCCGAGTTTGACCCGGGCTGGCTGGCCCGGGCCGGCCAGGAGGGGGCCTGGCAGGTAGAGATTGAAAACTTCATCGGCACCCTGGCCCGCCCCTTCACCGATGCCCATCAGGTAACCTACTTCCCCAACCCCTTCTCCCTGGGGTTCAAGCCCCTGGAAGAACGCCCCGCCGAGGCCAAGCCCATTGATGTGGTGCTTGTATCGGTAACGCCCCCTAACCGGCACGGCCTGGTCTCCTTTGGCGCCCACGCCTGGTTCAAGAAGGGCTATGTGCGCCGTGCCCGCACCGTCATCGCCGAGGTGAACCCCAGCCTGCTCCCGGTGCACGGCGACTGCTGGGTGCCCATTGAGCGCTTTGCCGCCCTGGTAGAGGTGCCCCCTATCCAAATAACACAGGAGCAGTTGCAGGAGGCCATAAGCACCCTACCCCCCGAAAGGCGGAGCGCCCTGGAAGCCATCATCCAGGTCGTCAGCCCCGCTCGCCTTGCCCCATGGATGCCCTACTTCCCCTCTATAGACCTGGCCGCCCTACGCATCCACCTGGGGCTAGAAGAGCCACCCCCAGAGGCCAGGGCCATCGCCGAACTGGTAAAGCCCCTTATCCCCCACGGCGCTACTATCCAAATAGGCGTTGGCACCCCCGCCGCCTACCTGACCCGTCTAGGCGTCTTTGATGATAAAGTGGACCTGGGCCTGCACACGGAGATGGTGGCACCCGGCATCGCCCGCCTGGTGGCTGCAGGGGTTATCAACGGGAGACGCAAGACCATTCACCGGGAGCGAGCGGTAGCGGTGGCCTGGAGCGGCTCCGACGACCAGGACCTGGAGATCATCAGAGATAACCCCCTCTTTGAACTCTACGAGCCGGAATATCTGCTAAACCCGTGGGTTATCGCCCAGAACTTCCAGCAGACAGCCATCAACAACGCTCTTATGGTAGACCTCACCGGGCAAATCAACAGCGAGAGTGTCTTCGGAGGGCGCATGGTGAATGGCATCGGGGGCCAGCCGGAGACCCACATAGGCGCCCTATACTCAAAGGGTGGACGGGCCATCACCTTGCTCCCCTCCACAGCCCTGAATGGGAGCGTCTCCCGTATCGTCCCCCGCCTGGAGGCCGGGGAGGTGGTAACCATTCCCCGCTACTTGGCGGACACGGTGGTAACCGAGTATGGTGTGGCCACCCTCTTGGGGAAAAACCTTCGGGAGCGTGCCAACGCCCTTATCGCCATTGCACACCCGGACTTCCGCTCCGAACTGCGCAGTGCCGTCCAAAAGATGTTCTAGGGAGCAAATGGGCCGAGAAAGGAAAAGTATGGCCTCGCTTGTGCTTCACACCCCCCTGTGCGACCTCCTGGGCATCCGTTACCCTGTGCTCCTGGCGGGTATGGGGACGCTGAGAGGGCGTCCCACGCCCCCACGCCTGGTCGCCGCCGTCTCCAACGCGGGAGGGCTGGGTGTCATGGGGGCCACTGCCCTCTCCCCGGAGGAAATTCGCCAGCGCATCCGAGAGGTGCGCACACTTACGGACAAGCCCTTTGGCGTGGACCTGCTCCTGCCCGCTAGCTTGGCCGAGGCTGGCCCCGTCCGCATTACCACCCGTAGCCAGGCGATGTCGTGGATTCAGCAGGAATACCCACGCCACTACGCCTTCGTCCAGTCTCTCATGCAGGAACTGGGCCTGCCAGCAGTAGAGCACGCCCACGAGGAGCCTCTGCGCACTGAACGAGTGCGCCAACAGGTGCAGGTGGTGCTAGAGGAGAAGGTCCCTGTCTTCGCCGCTGGGCTGGGCGACCCGGCGTGGGTTGTTCCTCTGGCTAGAGAGGCAGGCGTCAAGGTCATTGGGCTGGCCGGCTCGGTGCGCAACGCCCTGCGTCAAAAGAAAGCAGGGGTGGACATCATCGTGGCCCAGGGGTATGAGGCAGGAGGACACACCGGGCGCATCGCTACTTTCCCATTGGTGCCCCAGGTGGTGGACGCTGTGGCCCCCACGCCCGTCCTGGCTGCAGGGGGCATCGCCGACGGGCGTGGCGTAGCGGCTGCCCTGGCCCTGGGTGCCCAGGGTGTATGGGTGGGCACTGCTTTCCTTGTAGCCCTGGAGAGCGACCTCTACCCCCCTATGCAAGAGGCCATCCTCAAAGCCTCCTCCGAGGACTTTGTGGTGAGCCGTTCCTACTCCGGCAAGACAGCCCGCACCCTCAAGAACCCCATTACGGAGGCGTGGGAGCGCTCGGGGCTAGAACCTCTGCCCATGCCCCTTCAGGGCCTGCTTATGAGCGACCTGCTGGAGGCTGCTGAAAGGGCAGGGCGATACGAACTCCTCTTCAACGCCGCTGGTCAGATAGGGGGTATACTGAAGGAGCGCAAGCCTGCCGCCCAAATAATGGACGACCTGGTGCGCGGTGCGATAGAAGTGCTGGAGCGCCTCCCCACGAAGGTAACCTTCGCCATAGCCTAGGGCTATGCCCCTCCTCTGCGACGCCCACACCCACCTGGACCAGTTCCCCCAGGAAGAAATCCCTGCTATCTTGCAGCGGGCGCGCCAGGCAGGAGTGGGGTTTATCATCGCTGCGGGCGTTACGCTGGAATCCTCTCGCCGCTGTATCGGCATGGCCCAAGCCTACCCGGAGGTATGGGCAGGCGTGGGCATACACCCTATGGAATTGTCCGCGCCATTGACCGAGACCGCTCTAGCCCAACTGGAGGCCCTGGCTCGTTCCAGCCCTAAGGTGGTGGTCATAAGTGAAATCGGTCTGGACTTCAGCGGCAGCGCCCCTGACCTGGCCTGGCAATACGACGCCTTCCGCCAGCAGATACGCCTTGCCCGCCGCCTGCACCTGCCCATTATCTTCCACTCCCGAGAACCCCCCGGCTACCCGGAGGCCCACCGGGAGGTGCTACGCCTCCTGCGGGAGGAACACGCCTGGGAAGTAGGTGGGGCTATGCACTACTTTCAGGCCGACCTGTCTATCGCCCAGGCCTGCCTCGACCTCAACTTCCACATCTCCCTGGCCAAACCCCTCCTGCGCCTCCCCCACCTGGAGGAGGTGGTGCGCCGTCTACCCATCACTGCCCTTGTGTTGGAGACAGACGCCTATCCCCAGCCATTCAAGAAACGCCGGGAGCAGTGGACAGAGCCAAAGGATGTGCTCACGGTAGCCCAGAAGATTGCCCACCTCAAAAGTGTCCCAATAGACGAGGTAGCCTATGCCACCACACAAAACCTGCTGAGAATACTAGGACGGCCATACCTCCTCCCCGCCATTAGCCCCCATCCCACAGGGCTTATACCTTAGGGGCTGAACGAGGGGTCAGCTGGGCCACCTCCTCCGGCACTGGGCGGAAGGCGGCGCTGGCGAAAAGCACCGTCCCTATAAGAAGGAGAAAGGCGGCACCAGTATAGAGTATGGGGAGGGATGCGCGCACCAATCCCAGGTAACCCAGTAGAGGCCCGGCCGCTGCCCCCAGGTCGGCCCAGGTGGTGTAACGCCCCATCAAAAGAGGGCGCATATCCTGAGGTGCTAAGTTGCCCGCCAAAGCGTCCATAGACACCTGGCTAGCGGTAGCAGCCAGAAACACCATAGGCAGAAAGGCAAGGGCGACCCAGGTGGGTTGCACCCAGGCCAGCACCAGCATCCCCAGGGCGAGAAGGGGCAGGCCCACAGTGGTAGTTCGGCGTCGCCCCAGGCGGTCGGCAGCCGCTCCTAGGGCCGGCCCCAGCAAGTCCACCACCCACCGCATCGCCAGGAAGCCCGCTGACACCGAGGCGATGCCCAGGCCCAGCAGGGGGATGGCAAAGTCAACACCCAGTCGTTCCCGCAGATAGAAGCCTAGCGTAGCCGTCAGTAACCCCTGCACCGTAAAAGTCAAGCAGAACAGGGCCACGCAGAGGGTGAGCCAGCGCCGGTGCGTATCCGCAGAACGCTTGCATAGGTCAACAGCCAGCATCCCGGCAAACCACCCCCCCATCCCCCGCAAGGAGATGGGTTGAAGGGGAACAGGAGGGCCATTAGGCGCAGAGGGCGGGTCGTTTTCCACCTGATGGGAGCGCCGCCCCAACCCGCCGGCCAGCATAAGGCCCAGGGCAGTTAGGACCCCCATAACCAGGAAACTCGCCTGCCGGGCCAGCAAGTCAAAGAGCACACCCCCTAACAGCGCCCCCACGATGCTCCCTGCCCTCTGCCCACCGTTGAAAAAGCCCATGAAGCGCCCCCGGTTGCTGGTGGTGCTCTCTTCTAGCACCACCAGATATCCACCGAGACGCAGAAAGGAGTAGCACACCCCCCACAGGGCGCGCACACCCAGGAAGGCCCCAATACCTGTTACTACGCCATAGAGCGCCGTGGTAACCGCCCCAACTGCTATGGCCAGGGCAAAGGGGACGGTGAGGCTGAAGCGCATATACACCCTTGCGGCCAACCCGTTAGACCAGAGACGCACAAAACGGTTGGTGCTCAGCACAAGCCCCACCAGGGCTGGCGAGAGGCCAAAAGCGGGCATTTGGGCGGGGAGCACGGCGTAGAGCATAGAATCGCCAAACAGGCTTGCGGCTACACCCGCTGTAGCCCGCCCCAACCGACGGGATACCCTGATCACGGCGAGCATAAAAAGCCCCTCCCATGAGTAAGGGCAAGGGCCACAGCAGGCTTTGGCCTGGGCCCCACCCCCATTGGATGTGGACACCGGGCCAGAAAGCCTGGTGAGGCGTCCTGGCCCAGTGGCCCATCCCGACCCGAAACGGGGGTGGTAGACCCCAGGCTCAGCCGGAAAGGCCAACGATCCCTGTTTCCCTCTCCCTATAGGCAGGGGCAGAACTCAGCGGCCCACCACAACCTATCCCCATCCTCTAGGGGAAGGAGCAGAGTGTTTTTAGGATACTCATCGCCACAGATTTGTCAAGGGGGTGGTTGTTGTTGCCACATTTGGGCGACTGGATGCACCCCGGGCACCCGGCGGCACACGGGCAACCCTCAATGGTGCGCAGGGTGGCTCGCCACAGATCCTCTATTACGGCGAAGCCATGCTCGGCTATTCCTATGCCCCCGGGATACCCATCGTGGATAAAGATGGCAGGCGTGCCTATATCAGGGTGAAGGGGTGTGGACACACCCCCAATGTCGTTGCGGTCGCACGAGGCGAAGAGTGGCAAAACGCCAATAGCGGCGTGTTCACAGGCGTGCAGGCCCCCCGCCAGATCCCGCCGCTCCCCCAGGATACGCCTCCAAAACGCCTCGGGCAGGTCAAACCAAAGGGCGACGGTGCGGAAGCGCAGGGGGGGCAAGTCCAGGAACTCCTCCCCCACCATCTCCTCCCGGGCAAAGGCGCGTCGTGTAAAACCCACCACCTGACTAGTTACCTCCACCTCTCCCAGGAAGACCCGCGACCCCGCAGGGGAACGCTTCTCCCGCCAAACGCTTAGAACACGGGTATCAGTTATCTCCCTGGCCTGGGTGTAGTAGGTGACAGTGGTGTGCTCCACCAAGGCGGTGCGCTGCTCCATGTCCAGGCGTTTCACCAGATATGGCTCGCCTTGATGAAGATACACAGCACCTGGGTGCAGTTGACGGAAGGCCGTGCTCTCCTCAACGCCCTTCTCCAGCAAGCGACCGCTCTCTGCCTCCACTATCCAATAGGAGCGCTCACCTGCCGTGCGCAAGTCTACAGTTTCGGCCGGGTATGTAACCTCTGCCGAAAGGAACCACTTTCCCCCCTGGGGCTTCAGGAGACCCGCGGAGACCAACTCTTCTACTCGCTTCTCTAGGCTGGGACCGAAGAGGGATGCATCCTCGTCCGTGAGGGGGGCCTCGTAGGCGGCGCAGAGCAGATGGGAGGACAGGATGTAGGGGTTCTCGGGGGAGATACGGGCGTGCTCGTGGGGATGCCCGAAGAGGAAACCCGGCTCGTGCATAAGGAACTGGTCCAGGGGGTCGTCCCGCGCTACGAAGATGGTGATGGACATCTCACCCCGGCGCCCACTGCGCCCAGCCTGCTGCCAGGTTGATGTGATGCTGCCGGGATAGCCGGTGAGAATGGTCGCATCCAGGTCGCCGATGTCTATGCCCATTTCCAAGGCGTTGGTGGAGACGACCCCCAGCAGTTCACCACTGAAAAGGCCGCGCTCAATGCGACGGCGGTCCTCGGGCAGGTAGGTGCCCCGATAGGGTGCGATACGGGATGCTAGGGCTGGGGCCTGCGACGCCAGCATCTCCCGGCACCAGCGGTAGACCCGCTCCGCCTCCTGGCGGCTCCGCACAAAAGTAAGGGTGCGAAACCCCCGCTGGAGCAGGAAGGCAAAGAGGCGGGAGGCCTCCCGCACGGCGCTGGCACGGGTCTGCCGAGCCTTATCCTCTACTGGCGGGTTCCACAGGACAAAGCGCTTGCCCCCAAAGGGAGCGCCATCCTCCAGTATCTCTGTGAAAGGGAGCCCCGTGAGGGCTTCTGCCAACTCCTTGGGGTTGCCAAGGGTAGCAGAAGCCAGGAGGAACTGGGGCGCACTGCCGTAGAGGGCACACACCCGCCGCAGGCGTCGCACCAGATTGGCTACATGGGAACCGAAAACCCCCCGATACACATGGGCCTCGTCCAGCACAACCCAGCGTAGACCCGAGAGGAAGCGTGCCCATCGCCGGTGGTTGGGCAAAATACCGATGTGGAGCATATCGGGATTGGTGAGCAAGAGACGGGCTGAGCGCCGCAGGGCTAGGCGCTCCTCCTCACCCGTGTCTCCGTCGTAGATGCCATACGCTACCCCCGCCTCGGGGGGCACTAGGGCTTTCAAGGTGCGCAGCTGGTCCTGGGTAAGGGCCTTTGTAGGGTAAAGGTATAGCGCCCTGGCGTGGCGCTCACACAGCAAAGAGTCCAGCACGGGCAGGTGGTAGCACAGGCTCTTGCCACTGGCAGTGGGGGTAGCGATGACTACATTCTGCCCTTCCCGGGCGGCGGTTATGGCTTGCACCTGGTGGGCATACAGGCGCTCCACACCCAAGCACCTCGTGGCCCTCTGGAGGAGCAGGGGGTGAAGAGGCCGAGGCAACTCCCCCCAGGATGGCAGCCGATGCGGCAACACCTCCGTGTGCACCACCTGCCCCTGATACCACCTCTGGCCTTGTATCTCCCGCAAAACGGCGTCGGCATCCACCTCCTGCCTCCCAGAAAAGGAAATAGGCTATCCTCATCATACGCCACTCTTATGGTAAGGAGGGATAGCCTACTGCCGCAGTTGCCCTGGCAAAGGGGGGGTGATATACTTTCATACTAGAAGTGTGCCGCAAGGCGGCTCCCCACGGCACATCTCCCCTTTGGGCAATAGCCGGGGCCGTGGGGTATGAAGCAGGAGGAGAGAGCAGGCGAATGGAACAGGCGGCAATGGAACAACCCGGTCCAGCAGAAGAGACGATTAGCATGAAGGCGCTCCTGGAGGCTGGGGTGCACTTCGGCCATCAGACCCGCCGTTGGCACCCACGAATGCGCCGATTTATTTATACTCAGCGCAATGGCATCCACATTATTGACCTGCAACAAACCCTTCACCAACTGGAAAAGGCGTGTTCCTTCGTGGAGGACCTGGTAGCCCGAGGCGGGCGCATCCTCTTTGTAGCCACCAAGAAGCAAGCCCAGGAGGCCATAGCCAGTGAGGCCCAGCGGTGCGGGGCTTTTTACATCAATCAGAGGTGGCTAGGAGGCACAATCACTAACTGGGCCACCGTAGCCACGCGACTGGACTACCTGCGCCAGTTAGAGGAGCGCAAAGCCAACGGGTATTTTGAGCGCCTCCCCAAGAAAGAGGCCAGCCGCCTGGAAGACGAACTGCGCCGGCTCCAGAAGTATTTCAGCGGTATCAAAGGGATGGACCGCCTCCCCGATGCCCTGTATGTGGTAGACATTGGCAACGAGAGCATCGCCGTGCGGGAGGCACGCAAGGCCCGAATACCTATCGTCGCCCTTATTGACACGGACGCCGACCCAGACCTCGTAGATTACCCAATCCCTGGCAACGATGACGCTATCCGCTCTATCCGCCTTATTACCAGCCGTATCGCCGATGCAGTGCTTCGGGGCAAAGCCCGCTATCAGGGTGAGGTGGCCGCTGCCCAAGAAGCGCAACCAGTCATCGCCGAGGATGAAAGCAAGGCCCAGGCCCTGGCCGAGAGCCAGGCTCCACTAACAAGCACGCCCTAGGGGGATGCTTTGATGCAGATTAGTGTTGACGCCGTCAAGGCCCTGCGAGCCCTCACGGGGGCAGGGGTAATGGAGTGTAAGAAAGCCCTGGAGGAGGCCCAGGGGGATGTGGAGAAAGCCCAGGCCATCCTCCGGGCAAAAGGGGCGGCCTCGGCCGCCAAACTGGCCCACCGAGAGACGCGGCAAGGGCTAGTTGAGGCCTACATCCACAGCGGGGGGCGCATCGGCGCTTTGGTGGAGGTGAACTGCGAGACCGACTTTGTGGCCCGCACTGGGGTCTTTCAAGCCCTTGCCCACGACCTGGCAATGCAGGTGGCCGCCATGTCCCCTAAGTACCTCACCAAAGAGGATATGCCTCCCGAGGAGACCGCTCCCCCCTCTGAGGTCTGTCTACTTCAGCAACCCTATATCAAAGACCCCACCCGCACAGTGCAAGACCGTATCCACGAAGTCATTGCAACAACGGGCGAGAATGTGCGCGTGCGACGCTTCGTCCGTTTCGCCCTAGGCGAGTGAACAGCATGCCCCTCCGCTACGCCCGCGCTCTTCTCAAACTCAGCGGGGAATCCCTCAAAGGGAAAAAGGAGTTTGGCATTGATTGGGAGGCGGTGGGCTATGTAGCCCAACAAATTCACCAGGCCAACTCCCAGGGTGTGCAGATGGCTATTGTGGTGGGGGGAGGCAATATCTGGCGTGGCACCGAAGCCGCCGGCCAGGGTATGGAGCGCGCCACCGCCGACTACGCCGGCATGCTGGCCACCCTTATCAACGCCCTAGCCTTGCAAGACGCCCTAGAGCGCCTGGGGAGCGTTGTGCGCACCCAAAGCGCCATAACCATCCAGGCCGTAGCCGAGCCTTTTATCCGCCGCCGCGCTATCCGCCACCTGGAGAAGGGCCGGGTGGTCATCTTCGCCAGCGGCACCGGCAATCCTTATATGACTACCGATACAGCCGCCGCACTGCGCGCCTGTGAAATCGGAGCCCAGGTTCTGCTGATGGCTAAATACGGGGTAGACGGCGTCTACGAGGCCGACCCCCGCCTTTTCCCCCAGGCGAGAAAACTGGAGTCCCTCACTTACCTGGAGGTGCTCAACCGACGCCTGGAGGTCATAGACAGCACTGCCCTATCCCTTTGTATGGACAACCATCTACCAATTGTAGTTTTTGATATATTCTATCCTGATGCGCTGTTGCGTATCCTTCATGGTGAGCGTGTAGGGAGCCTGATCGCTGAAGAGGGCTTCGTCGCCCGCTAACACCCTTTAGGAGCGGCCCTGTGACTACCCAGAGTGTGCTGGCCGACGCTGAGAACCGTATGAAGAAGGCAGTGGATGCCTTGCACCGCGAACTCACGACCATTCGCACCGGGCGTGCGCACCCCGCTCTGCTAGAGCGCATCACTGTGGACTACTACGGCACACCCACCCCCATAACCCAACTGGCCACCGTTACTGCCCCGGAGGCACGCTTGCTGGTGGTCCAACCCTGGGATAAGAGCACCCTGCGCCTAATTGAACGGGCCATCCTCAACTCTGATTTGGGTATCACCCCTGCCAACGATGGCCAGGTGTTGCGCCTCCCCATCCCACCCCTCACAGAGGAGCGGCGGCGAGAACTGGTCCGCTTGGTGCATAAGAAGGTGGAAGAGGGGCGCATCGCTGTGCGCAATATCCGCAGAGACGCTTTGGACAAGATCCGCACTATGGAGCGCAACAAGGAGATTAGCGAGGACGAAAGTCGCCGCTCTCAAGAGCGTCTTCAAAAGATAACCGACACCTATATAGGCCAGATGGACCATTTGAGCCAGGAGAAGGAACGAGAAGTCCTGGCTGGATAAACTGTAGGGCAGGGCGAGAATGCAAACACAGGCGAGACTGAACCACACCACACATATCAATGGACACAGCCCTATCCCCCAGCATGTGGCCATCATAATGGACGGCAACGGGCGATGGGCACGCCAGCGTAATCTTCCCCGTTTGGAGGGGCACCGTGCCGGCACCGAGAATGTGCGCCGGGTGGTGCAGGCCTTCGCTCAGCGAGGGGTGCACTACCTTACCCTCTACGCCTTCTCCACCGAAAACTGGTCCCGTCCGAAGGAGGAGGTCCAGGGCCTTATGGCACTCCTGGAGGCCACCATCCAGCGAGAAGGCAGGGCCTTGCATAAGGAGAAGGTGCGCATCCGGCACCTAGGGAGACTGGACCGCCTCCCCCCTTCCTTACAGCAGGCCATTCAGGAGATCCTAGCCCTAACCCAGGGCAATGAGGGGCTTACCCTCTCGGTAGCCCTGGACTACGGTGGGCGTGACGAAATCCTGTGCGCCGTGCGGCGCATCTTGGAGCAAGGTATTCCCCCTGAACGGGTGGATGAGGCTCTCTTCGCTCGTTACCTCTTCACTGCCGACCTGCCCGACCCCGACCTTATCATCCGCACCGCCGCCGAGCAGCGCCTCAGCAACTTCCTCCTGTGGCAATCAGCCTACAGCGAGTTCTATTTCACCCCAACCTTCTGGCCCGATTTTGACGAGCGGGATGTGGCCCAGGCCCTGGAAGCCTATGCCCATCGCCAACGCCGCTACGGTGGCCTACCCCTCTCGCCTGACGACGTGGCCAGCCTTTAGACTGCGCGTGGCCCACCCTCCCCATCCGTCCCATCCCCCTTTTAGAGACCTCATACGCCGCCTGCCCACTGCTGTCCTCGGGGTGCCCCTTATAGGGGGCACCATATGGCTGGGCACACCATGGCTGGATATCCTGGTGGGCCTTCTAGCCCTTTTGGGCACCGCGGAAGCCCTGCACCTGGGCACAGTGGCCGGCCTGCGTCCCGCGAAGTTCGTGGCGCTGGCTGGAGCGGGTGGGCTAGTTGCAGTAGCCTCCACAGGCCACCCCCTGCACCCCGGGGCGGTAAGCGGGCTGGTGCTGGCGAGCCTGGTCGTCTTGCTCATCAGGAGGGCACCCGCCACCGCCCTCGCCGATGGGGCAATAACTATCGCCGTCCCCCTCTACGCGGGGGGCCTCCTCTCCTTTGCCCTCCCCTTGCGGGCGCTCCCAAACGGTCGGGAGTGGCTCTTGCTGGCCATACTGGCCACCTTTGCCGTGGACTCCGCCACCTACCTGGTGGGAACGGCCGTAGGCCGCCACCGGGTTGCACCTGCTGTCAGCCCAGGCAAGACCTGGGAAGGGGTGGCTGGCGGGGTGCTGGGAGGTATAGGGGCGACCATAGCGCTAGGAGCACTGCTGGGCTTGCCCGTCTCGTGGCTTGAGGCCACTGCTTTGGGGCTCGCTATCGCCTTTCTCGCCCAGGTCGGCGACCTGGCCGAATCCCTTTTGAAACGCTCCGCTGGCGTGAAAGATGCTGGGAGCCTGCTACCGGGACACGGTGGCGTGTTAGACCGTTTGGATTCCGTTGTCTTCGTCCTGCCTGTTGTGTATTATGGGGTAGGATGGCTCGGCATCCGAGGGTAGGCTTGGGGTGAAGGGAATCGTCGTTCTTGGCTCCACCGGCTCCATTGGCCGTCAGACGCTGGAGGTAGTGCGCGCTTTCCCCGAGGAGTTACAGGTCAAGGGCTTGGCGGCCAATACCAACAGGGAGTTGCTCCTGCGCCAGGCGTGGGAGACGCGCCCAGAAGCGGTATGGTGCGCTGACGGGATAAGGCGCGAAGCCCTTCCCCCGGGCACCCAATGCGTGGACAACCTGGAGGACCTGGTGCATCTGCCGGATGTGCAACTGGTTGTAGCGGCGACGGTGGGGTTGTCGGGCCTTCGGCCCACCCTGGCGAGCATCCGGCGAGGCATCCCCGTAGCCCTGGCCAACAAAGAGACCATCGTGGCTGCTGGTGCCCTTGTCATGGCGGAGGCCGCCCGCTACAAGACGCCCATTCTGCCCATAGACAGTGAGCCAAGCGCCATATGGCAGTGCCTGTTGGGGGAAGAGCGCCAGCCCACTCGCATTATCCTTACCGCCTCGGGAGGGGCCTTCCGCAACCGCCCCTTACAGGAACTGGCCACCGTTACCCCTGAGGAGGCCCTCCGCCACCCTACCTGGAAAATGGGCAAGAAGATCACCATAGACTCGGCCACACTGATGAACAAGGCTTTTGAGGTCATTGAAGCCCACTGGCTCTTTAGTATGCCTTGGGAGCGGATAGAGGTGGTCTTGCATCCCCAAAGCGTCGTGCACAGTATGGTGGAGTTCCCCGATGGCTCTATCAAGGCGCAACTAGGGGTGCCAGATATGCGCCTCCCTATCCAATACGCCCTCTTCTATCCACAGCGCATGCCCAATGCAGCCCTTCCCCGATTGGACTTCCGCCAGGCCCTCACCCTCTCCTTTGAGCCTATTGACCCCGCACGCTACCCATGCTTTACCCTGGCAGTAGAGGCAGGCAAGCGAGGAGGCTCTTACCCGGCAGCGCTTAACGGAGCGGACGAGGCGGCTATTACCCTCTTTCTGGAGCGCCGCATCCCATTTACCCACATACCTGCCCTTGTCCACCGCGCCCTGGAAGCCCATACCCCTATCTCTAACCCTGCCTTGGAAGACCTGCTGGAGGCCGACGCCTGGGCACGGCGGGAGGTGTATCGGGCCGCGGAGGTAAACATCCAATGACCGTTGCGCTGTTTTTAGCTATCCTGGTCCTCCTCATCCTGGTGCATGAACTGGGCCACTTCCTTACTGCCCGCGCCTTCGGCATCCGTGTCCTGGAGTTTGGCTTCGGATACCCCCCCAGGCTTTGGGGCGTCAGATGGGGGGAAACGCTCTACTCCCTGAACCTCTTGCCTTTAGGAGGGTTCGTGAGGCTGGAGGGAGAGGAGCGCCCAACCTCCCCCAGGAGCCTTGCCAGCAAGGGCATCCTTACACGGTTCACCGTGCTCGTGGCCGGCGCCGGGATGAATTCCCTTCTCCCCCTGTTTATCTTCATCGCCCTGCTTATGGTGCCCACCTATCAAGTTATGGGCAAGGTCGCTCTGGTGTCGGTGGCGCCAGGCTCCCCGGCGGAGCGTGCTGGCCTCAAACCTGGGGACATCATCCTCTCTGTTGACGGGCATCCCATCCACAACAACGCTGACCTCTCTACCCGAGTTCGCCTTAACTTGGGGCGCCCCACGGTGTGGGAGGTGGAGCGCCCCACTTATCTGCTCACCCAACCCTTTGGCGGAGGTAGCGAGTTGGGAGGTGGGGGAACGCCCCCTATTGCCAAGGTGGAGCGTTTCACCACTTTGGTAACCCCACGCTGGCGCGCGCCAGAAGGACAAGGCCCCACCGGCGTGATGGTGCGCATCCTGGAGCCAAAGGTTGTAAAAACCTCTCTCCCCATCTGGAAGGCCGTGCCCCAGGGGGCGGTGCGCCTCTGGGAGGTGCTCATCCTCTTCCGCAACGAGATCCTTCGCGCAATTATAGGGGCATCCTCCCTCCAGTTCGCCGGCCCTATTGGCATCGCCCAGACCACCGGAGAGGTGGCCCGGTTGGGGTGGGTCGCTCTCCTGCAGTGGACGGCGCTGCTGAGCCTGAACCTGGCTATTCTGAATGTGCTCCCTATACCCATGCTGGACGGGGGGAGGCTCCTCTTCCTGGGCATTGAGTTTGTGCGCCGGGGGAAGCGCGTCTCCCCCCAACGGGAGGGGCTGGTGCACTTCATCGGCTTCGTAGTGCTGATGGCTTTTATCGCCATTGTCAGTTACTTTGACATCGTGCGCATAATCCGTGGGGAAAGCCTGCTACGATAAGGGAGGGGTATGAAGCCACGCCGTGTTACCAAGCCCGTTTGGGTGGGCCCTGTGAAAGTCGGGGGCGATGCCCCCATATCCGTCCAGTCTATGACCAAGACGGACACCCGTGATGTGCAGGCGACAGTGCGCCAGATACAGGAACTGGAGGAGGCGGGGTGCGACATTGTGCGGTGCGCTGTGCCAGACCTGGAGGCGGCCCGTGCGCTGGCCGACATAAAACGCCGGGTGAAAATCCCCATCATCGCCGACATCCATTTCCACCACCATCTGGCTCTGGAGGCCATCCAGAGCGGGGTAGACGGCCTGCGCCTGAACCCCGGCAACCTACGGGACGCTGACAAGGTGCGCCAGGTAGTAAAGGCCGCCAAAGAGCGGGACATTCCTATCCGCATCGGCGTGAACTTCGGGAGCCTCCCCCCTGTGGGGGGCATCGGCAAGAGTGGAGGGTTCTCCCGCGTCTACGATATGGTTAACCGCCTCCCCAAAGCCGGCGAGGCCAAGCCCGGGGAATACAGCGTGGTGGACCACATGGTGGCTACCGCCCTGTGGGAAATCCAAATCCTGGAAGATATGGACTTTGATAACATCAAAATCTCCCTGAAGGCCTTTGATGTGCCCACCACCATTGAGGCATATAGGCGCATCTCCCGAATGGTGCCCTATCCCCTCCACTTGGGCATCACCGAGGCGGGAACGGTGAAGGCCGGCTCCATACGCTCTGCCGTCGGTCTGGGCTATCTCCTCTACGAGGGTATTGGAGACACCATCCGCGTCTCTCTGTCGGGAGACCCCAGGGAAGAGGTGTCCGCTGGCTTTGAAATCCTCAAGTCCCTGAACCTGCGCCAGAAGGGTGTAACCCTCATCGCCTGCCCCTCCTGCGGGCGCGCCGATGTGGATGTGGTGCGCCTGGCCAACCAGGTGGATGATCTTATCAAAAGCCTCAACGCCAACATCCGTGTGGCGGTCATGGGGTGCGAGGTGAACGGTCCTGGGGAGGCCAAAGACGCCGATGTGGGCATCGCCGCCGGGGCCGGGCGCGCCGTTATCTTCCGTAAGGGGCAGAAGGTGAAAGTAGTGCAGGCGGGTGAGATGCTGACGGCGCTGATGGAGGAAGTGCAGAAACTCCTGGCGGAGCAGGGTCAGCCGGCGTTTACCCGCTGATACCCTACCCGCCCCATGCAAGAGTGAGGCGCAGGAGGTGGATATGTCCGCTCCCGCCACCGGCAAAGTGCAGACCGTCCTTGGCCCCGTTGACCCCATCGCCATCGGCCCAACCCTCACCCACGAACACCTGCTCATTGACTTCCAGGTGGCTTTCCACCCCCCTCGTGAAGCGTCGCAACTCGCCCTGGCCTATGCCCCCCTCTCCTTAGAGAACCTGGGCTGGGTGCGTAGAAACTGGAACAGCAATCTGGATAACCTCCGCCTGTGGGACGAGGCAACGGCCATCGCCGAGGCGGCGCTCTTCCTGCGAGCGGGAGGCTCCTGCATCGTAGACGCCACCACAATAGGTATCGGGCGCGACCCACTGGCCCTGGCAAGGATCGCCAAGGCAACGGACCTCCACATAGTGATGGGGGCCGGCTACTATGTGGCCCCTGCCCACCCCCCCGATACCGAGGGCAAGACAGAAGAGGCCATCGCCACCGAGATAGAGCGGGACATTACTATAGGCGTCGGCGACTCGGGAGTAAAGGCTGGGATTATCGGGGAGTTGGGGTGCTCCTGGCCCCTACACCCCAGGGAGCGCATTGTGCTCCGGGCGGCGGCCCGCGCCCAGCGGCGCACCGGGGCCTCCATCCTCGTCCACCCAGGCCGTGCCGAGGAAGCCCCCCTGGAGATTTTGGAAATCCTAATGGAAGCCGGGGCAGACATGTCCCGAGTCATTATGGGCCACTTGGACCGCACCGTGTTTCAGAAGCAGACCCTTCAGCGCATCGCCGACACAGGTTGTGTGCTGGAGTGGGACCTCTTCGGCCAGGAGACATGGCACTACCCCATGAACCCTGCCATAGATATGCCCAGCGACGCCCAGCGCCTGGAAACTATCCGTTGGTGCATCGCCCAGGGGCTAAGAGAGCGCATCGTTATCGCTCACGACATCTGCACCAAACACCGCCTGACCCGCTACGGGGGGCACGGGTATGGCTACATTTTGGAGCATATCGTGCCTACTATGCGACGGCGGGGCTTCACCGAAGAGGACATAGAGGCCATCCTGGTGCTTACCCCCCGCCGCCTCCTCACCCTTGCAGAGCCAAGTTAGAAGGAGGTGCCCTATGGACTTCCGCTTTACACCGGAGCAGGAGGCCTTCCGCCGGGAGATACACTCCTGGCTGGCCCAGGAACTCACACCCGAGATGCGCCAGCAGTATGCGGCGGCCGGGGGCGAGGGCTTCTCTAGGGAGTTCTCCCGCAAACTTGGGCAGAAGGGATGGATCGGCCTGGCCTGGCCCAAGGAGTATGGTGGGCAAGCCCTAGGCTACCTTGAGCGCACCATCTATCTGGAGGAGATGCTCCTGGCCGCCGCACCCATCGCCTACCACCACTTCGCCGACCGCCAGATGGGGCCTAGCATCATGATGTTTGGCACCGAGGAGCAAAAGCGCTTCTTCCTGCCACGGATCGTGCGGGGGGAGTGCGGGTTCTGCATCGGCTACAGCGAGCCGGGCGCCGGCTCCGACCTGGCGTCCCTCCAGACCCGCGCAGTCCAGGATGGGGACGATTATATCATCAACGGCTCCAAAATTTGGACCTCCTACGCCCACCTGCAGGACTACATCTGGCTGGCCACCCGCACTAACCCCGACGCCCCCAAGCACCGGGGCATCAGCGTCTTCATCGTGGACCTGAAGACGCCCGGCATCAGCATCCGCCCTATTATCAATATGGCGGGGGTGCACTCCTTCAATCAGGTCTTCTTTGATAATGTTCGGGTGCCCAAGACCGCCATGGTGGGGGAGAAGGACAGGGGCTGGTATGTGGTGGCCAGCAACCTGGACTTTGAGCGCTCGGGCATTGAGCGCATCGCCCAGTATCGCCCACTGTGGGAACAGGTGTTGGCCTTCATCCGTGAGCAGAAGGCCAACGGCCGACCCCTTACCCGCGACCCCCGCATCCGAAACCGCCTGGCCGAGTTGGAGGTGGAATACCAGGTGGGGCGGTGGCTCTCCTACTACACCGCCTGGCTCCAGAGCAAGGGCATCGTCCCCAACAAAGAGGCGTCCATCATCAAGGTGTTTGGGGCCACATGGAACCAGCGTATGCTCCAGACGGCTATGGAGGTGCTGGGCCTGTATGCCCAGTTGACCCAGGAGAGCAAATGGGCACCCCTGGCGGGGCGCGTGCAGCGGGCCTGGCTGGCATCCTTCGCAGCCAGCATCGCCGGGGGCACCAACGAGGTGCAACTTAACATCATCGCCCTGCGGGGGTTGGGCCTGCCCAGGGGGTAGCAAATGCCTATCTCCCCAGACGAGGTTATCCCCATCCTGGTGCAGCAAGGAACCAGGCAGGTTGACCCCAATGGCCCTTCCAATACACCGATTCCTTTGGCCATTCCTGGAGGTGCCTATGCTACCCCGCTACGCCGACCTGCCGGCCATACCCGTCACTGGCGATCGCCACTGCTGGGGCGTCTTCGGCCCCGATGACCACCTGGGCACCATCAACCTCCTCACACCCGAGCGGGTGCGTCGGGCCGTCGGCCTGGTGCGCCGGGGGCAGGTGTTCAACCTCTCCCTTCCTCTGGACCAGCCTCACCCGCCCCTGGTATGGGGGCGCCAGCGTTATCGGCACACCATCACCGCCCCTGAGCGCAACGCCCTGGACGAGGTGCTGGACAACTTCTACCCCCAGTTGTCCACCCAGATAGACGGCCTGCGCCATATCCGCTACCGGGAGTTCGGCTTCTACGGAGGCAGGCAGGACGAGGATATCGCCAAGGGGGCTTTGGGCATAGAGGCTTTGGCGCGCCATGGCATCGTGGGGCGGGGGGTGCTCCTTGACGTGGCCCGCTGGATGGAGGCGCAAGGGCAACCCCTCAACCCCAGAGGAGAGTTTGCCATCCGCCCGGAGCACCTGGACGCCACTGCCCAGGCGCAAGGCGTCGTCATGCAGGAGGGGGATATCCTGCTGCTGCGCACAGGGTGGCTGGGATGGTATCTCTCCTTGCCGGAGGGGGAGCGGGCATCGATAGGGAACATGATGGACAACACCCTAGCGATGCCTGGCCTGTATGCTGGGTGGGAAACGGCAGCGTGGCTGTGGGACCATGGGGTGGCCCTGATGGCGGCCGACAATGTAGCAGTGGAGAGCCTCCCCGTGCGACGGGAGGTAGGTTTCTTGCATCGGCGGCTTATCCCCCTGCTGGGGATGCCCCTGGGGGAGTTCTGGGCCCTGGATGCCCTGGCGCTGGACTGCGCCCAGGATGGGGTTTACGCCTTCCTGGTGGTGGCGGTGCCCTGGAACCTGCCGGGTGGCGTAGGCTCCCCTGCCAACGCCATCGCCATTAAGTAAAGGTTGGCTGGGGGACCTGGATTCGAACCAGGGCTAGCAGATCCAGAGTCTGCCGTCCTACCGCTAGACGATCCCCCAGCGCCAGTTTCTATGGTAACCGCCTTTGAAGCCTTTTGCAAGCCTCCCGACGCCCAGTTGCTTGGCCCGCTCCCACCCCCTAGAATACCAGCAGGGGACGGCTCCACATCCAATTGGTAACGGTTTTCGTATTGTTACTAGGGAGGGGCCTCCCAGGACGGAGGCGTGGCATACCGGGAGTTGGGCGACCTGGACTTGCTAGCCCTGGTCGCCGCCGGCCGTGAGTGGGCATTGGAAACCCTTTATGACCGCTACGCCAAGGCGGTGTTCGGCGTTGCCTACGCCCTGCTTCAGGACCCTGGGGCAGCGGAGGAGGTGGTGCAAGAGGTGTTTCTTGCCGTATGGCAGAAAGC
The DNA here is from genome assembly GCA_046294495.1 of Dehalococcoidia bacterium. Lineage (GTDB taxonomy): Bacteria > Chloroflexota > Dehalococcoidia > Lucifugimonadales > HRBIN23 > HRBIN23. The sequence goes on along the minus strand of JBKBKV010000018.1, from coordinate 10,316 downwards.
CAAGACCTACAGCGAGGCACGGGGAAACCCTCGCCTGTGGCTACTGAGTATCGCCCATCACCGAGCCATAGACCAGTTACGCAAGCGTCGGCGCCACGGCGTGGTAGACCTCCCCAACCCTGTTCCGGAGGAGCAGTGGCCACCCCAGTTGCAGGACGACCCCGCCGAGGAGGCTATCGCCAGCGAACGCCGCTCCCGCTTGATGCAGGCACTGCGCTTGCTAGACCCACCCCAAAGGGAGGTGCTGCTCCTGACCTACCTCTACGGCCTCACCCAGAAGGAGGTGGCTCTACGCCTGGGCATACCATTGGGGACGGTTAAGACAAGAATACGCTTGGGGCTTCTTAAACTCCGTTCTCTCCTAGGCCCTGGCATGGGGATGGAGACATGAAGTGTCAACAAGTGCAAAACCTGCTTCCCGCCTACGCGGTCTCGGCGCTGGAGCCACCTGTGCGGGACGCCATAGATGCCCATCTCCAGCGCTGTCTGCGATGCGCGGAAGAGGCCCAGCCTCTCCTGGAAGGAGCCGCGCACCTCGCGGAAGGGATGCTGGGCGAGCCCCTCCCTTCTGGCCTTAAAGGTAAGGTGCTGGAGAAGGTGTTAGGGGCGCACCCTACAAGGAAACCCCAGCAAAGCCCCCCCTTCTTGGCGCGCCCCGGACAGGCCATAGCCTGGGCAGCCGTCCTTGCAATAGTAGGGGTTGTGCTATGGCTGGGGGCGTGGGGCCTCCACCGCCAGACGCGCTTAGAACAGGCACTGGCCCGCCAACAGGGCCAAATCCAGGGGCTTTTGCAGGGTCTCCAGGGGCTGGAAGCCCGACAGGACGCACGCCTTGGGCAACTGGCTTCTGTGCTTACGGGGATGCAGGCAAAAGAGGACTATCGCACCGAGGCCCTTTCCCGTTCCCTGCACGACCTGCGCCAATTGGCCTACTGGAGCGCCGCCCCCGACCTGCGGGTGGTGTGGGTGCGCGGCACTTCGTCAGCGCCTACTGCCTACGGCATGCTCCTGGCTCCCCCAGAGTGGGGCGTGGCCATCCTGGTGGTCATCGGGTTGGACCCGCTACCCCCGGCGCAGGTCTACCAGGTGTGGCTGGTGCGGGGAGACAAACGCTTCAGCGGTGGCACCTTCACCGTGGACACCGCAGGGTGGGCCCAGTTCCTGGTGCAACCTCCGGAGCCTCTCACCTCCTTTGACAGCCTCACCGTTACTATTGAGCCTGCCCAGGGAAGCCTTACTCCCAACGGGCCTCTCGTGTTGGCGGCCAACCTGCTCCGTCGGTAGGCACCAGGAAACCGTTACACAAACATAAGCGTATTTTTTGTAGAGCACTTATCTGGGGGAGGGTATGAAAGCCTTTGTTCTTCTGCTGTGGCTATCCTTTACCCTTATCGCTTGCCGCGCCGCCTACCCCACACCCACACCCAGCCCCACACCTGCGCCACAACAGCCTGCGGCACAACTCGTAGCAACCCCTACACCTACTCCATCCCCATCGCCTACGCCCGCTGCCCCTGCTGCGGTCTCGCCCACACCCGCCGGCACCCGGGTCGAGGTCTCGCCCCACGCCCAACTGGGGAACATCCTCACCGACGCCCAAGGCCGAACCCTCTACCTTTTCACCCTCGACTCACCAAACACCACTACCTGCACCGGTGCCTGTGCTCAGAACTGGCCCCCACTCCTCACGGCCGCCGCACCCGTGGCAGGAGAGAGGGTCAACCCAGCCCTACTGGGAACCATCCGCCGCCCAGAAGGCTCCACCCAGGTTACCTACAACGGCTGGCCCCTTTACTACTTCGTCGCCGACCGAGCCCCAGGGGATGCCAAGGGCCAAGGTGTGAGGGGTGTCTGGTTTGTAGTATCCCCCGCCGGGACACCTATCACACCACCCACGCCTACCCCTACGGCAGCACCTACCCCTTCGCCTTCGCCACTGCCGCAGGAAGCCACCCCTACTCCCACAATGGACTACCGTTACTAACGGCGATATACTAGGGCTATGCAGGCCTCCCAGCCCACCCATGCCATACCCCAGCAGAAGGGAGCCGATGGATGCAACCGGTGTGGTTCGCACCTTGTGGCTCTGCATTGTAAACTTGTTTGTCTGCGCTGTGGGGCTTTCCGGGACTGCTCCGACCCGTAACGCCAATGCCCGTAACCCTCCTTGTGCTATACGATGAGCGCAGTGCCCAGGTGGAGCGGCTGGCCCACGGTGTAACCGAGGGTGCCCAAAGCGTGGAGGGGGTTAGGGTTCTGCTTCGCACCATTAGCGAGGCCCGGCGCGCCGATCTGCTGAAATGCGATGCCCTGGCGCTGGGATGCCCCAACTGGAGTGGCATCCCTGCCCGTTTGAAAGGGTGGCTAGATGAACAGGGCGACCTTTGGGAAGAAGGAACCCTGGCCGGGAAGCCTGGAGCAGCCTTTGTAGCAGGCCGTGGACGCCACAGCGGCCTGGAGTTTACCCTGCTGGCTTTGCTCCACTGGATGCTCGCTTGTGGCATGCTGGTGGTGGGTCTACCCTGGAGCACTCATATGGAGCGTTCCGGCTCTTATTACGGGGCCACCGCAACCGGCAGCGTAACGGAAGACGACCTGGCCCAGGCCCGCCGCTTGGGCCAGCGCCTGGCCTCTATCGCCTTGCGCCTAGCCCGAGGGGAGGGAACGGAACATGCCCAGCATCGGTGATATAGCCCCCGATTTCCACCTGCCCAGCACCAGAGGCCCCATTAGCCTAAAGGGCTATCGGGGGAGAAAAGTGGTGCTCCTTTTCTTCAGCGAGGCCATGACCCCAGCCTGCACCCAACAGGTCTCCTCTTTCAAAGATGAATATGCCACTATCCAGGGGATGGGGGCCGAGTTAGTTGCCATCAGTGCCGACCCGCTACCCGCGCAGGAGCGTTTCTGCCAAGCGCTGGGGGGATGCCCCTTCCCCCTGGCCAGCGATCCAGACCTCCAGGTGGCCCGCGCCTATGGTGTGGTGGGGGCCGATGGGCGACGCTCCCAGCGCGCTGCCTTCGTGATAGACGAAGAGGGGCGCATTGCCGAGGCCATCCCGTGGTATCAGCCTGGGAATGTAGCCCAGTTCCTTCAGGTCTTCCAAGCCCTTGCTGCGGTCTAACGCAAGTCTGGGGGATAGTCCTCCCCAATATGCCCTGCCGACTCGAAGGCTTTATACTCCTCCTCACCGTAGCCCAGGAGGTCTCGGTAGACCCAGGGGTTGTGCTCACCAAGGCGCACCGGGGGCGTGCGCAAGCGATTAGGGGTCCTGGCCGCCTTCCATAGCAGGCCAGGATAGAAGTGGGTGCCAGTGTCCTCCTGCGTGAGAGGCTCAAAGTAGCGACGCACCCCCAGGTGAGGGTCAGAGAACACATCCGTTTCGTTGGTAACCACACCAGCAGGCACCCCCGCCTCTTGCAGGCGACGAAAAACCTGATAAGCGTCCTGAACCCGTGTCCACTGGACTATCTCCTTATCCAGGTCGTCCTGATGCTTCCACCGGGAGAGGGAATCGGCCCAGCGAGGGTCGTCAGCCAGGCCGGGACGCCCCATAACCTGGCACAGCGAGCGGAACTGGGCGTCGGTGTAGATAGACACCACAATCCAGCGGTCTTTCCCCAGGCAGGGGTAACACCCCCGCACGATAAAGGGGTGGCGGTTACCCCAAGAGCCTTGCATTCGCCCGTTGAGGATGTAGTCCAAGAAGGCCGGGGTCAACATAGGGAGGAAGGCTTCCGCCTGGGGATACTCAATCTGCTGGCCCTGCCCTGTGCGCCGACGATGGCGCAAGGCCGCCAGGGTGGCGAAAGCGGCCATAATCCCCCCAACTGCGTCAGCGGTGAACACATCGCCTTTCAGAGAGGGGTCCGTGTCTGGGTAGCCCCGCAATGAGGTGTGCCCTACTACCGACTCCAGTTGCGAGCCAAACGCCCTGTAGGTGGCGTAGGGGCCTGAGAGGCCGTAGGCCGGCATGCGCACCATAATAAGGCTAGGGTTAAAACGGCGCAGGTTCTCGTAAGTAACGCCCAGTTTCTCCATCGTGTCGGGGGCGTTGTTCTCAATGAGCACATCGGAGATGGCCACCAGGCGGTGGAGAACCTCTTGTCCCTCCGGGCGACGCAGGTCAACGGTAAAGGAGAGTTTGTTGCGCCCGTGGGAGTTGAAGAGGGGGGTGCGGTTCCAGGGACGCCTCCCGGGCTCCCAGTTGGGCAGGGCAAGGCTCCAAGTGCGCTGGCTCTGCATCAGTTCCTTGCTGGGGTAGGGCACATAGCCCCTGGTGCTGGGCTGGAATACCTGGCGCGTCTCCACCCGTATGACCTCTGCACCCCAGTCGGCCAGCAGCATAGTGCAGTAGGGGCCCACCCAAACCACTGTAATGTCTAGAATGCGCACCCCTGACAAGGGAAGTTGAGCCATACCTACCACCCCTATCGCAGTATACGCGAGGCTACACCCGCTATCACGGCCAGGACCAACACAAGGGCAAGGATGAACAAGGCAAGTCGCAGGATAAAAGGAGGGCGGCGCCCTGGCTGGGCCTTCGCCCTCTCCTCCACCTCCGCTGGGGAGAGCCCCAACACCTCCCGCGCCCGCCATTGCTCCTGCTCAGATACTGCAACGCTATATGGGATGTTGGCGGCAGTGCCCCACCCTCCAGGCCCCACTCCCTCTGATCGCACCAGGCAGGGGATGCCCACCTCCTCTAGGCGAGAGGCGGCCAACCGAGCCAAAGGCTCGCTAGAGAAAAAGGCGATGCGCACCAGCGTGTCCCTCCGCTTCTTGGACAGGTCAGACCACCCCCATCTGATGCAAGCGCACCAGGTCGCGTTGCGTGAGGCCCAACATCTGGCAGAAGACCTCCTCATTGTGCTGGCCAAGCAAGGGCGCTGGCCGTCTGATTGCCCAGGGCGTAGCCCCCATCAGGAAGGGACGCCCCGGCAAAGTAACCTTCCCCAAATCGGGATGCTCTATCTCTGTCCATACCCCTCGGGAGCGGAACACAGGGTCTTCTAGCACCTCTTTCACCGTAAAAACGGGGCCTGAGATAACGCCGTTGGCCTGGGCCACCTCCCAAATCTCCCGCATTGTGCGCTCCATCAGCCAGGGGAGGAAGACCTCGGCGTCGAAGGCCTCGGCAGCCTCTGGGTAGGCGCGAGCCTCGGTTGTAGCCCAACGAGGGTCTTTTAGCAGGTCTGGACGCCCCAACATCGCCACCACGCCCAGAAAGCGGGGTCCGAAGCCCGCAAAACCGATGTATCCGTCCTTGCATGGCTTAATGCCGCTGGCGATAGCAGCCGCAGGGGCGCGCCGGGTGAAAGTCTCCCCTGTATACTGATACCCCACCAAGGCTATAGTGCGCCGGTCCTGGCTCCCCACCTGGGATTCAAAAATAGACACATCCAGCCAATCCCCCTCACCGCTTACCTCGGCTTTGGTCAACCCCACCATAGCCGCCAGGGCGCCCAGCGCCCCAGCGTGGTAAAGGGGGATATACAGGCCTATGGTGCAAGGCTCACGCCCAGCCACACCTGTCATCAGCATCGGCCCCCCCATCCCATAAGCGATGAGGTCGTCCAACTGGTAGTCCCGGTAAGGGCCCCACTGGCCAAAGTTAGAAAGAGAGACCAGCACCACGCGCGGGTTCCAGGAGGCCAGGATATCGTAGCCTAACTCCAGGGAGGCCAAAGTGCCAGGGGAGAAGTTCTCCACCACTATATCCGCCCACTCTACCAACTGGCGCAAAAGGGAGCGCCCTGTGGTTGCCTTCAGGTCCAGAGTAATGGAGCGCTTGTTGAGGTTCAGGAAGAAAAAGAGAAAGGAGCGCTCGGGATGTGGGGTGTCTTTGAAGAATGGACCTATGCGTCGGGCAGGGTCTCCCCCTCGTGGGCACTCTACCTTCACTACATCCGCTCCTAGGTCGGCCAGGAGACGAGTAGCAAAGGGCCCGGCTATATAGTGTGTCAGGTCTAATACACGGACACCTTCCAGCGCCTGGGCCAAGGTACCCTCCTCGCCGGGCGATGGTGAAGCCATTATACGCACAGCGTGGAGTATCTACAAGGGTTGCATCACCACCCTCAACCTCCGCCCCTCTGTCTAGACAAGAAGATCCCCCTGCTGATAATATATATTGCACCCCTTGTGAAATGAGGAACGATGGTTATGCTACCTGCCGAGCGCCGACTTTCCGCCTACGATGTCGCCCTGGCCCAGTTTGACGCCGCCGCAGAGCGTTTGGGACTAGAGGATGGGTTGCGCCAGCACTTGCGCCATACCAAGCGGGAACTCACCGTCCACTTCCCGGTGCGCATGGATGACGGCTCGGTGCGCGTGTTCACAGGCTACCGTGTGCAGCACAACCTAGCCCGGGGACCAGCCAAAGGTGGAATCCGCTACCACCCTGCGGTAGACCTGGACGTGGTGCGCGCCCTGGCTATGTGGATGACCTGGAAGACCGCCGTTGTCAACATTCCCTATGGGGGGGCAAAAGGTGGTGTAGCGGTAGATCCAAAACGCCTCTCCACGGGTGAACTGGAGCGTCTCACACGGCGCTACGCCTCTGAAATCGCCCTGCTAATCGGCCCAGAAAACGACATTCCAGCCCCAGATGTGGGCACCAATGACCAGGTTATGGCGTGGATTATGGATACCGTATCTATGCAGAAGGGCTACTCGGTGCCGGGTGTGGTTACAGGGAAGCCAGTGGCCATAGGTGGCACCTTGGGGCGACGCGAGGCTACAGGGCGAGGAGTGGCTATCGTGGCCAGGGAAGCCATGCGCATCCGGGGCATACCTCTACAGAATGCAACAGTGGCTATCCAAGGAGCAGGCAATGTGGGCCTCTACGCCGCCCAGTGCTTTGCACAGATGGGCGCACGCCTCATAGCCATAAGCGACTCTGCCAGCGGTATCTACAACCCCCACGGCCTGGACTTCCCAAAGGTGGAGGCGTGGAAACAAGCGCACGGCCAACTTCAGGGCTTCCCGGGCGCAGAGGCCATCACCAACAACGACCTGCTGACCCTACCCTGCGATATCCTCGTCCCTGCCGCCCTGGAGAATCAGATAACAGAGCGCAATGCCGACCAGGTGCGGGCACGCCTAATCATAGAGGGGGCTAATGGCCCCACCACCCCCCAGGCCGACGCCATCTTACGGGAGAGGGGTATTCTGGTGGTGCCAGATATTCTGGCCAACGCTGGGGGTGTGGTGGTCTCCTACTTTGAGTGGGTGCAAGACCTGCAGTTCTACTTCTGGGACCTGGATGAGGTGAACCGCAACCTGGAGCGTGTCTTGGTGCGGGCCTTCCTGGAGGTGGCCTCTCTGGCCGAGCAGGAAGGCACGGATATGCGAATGGCGGCCTATATGCTGGCTATCCGCCGGGTGGCTGAGGTTATGCGCCTCCGTGGCCTCTACCCATAGCGACAGCATTACCCCCTGCCCACGCCAGCGCAAGGCAGTATTGCCCTTCCCCAAGCCTGGGGCATATAATCCTGGTAGGAGGGTGTTCCCCACAGGAGGTTAGTATGCAGAAGGGCACATGGGCGGTTAAGGTGGGCCTCGCCCAGATGCTGAAGGGTGGGGTCATAATGGATGTAGTAACCCCAGAGCACGCCAAGATCGCTGAAGAGGCTGGGGCGGTGGCTGTGATGGCCCTGGAGCGTGTCCCCGCCGACATTCGTGCCGCTGGGGGCGTGGCGCGTATGGCCGACCCGGAGCGTATCCTCCAGATTATGGAAGCGGTTACTATCCCCGTTATGGCCAAGTGCCGCATAGGCCACTTCGTGGAGGCCCAGGTGCTGGAGGCCCTGGGGGTAGACTACATAGACGAATCGGAAGTCCTCACCCCAGCCGACGAGCAGAACCACATCTGGAAGCACGACTTCAAAGTGCCCTTTGTATGCGGGGCGCGAGACCTGGCCGAGGCCCTACGCCGCATCGCCGAAGGGGCAGCCATGATCCGCACCAAAGGCGAGGCAGGCACAGGCAATGTAGTGGAAGCCGTCCGCCATATGCGGGCCATCCAGGCCCAGATCCGCAAAGTGCAGAACATGCCCGACGAAGAACTTGTAGGGGAGGCCAAGCAGATGGGCGCTCCACTAGAACTCCTGGCCGAGGTGAAGCGCCTGGGGCGCCTGCCCGTGGTCAACTTCGCTGCAGGGGGCATCGCCACCCCCGCCGACGCTGCCCTTATGATGTGGCTGGGGTGCGATGGCGTCTTCGTTGGCTCCGGCATATTCAAGTCCAGCGACCCCGCCCGGCGAGCCAAGGCTATTGTGCAAGCCGTTACCCACTACAAGAACCCCGAGATCATCGCCCAGGCCTCTCGCGGGCTTGGAGAACCTATGCCGGGGATAGATGTGCGCACCCTGAAACCCGAGCAACTACTGGCGGTGCGCGGCTGGTAATGGATGCTCCCTAAGGTCCCAACCCCCATCCCCTGGCAACTGGCACTTCGGCAAAAGGGGAAGCGGAAGGTGTCTGTGCGGGTGGGGGTGCTCGCCCTGCAAGGGGACTTCCTGGAACATCGGCAGGTCCTGGAAGCCCTGGGGGCCGAGGTAGTAGAGGTGCGCCTACCGGCCGACCTGGAAAAAATAAATGCCCTCATTATCCCGGGTGGGGAGAGCACCACCATGGCCCGCCTTCTAGACGCCTTTAGCCTGCGTGCCCCCCTTACCCAGCACATTAGGGAGGGCATGCCCACCTGGGGCACCTGCGCGGGCATGATCTTGCTGGCTAAGCGCCTGCGGGAGGACCGCCCCATCCCCCTGGGGGTTATGGATATAGAGGTGGCCAGGAACGCCTTCGGGCGTCAGGTGGACAGTTTTGAAGCGGACCTGGAGATTGCGGGGCTGCACGGTGGGCCTTTCCACGCCGTTTTCATCCGTGCGCCTGTGCTCCTCTCCGCTGGGCCAGGGGTGCAGATACTCGCCCGGCTCCCCGATGGCACCCCTGTGGCGGCCCGCCAGGGAGCCATCCTGGCTACCGCTTTTCACCCTGAGTTGACCGACGACCTACGCCTCCACCAACTGTTCCTGGACATGGTGAGCGCTACAAAGGAAAAATGATGCCGTGTTACCGTCGTTGGAAAGGCCCTACTGCCGCCTGGGCGAGGCTGTGCCTATGACCACCCCCACCAAACGCCCCAACTTCCAGAAAGTTATCGTGGACGACCTGGATGCCCTGATAAGCACCCTACCACCACGAGTGCAGGAGGCGCTCCATCGCCAGCCCGACCTCCACGACCTTATTGAGGTTATCCTGGACCTGGGGCGCCCTCCACAGGCGCGCTTCCCCACCCGTGATATAGACCTGGACAGCCTGGAGGTAACAGAGGACGACATACAGCATGTGGTGAGCCGTATCGGACACTTTGGGGACGACAACCGAGCCGGCATAGAGCGCACCCTTCATCGCATCTCCTGCATCCGTAACCGCAACGGTAAGATTGTAGGCCTCACCTGCCGGGTGGGGCGCGCCGTGTTCGGCACTGTGCGGGTCATTGAAGACCTGGTGCGCACCGGGAAAAGCGTCTTGCTGTTGGGACGGCCTGGGGTAGGAAAGACCACCATGCTACGGGAAGTGGCTCGCGTTCTGGCCGACGACCTGCGCAAACGGGTGGTGGTAGTGGACACCTCCAACGAAATCGCCGGGGATGGCGATATCCCCCACCCAGCCATCGGACGGGCGCGGCGCATGCAAGTAAAGACCCCTACCCTCCAGCACGCCGTGATGATAGAGGCAGTGGAGAACCACATGCCCGAAGTGGTTATCATAGACGAGATGGGCACGGAACTGGAAGCCGCCGCCGCCCGCACCATCGCCGAGCGAGGGGTCCAACTTATCGCTACTGCCCACGGCAACACCCTGGATAACTTGATCCTCAACCCCACCCTTAGCGACCTGGTCGGGGGTGTGCAGACCGTTACCCTTAGCGACGAGGAGGCGCGCCGCCGCGGCACCCAAAAGACTATCCTGGAACGCAAGTCTCCCCCGACCTTTGACATCGTTGTAGAGATCCATTCCCGAGAACGAGTGGCTGTGCACCCCGATGTGGCCGCCACCGTAGATGCCCTTCTCCTGGGCTACAGCGTTACCCCAGAGGTTCGCTGGGTGGACGAGCAAGGTGTTGTGCACAGGGCCCAAGGGGAGCCCATCACCCTGGGCGCAACCTACACCCTCCGAGAGTTTCTCCCTTACCCAAGGGGGCGCAGGGAACGCCGCCGCGAAACGGAGCCCCCCCAGGAGGCCCCCTGGCTCGCCCCACACCCCACCGAGGCCCAACCTCCGGTAAAACCACCCACCCCAAAAGTGCC
>JBKBKV010000017.1:8703-34237 GCA_046294495.1 Dehalococcoidia bacterium | reverse complement strand
GACCTCCTAGGGTTGGGAGACGGCCCCAGCCCGCTGGGTCATACGACCGCGCTCCAGTTCGGTAACCTCAGGCTCCTGGCACTGAAGCCCCTGGATAACCCACTGCGCAGCGCGGTGGGGGCTGAAACGCTCCCCGCAGGTGAAGATGTCCACCGCCGCATACCCATACTCGGGCCAGGTGTGGATGCACAGATGGCTCTCGGCGATGGCCACCACCCCTGTTACACCCACAGGCTGGAACTTGTGAAAGGTCTCGCCCACAATAGTAGCCCCAGCCAGGTTCGCCGCCTCCAAAAGGATCCGCCGAATGTGCGCCATGTCGTCCAGCAGGTGAGGATTACACCCCCTCAGTTCCAGGATGAGATGCCGTCCAAGCGCCTGCAATCACCTTCCCTCCTTGCAATAGTCAGCAAAATCTTATTATACCCCCTCTACCCCACAAGGGGGAGTGCCCCTGCTAGAATACCATTGACAGACCAGGAGGTGTCAGACATGGGGCGCTGGCTATTGGTGCGCCACGGGGAGAGCACCTGGAACCAGGAGCGCCGTGTGCAAGGCCAACAAGACCCGCCCCTGAGCACCCAGGGGCGAGCACAGGCCCAGGCCCTACGACAACGCCTAGAGCGCTTCCCCTTAGCTCACGCTTACGCCAGCGACCTGGGGCGCGCCGTAGAGACGGCCCGTATCCTGCTCCAGGGGCGCCCCGTCCCCATTACCCTCACCCCCGCTTTGCGGGAGTTCCGCTTCGGCCCCTGGGAGGGGAAGCCATACGACACCCTCGCCCAGGAGGACCCAATCCGCTTCCAGCAGTTTATGGCCGGTGCCCCCTCCTTCGACCCCCCTCCCGGCGGGGAGACGCGCCACCAGGTGCTCCAGCGGATCAAGCCCTTCATCGCCCAGGTGCAAGAGAACCACCAAGGGCAGGATATCCTTATCGTCTCCCACGGAGGGTGTCTGCGGGCGCTGGTGGTGGCCCTCTTGGGCCTGCCTACAGAAGCCTTGTGGCGTTTCCGCCTCGCCCCGGCCAGCCTGAGCATCCTAGAAGTGCACAGACAGAGTGCCCTTCTGGTGGCCTGGAACGATGCCTCTCATTACCTGAACGGCGATTTGCCCCGCACAGGGGGGCCGGCCGCATGAGGGGCCGGGAGCGGTAGTCGTGCAGGATACTCGCCTTGTTGAACGAGGGCACATCCAGCGTCTGGCCCAGCAGGCGGGCCTCACCTTGATAGGATGCACCCTGGCGGAGGCCTTCACCCATGCTAGGGAGACCGCCCTGGAGCGCCTGCGCCAGGGGCTTATGGGCACTCTCCCCTGGTATCACGAAGGGCGTATCTTGCGGGGCACCGACCCCCAGGCCATCTTGCCCGGAGCGCAGTCTATCCTCTCTGTGGCCGTAAGTTACTATACCACGGCTTCGCCCCCACAGCGCTCCCTTACAGGGCGTGTGGCCCGCTACGCCTGGGGGCAAGACTACCACAAGGCGTTGAAGGAGCGTATACGCACTCTAATGCACATGCTGGAAAAGGAAGTCGGCCCCTTCCGCTGGAAGGTGTATGTAGACGATGGCCCTATACTGGAGCGGGAGGTGGCCCATCGGGCGGGCATAGGCTGGTTCGGCAAGAACACTAATATCCTCACCCCTATCGGCTCCTGGGTCTTCCTGGGAGAGGCCATTACCACCCTGAAGGTGGCCCCCGACCCTCCCCTCAAAAAGACCTGTGGGCGTTGTAGCGCCTGTATACCCGCCTGCCCTACGGGTGCCCTTATAGCACCCTATGTCCTGGACAGCCGTCGGTGCATAGCATACCTGACCATAGAGCACCGGGGGCCAATCCCTCGGGAACTACGCCCCCTTGTAGGCGACTGGGTCTTTGGATGCGACATCTGCCAGGAAGTGTGCCCTGTGAACCGCAAGGCCCAGCCGTCCCACCTTCCCGAGTTGTCGCCTGACCCAACACGCCAGCGTTTGGATTTGCTGGACATCTTAGCCCTTTCGGAGGAGGCGTTCCAGGAACGCTTCCGTGGCACCAGCATACGCAGAGCCACGCGGGTAGGCCTCCAGCGCAACGCCTGCATTGTTTTAGGCAACCTGGGCAACCCGGCGGCTGTGCCTGCGCTGGCACAGGCGCTGGAAGAAGGGGAGACACTGGTGCGCGGGCACGCCGCCTGGGCCCTGGGGCGCATCGGTGGGGCAAAGGCTATCCAGGCACTGGAGAAGGCGCTGGTGAGGGAGGACGACCCCTGGGCGGCCCAGGAGGTGCGGTTAGCCCTGGAGGAAACCACTGCCCCTGCCCAAACTTATAGATACTAACTCTGGGGGGCAGATTGCGGGCAAAAGAAGGGGTGCTTCTATGCGTCTTGCCGGAAAGGTGGCCGTCGTTACAGGGAGCAGCCGAGGCATCGGGAAGGCCATCGCCTTGGCCTACGCTAAAGAGGGGGCCAAGGTCGTGGTCGTCGCTAGAAGCGAGACCCCGGGGCGCTTACCCGGCACCATCTACCAGACGGCTGAGGAGATTCACGCCCTGGGGGGTGAGGCGTTGCCTCTACGCTGCGATGTAACCGATGAGGAGCAGGTCAAGGGCATGGTTGCCCAGGTGGTGGAGCGCTACGGGCGCGTAGATGTGCTGGTGAACAACGCCGGCGTTACCCTACGCACCCCTATCCTCCAGACGGAGACTCGCCACTGGGACCTGATTATGCGGGTGAACCTACGGGGGCCTTTCCTGTGCTCTAAGTATGTGTTGCCGGTAATGATCCCCCAACGCCAAGGGAGCATTATAAATATCACCTCCCGTGCGGGGGAGAGGGCTGTCCCTGGAGGGGTTCACTACTCGGTCAGCAAAGCCGGGCTGAACATGTTCACCCTGGGCCTGGCCGAGGAGGTGCGGGAGTATGGCATCGCCGTGAATGCCCTTGACCCCGGCCTCCTCAAGACTGAGGGGGCGGTGCTTACCCGTCCCAGAGACTTTGATTGGACCGGCTACGAACCGCCGGAGAGCATAGGGCCAGCAGCGGTGTGGCTGGCGCTACAGTCAGCCCAAACCTTTACAGGGCGTGTGGTGAAGCGCACCGAGTTCGGGCGCACCTGGCCTTAGGCTCTGGCCATCTGCTGGGCCAGGAACTCGGCCAGGTGCAGTGGGCGCACCCCTGCCCCATGCTCTATCTGCTGGCGGCAGGAGACGCCTGTAACCACCACCTGCGCCTCAGGATTAGCCCGCACCGCCGGGAAGAGGCGCCTCTCCCCAATTTTCAAAGAGATGTCATAATGCTCCCGCTCAAAGCCGAAGGCCCCCGCCATGCCACAACACCCGGCATCCACAAACTCCACCTGGGCCTGGGGCACCAGGCGCAAGGCTCTAAGGCTGGCCTCGTATCCCACCAGGGCTTTCTGATGGCAGTGGGCATGCAGCAGCACCTTTCGGGGGAAGGGCGTCCAAGTTATATTCAGGTCTCCTTCTTCCGCTAACCGCACCAAGAAGGAGTCCAGGAGTGTGGCCTGCTGGGCAACAGCGCGCACCCGTTCGTCGCCGGGCAAAAGGTCGGGATACTCGTCTCGCAGGGTCAGCAGGCACGACGGTTCGCAGCCGATAATAGGGATACCCTTCTGGGCATAGGGGAAGAGGGCCTCCACATTGCGGCGGGCGTGCTCCCTGGCCTGCCCCAGCATTCCCTTTGATATCATGGGGCGTCCACAGCACACCTTGGGGGCCAGGAGCACCCGGTAGCCCGCCTGCTCCAGCAAAGCCACAGCGGAGCGCCCCACCGAGGGGTAGTGATAATCCATAAAGGTATCGTGGAAGAGCACCACCTCCCCCTTCTGCCCAGCCTGGGGCGGGGGGGTGTGGCGGCGGAGCCAGGCGGTGAAGGTGAGGCGGGCAAAGGGAGGCAGCCGGCGCCGTGGATGGATGCCAAGGCGTCCCAAACCCCAACGCCCCAGGGGAGAGGCCGTCAGCCAGTTGGAGAGGGGTGCGGTGGCGCTCCCGATACGCCCGAGGGCGGCGATGCGGGCGAACAGGCGTGCCCGCAGGGGCAACCCGTGCGCCTTGTAGTAGTGGGCCAGGAACTCGTATTTCAGCTTGGCCATGTCCACGCTGGACTCGCACTCTGCCTTGCAACCCTTGCACTCCAGGCAGAGGTCCAGCACCTGGTAAAGACGCTGGTTGGTGAACTCACTGGGCGGCAGCAGGCCCGACAAGACAGCGCGGAGGGCGTTGGCGCGTCCACGAGTGGAATGCTCCTCCTCACGGGTAACCATATAAGAGGGGCACATAGTGCCGGTGAGCACCTTCCGACACGCCCCCACGCCGTTGCACATCTCCACGGCACGGGTGAAGCCCATGTCTGCCGAGAAGTCCAGGTGCGTCTTGATGTCTAGCGGGTGGTAGGCAGGAGAGAAGCGCAGGTTAGTAGTCAGCGGGGGGCAGTCCACGATTTTGCCCGGGTTCAGGATGCCCTGGGGGTCAAAGGCCCGCTTCAGTTCCCTGAAAGCCTGGTAAAGGGTGGGGCCGAACATCTTCTCGTTGAAGACACCCCGCACCCGCCCGGGCCCCTGCGCCCCCCAACACGCCCCCCCAAACTGGAGCACCAGGTCGGCGATGTCTCCGGCGATGCCCTCCAGACGCCGGATGCCCTCCTGGGTCTTCAGGTTGATAAGTGGGCGGATGTGCAGGCACCCCACACTGGCGTGGCCGTAGTAGGTGGCCGAGGTGCCGTGGGAACGCACCACATCGTCAAACCGTCGTATAAAATCGGGCAAGCGGGTGGGGTCTACGGCGGTGTCCTCCACAAAAGGTAGGGGTTTGGTATCGCCCTTGATGCCCATCAGGAGGCCCAGGCCACCTCGGCGCACGGCCCACACATCTGCCTGCTGGGCCGGGGTAAGAGCAAGGGTGGTAGCATAGGCTAGCCTCCGGCGGTGAGCATTAGCCTTGACGCGCTCCAAGCGTGCCTGCACCTCCTTCTCGCTGTCCCCGAACACCTCAACGATGAGGATGGCCCCAGGCTCCCCTTCCACAAAGCCCATGCGACGGGCCAGGCTCAACTGGGCTTTGGCCTGGCGCAGGATAGTGTCCCCCACCAGTTCAATGGCGGCGGGGTGCTCTTCCAAAAGGGGCGGGGTATCTTCGCCCGCCTCAAAGAGGCTCCGGTAGTGGAGGATGGCCAACCCGGTGCGCTTGGGGAGCGGCGTAAGGCGCACCGTAGCGGAGGTGTATACCGCCAGGGTGCCCTCGGAGCCTGCGATAAGGCGGGCCAGGTTGGTCTCCCCCTCCACAAAGCGGTCTAGATTGTAGCCCCCCACACGCCGCTGAATTTTCGGGTAGCGCCGAAGGATCTCCTCCCGATGCTCGGCGACCAGGCGCTGGAGGGTGCGGTAGGCCTCCCCCTCCAGGCCATGCAGGGCCAACTTCGCCTCCCACTGCTGGGGAGAAAGTTGCCGGAAGGTGGTCTGGGTGCCGTCGGCCAGGAGAACCTCTAGGGCCAGCACATGGTCTACCGTCTTGCCGTAGAGGATGGAGTGGGCGCCGCAGGAGTTGTTCCCGATGGCTCCACCCACCGTGGCCCGGTTGGTAGTGGTAGGGTCGGGGGCGAAGTGTAGGGCGTGGAGGCGCACGGCGGCATTCAGTTCGTCAATGGTGATGCCGGGCTGGACGCGCGCCCACCCCTCTTCGGGGTTCACCTCCAGCACCCTATGCATATACTTGGTAAAGTCCAGGACAACGGCGTGGTTGCACCCTTGCCCGGCCAGGCTGGTGCCCCCGCCTCGGGGGAGCACGGGAACCTCCAAATCCCGACACGCCTCCACCACCACCAGCACATCCTCTTCGACTCGGGGGATAACCACTCCCACAGGCACCATCTGGTAGATAGAGGCGTCGGTGCTGTAGAGGGCCTGGGAGTATGCGTCAAAGCGCACCTCCCCCTTTATACGCCCTTTCAGGCGGGCCTCCACCTCAAGGGCCTTTTCCCGAGGTATTTTCCCAGCGGGGAGCCAGGAGACCTGTGGCATCGCACCTACCCTATCGGCGGATCCGCTTGAGGAGGGTCTCCAGGCGCTCCAGGGCGCGGGCGATGTTCTCACGGGAGTTGGCATAGGAGATGCGGATGAACCCCTCCCCATACTGGCCGAAGGCGGTGCCCGACAAGAGGGCAACCCCCGCCTCCTCCAGGGCCCTATGTTGTAGTTCTCTGCTTGTCAGGCCTGTGCCCTTAATGTCGGGGAAGGCGTAAAAGGCCCCTTCGGGGGTCGGGCACACCACCCCCGGCAGGGAACGCAGGCCTTGGACCACCAGGTCTCGGCGGGCGCGGAACTCGGCCAGCATCGCGTAGACGCTGTCCTGTGGGCCTTCCAGGGCCGCTAGGGCAGCCCTCTGGATGAAGGCAGGTGCACAAGAGACGCTGTTGGTAACCAGGCGCACCACAGGCTCCACCAGTTCCGGTGGGAAGATGCCCCACCCCAGCCGCCACCCGGTCATGGCGTAGGTCTTGGACAAGCCGTCCAGGATGATGGTGCGGTGGAACATATCAGGGAAAGTGGCTATGCTCTGGTGCCTACCGTTGTAGAGGATGGCATGGTATACCTCGTCGGAGAGCACGTATACCTGCTCCCATCGGCGCAGAAGGCCAGCGATGGCCCCCATCTCCTCGGCGGAGAGGGCGAAACCGGTGGGGTTGTGAGGGGAGTTGAGGATAAGGAGGCGGGTGCTGGGGGAGAGTTTGCGCTCCAGGTCGTTCAGGTCCGGGTGATAGCCCCGGGACGGGTCAAGACGCAAGGGCACAGGGGTGGCTCCGCAGAAGGAGACCACCGAGGCGTAGATGGGGAAGCCCGGGTCAGGGTAGATGACCTCTGCACCCTGCTCCGCCAGGGCCAGGATGGTGTAGAAGATGATGGGCTTGGCACCAGGGGTAACTACCACCTGCTCGGCCTTTGCCGGGATGCCCAAGCGCTGGCCGGTGTGGCGGGCGATGCCCTCACGCACCTCTGCCAGACCAGCCGAGGGGGTGTAGTGAGTATAGCCCTCCTGCATGGCGCGGTAGGCTGCCTCTATGATATGGGGGGGCGTGGGGAAGTCAGGCTCACCTATCTCCAGGTGGATGATGTCTTTACCCTGGGCCTCCAGGGCCTTGGCGCGGGCCAGCACCTCAAAGGCTGTCTCGGTGCCTAGGCGTGCCATACATTGGGCCAGCATACTCCCTCCGTGGGTGTCCCCAGGGTGGGGCTAGGGTGTAGGAGCCTCCTCCCGCAGTTCCTTGGGTAAAACAAAGGAGATATCCTCTTCGGCCAGGTCCAGGTGGCGGATTTGCTGGGGGCGTAGGGCGTGCACTACCGCTTGAACCAGGCTCTCGGGGGTGCTGGCCCCAGAGATAATGCCCACCCGCATGGCCCCCGCCAGGTATTCGGGGCGCACCTCGTGGGGGCCGTTCACCAGATAAGCGGGAACACCCTGGGCCTCCGCCACCTCCCGCAAGCGGTTACAGTTGGAGGAGTTCTGCGCCCCGATCACCAGAATTACATCGGCCTCTTTGGCCATGGCCTTGACCACCGCTTGGCGGTTAGTGGTGGCATAGCACAGGTCGTTGCGCACCACCGCCCTGGGGAAGCGCCCCTTGATGGCCTCTACCGTTTTGGCAGTGTCGTCCACAGAGAGGGTAGTTTGCGTAAGAACAGCCACCTCGGTATCTGGGCCCCAGTCAGGGAGATGGATACCCTCCCGCTCGTCCACCAGGAGCATAGGGGCCTGGCCCATGGTGCCACGCACCTCCTGGTGCCCCCTGTGCCCGATAAGGATAATGCGTTTGCCCTCCCGCAGGAAGCGGCGCGCCTCGTTGTGCACTTTTGTAACCAAAGGGCAGGTGGCGTCAATGACGCGCAGGTTGCGGGCGCGGGCCTTTGCATAGTCCGCTGGGGGGGAGCCATGCGCCGAGAAGACCACCACCGAGCCCGGGGGGATGTCGTCCACATCTTCCACAGTGATGGCCCCCTTGGCTTCTAAAGATGCCACTACCGTGGGGTTGTGGACAATCTGGTGCTTCACATAAACTGGGGGGCCGAAGCGTTGAAGCGCCAGTTCCACCACATCAATGGCCCGCACCACTCCTGCACAGAACCCCCTGGGAGAACCGAGGATGACTTCCATATATTAGCCTCTCCGTCCATCATAGCCCGGCAGAGGGGGCTTGGCAAGGATAAGCACCCCTTCACAAGGGTGTAAGGGGGAGGCCCACCTTGGAGAGGGCGCCCCAACAAGGTGTGCTATCATTAAAGAAAGAGACCGAATAGGCAACTACAGGCCCGGCCAGCGTGTCGGGCCTTCCCTTTTGGAGGCACTGTGGCCAGACCACACATCGCTGAGAAGGTGCCGGCCGAGGCGGAATGGCACCGCACCCTTCTTATCGCCGCCTTGGTGCAGGGCATAACAGTGATGGGGTTTAGTTTCGTATTCCCCTTCTTCCCCCTTTACATCCAGGAACTGGGGGTAACGGACCCGCGCCGGGCCGCCCTCTGGGCGGGTGTGGCCGCTGGCGTAGGTGGCATCACCATGTTCTTCGCTGGCCCTGTATGGGGTGCCCTGGGGGACCGCTTCGGGCGGAAGAAGAATGTGCTTCGGGGTGCCTACGGGGGCGCCCTAGTTATGGTGTTGACGGGGCTGGTTACCAATGTATACCAGTTAGTGGGTGCCCGCCTGCTTATGGGCCTTCTGACGGGGGCGGTGCCGGCCATGATGGGCCTTATGGCCTCTATGGCCCCACGCCACCGCCTGGGGACGGCCATAGGTATGCTTCAGGGCATGATGAACCTGGGAAATACCATTGGCCCACTCCTGGGAGCGATGCTGGTGCAAGGCGTGGGCTACCGGGGGGCCTTCTTCGTGGCAGGGGGTGTGCTGGCTCTGATGGGAGCGGTCGTTACCTTCGGCATTGACGAGCACTTCACCCCTCCCCGCAAAGGGGAGCAGCAGGGGGTCCTCCAGAACATCCGCTCCCTTCTAACTTATCCAGGGGTGCCGGTGGTGCTCTTCCTGCTCTTCCTCGTGCAGTTTGTGCCCAATGTAATGTTCCCTGTCCTGCCCATCTTCCTGGGGGTGCTGGCGCCGGCTTCCAAGGCATCCCTCTCTGGGAGCGCCTTCGCCATCCTGGGGATAACAGGGGCCTTGGCCGCATACCTGTCCGGGCCACTGGGGACACGGCTTGGTAATTTGCGCCTGCTGGTGGCGGCGCCCTTGCTGTCTATTTTGGGGTTTGCGGGGCTTGTCCTGGCCCAACAACCCTGGCACGCCCTGTCGGCCATTGTGCTCCTGGGGCTATGCCAGGGGGTAACCACTGCCCAGACGGCCGCCCTGATGGGGCAGGTGGTGCCCAAGGAGCGCATGGGGACGGCTTACGGCCTTCTGCAGAGCGCCAACTCCCTGGGGTTTGGGTTTGGCCCTCTAGTGGGAGGCGCGGTGGCCAGTGTGGCTGGCCTGCGCCCCGTGTTTGCCGTCAACGCCACCCTCGCCCTGGCTTTTGCCTTGCTGGTGCGGTGGAAGGCAGCCAGGGTGGTCAGATAGGGCGCTCCCCAGATTGACGCCCCACTTTGCCCTCTGCTAGGGTAGGGGTAGAGGGCATGAAAATCATTATCCGTAACCCCAGACGGCGCGAGTTAGAAGTCCAGGGGCGCAGGCGGGTGGCAGACCTTCTGCGTGAACTGGGCCTCAACCCCGAGTCCCATGTGGTCATCCGTGGCGAGGAACTGCTCACCCGCGACGAGTGGCTTCAGGATACCGACACGGTGGAGATCATCTCCGCCATATCGGGAGGGTGTGGGTGAAGTGCCAGAAGTGTGGTCAACGGGCGTCTGTTGACCTGCCCAGGCACCATGCCGCCTTCTGCGCCCCCCATTACCTGGAGTTTTTTGAACGCCAGGTGCAGCGCACCATTGAGCGCTGGAAGATGCTCACCCATCAAGACCGCATATTAGTAGCCGTTTCGGGGGGGAAAGACAGCCTCTCCCTATGGGAGGTGCTCCTACGCCTGGGCTACACGCCCACCGGCTTGCACATACATCTGGGCATTGGGGAGTATTCCGACGCTTCCCTGGCCAAGACCCAAGCCTTTGCCCAGGCCCGAGGCGTGCCTCTCATAGTGGTGAACCTGGCCCAGACCTACGGCTTAGGAGTGCCCCAGTTGGCCAAATCCCTTCGCCGTGTCCCCTGCTCAGGATGCGGGCTCAGCAAGCGCTACATTACCAACCGGGTGGCCCTGGAGCAGGGCTTCACAGTAGTAGCCACGGGCCATAACCTGGACGACGAAGCGGCCACCCTCCTGGGGAACCTGCTCCATTGGCAGATGGATGCACTGGCACGCCAAAGCCCCGTTCTGGAGGCCGACCACCCACGCCTGGTGAAGCGGGTGAAGCCCCTGTTCCTTATGACCGAGAAGGAGACGGTGAGTTACGCCCTCCTGCGGCGCATAGACTACATCCCTGACGAGTGCCCATATGCTGAAGGCGCCCGCTCTCTCCTCTATAAAGATGCCCTGAACCGCATTGAGGCCCAATCGCCAGGGAGCAAACACCAACTGGTGGCCGGCTTTTTGGAGCGCTTGCACCCCAGGCTATCCCAGGCCGATACCCAAAGCGTGGGGGAGTGCCAGCGGTGCGGACAGCCCACCACAAGCGCCGTCTGCGCATTCTGCCGCATGTGGGACCAGGCTCTTAGGCGTATCCCCGTAGGCTCCCACTCGGGGGCTGAATATGCCCCCAAAGGTGCAGGCACCTCCTAGCCTCGGTAAGAAAGGCCTTTTGGGACTTTTTGCCCCCACAAAAAGGGCTACATGGCCCTTGCCGCCTGTCGGCCATAACGACTATTATTTTTCGGCAAATGGGAGGGCTATTCTTTCTGGGGAGGGGAAGATGGCGCCAGACTACCGCGACCCGTCCAAGCGCTCCTACCCGGTGGACATCTTCGTCCGAGGCTATTACAACTGAGCCCAGTCGGTCCTCCTTGGTCTCAAGGAGGCAGGGAACCTTCCTATCCCAGAGGAGATGGTGCGGGCGGCCACCTCCTTCGGGGGAGGGGTTGCGCTGAGCAAGGGTATGTGCGGATGCGTTAGTGCAGCGGCTATGGCCCTGGGGATGGCCTTCGGTAGCACCGAGCCTACTGGCGTCGCCCCTAGGGCCGCCTACGCCCGCACACGCGCCTTCCTGGAGAGTTTCCGCAAGCGCTTTGGCACCATTACCTGCGGCACGCTAACGGCCCCCTGGGAACGGGACTTCGCCAACCGGGAGCGGGTCTACCGGTGCGCCGAACTGGTAGACTTCACAGTGAAGGAGGTCCAGCGCATTCTCCAGGCCCCGGCGGAGGAAGGGGAGGCCAGTGAGCCCTGGTGGCAGGACTACCTAACCCGCAGGGACAAGGTGGAGCCCCCTCCTGGGGCGTAGGGGCGTGGGAGCGCCTTCACTTCTGGATGGGCCCCGTCAGAAGGCAGGAAACTCCCTTTTCCCCCTGTGTTGCACCGTTTATACTATTCTCAAACAACGGGAGCGTGGGTATGAAGGTTTCCTGCCTACAAGAGAACCTGGCAAAGGCCCTTCGCGTGGCCTCTCGGGCAGTGCCCAGCCGCCCTGCAGAGGATGTCCTGCTGAACATCCTGGTGCAGACCGATGAGGGGAGGGTGCGCCTAACAGCCACCAACCTGGAACTGGCGATAACCGTCTGGGTAGGAGCCAAGGTGGAGGAGGAGGGGGGTATCGCCATCCCAGCGCAGCGCCTGCGAGATTTTGTGGAGCAACTCCCCCCCGATCGGGTAGACCTGATAAGCGTCCAGCGCCCCCTTGGGGTGCGAGTGGCGTGCGCCTGGCTTCAGGCAACGGTGCGTGGGCTGGAGGCATCTGCCTATCCCCCTCTCCCTACAGTAAAGGAGGGTATTACCGCTCTGATAAGCCAGAAGGGCCTGGAAAAGGCAGTCGCACAAGTAGCCTTTGCCGCTGCAACCGATGAATCGCGCCCTATCCTCACCGGCATCCGTATGGAACTGGAGGGGGAGCGCTTCACCTTGGCTGCTGCCGACGGCTTCCGCCTTGCGGTGCACACGGGCCTATTAGCCCGGCCGGTGGAGAAGGCGAGCGGGGTAACTGTCCCTGCTAAGGCGATGAAGGAGGTGGCTGGGCTACTGGACGGGAGCGAGGAGCCTGTAACTGTCCACATCGCCGGCGACGGCACAGGCATCCTCTTCAGGATGAAGGGGGTAGAGGTCTATAGTCAACTGCTGCAAGGAACCTTCCCCAACTTCCGCCAACTGATTCCTCAGGCCAGTCAGACCCGCGCGGTGTTGGACTGCCGCCGTCTCCTGCAAACGGTAAAGGCTGGAGCGGCTTTTGCACGGACAGGGAGTGGCATCGTGCGCATGATGCTGGAACCTGGCGCACCGGGCAAGGTTATCATTACCACCGGTGCAGAGGAGGAGGGGAGCGCCACCGGGGAACTGGAGGCGTCCATAGAGGGGGAGGCTGCCCGCATCGCTTTCAACAGTCGTTATCTGCAAGAGGTGCTCAACGCTATAGACACCGAACAGGTAAGCATAGGCATCAACACCCCCTCCAGCCCCGGCGTCTTCCGCCCGGTGGGGGCGGAAGAGTATGTGCATGTGGTGATGCCCATGTTTGTCCAGTGGCCTTGAGGATTGACAACCCATCTAGGCGAAGGTGTAAGATAAAACTGAACACCGGGGCTAGGTAGCTCAGCGGCAGAGCGGGCGCTTCATAAGCGTTAGGTCGCAGGTTCGAATCCTGCCCTAGCCAGAGGAAGCGTGGGCGGCTAGCTCAGCGGCCTAGAGCGCCTGCTTCACACGCAGGAGGCCAATGGTTCAAATCCATTGCCGCCCACCACGGTGCCGAAGTGGCGGAACGGCAGACGCGCTGCGTTCAGGGCGCAGTGGGCGTAAGCCCGTGTGGGTTCAAATCCCTCCTTCGGCACCATGCGCGCTTGTAGCTCAGTTTGGATAGAGCGCAGGCCTGCGGAGCCTGAGGCCGTGGGTTCGAGTCCCGCCAAGCGCGCCACTTACCTGGCACAAAGGGCGGTTAGCTCAGCGGTTAGAGCGCCTGTCTTACAAACAGGAGGTCGGAGGTTCAAGTCCTCCATCGCCCATTCCCGTTTCCCCAACCGAGCAGGGATTCAACGCTGGCTATCCTGGACGCAACCCGAAGTTGACCGCCATACCCTAGGGCAGGTCCGTCCTTGTTTTCCGCTGCATAGCGTATGCCATCACCTGGGCGCGGTTGCTGAGGTGTAGCTTGTCCAAGATGTTGCGGAGGTGATACTTTACCGTGCTCTCACTGATAACCAGATAGGAAGCGATCTCTTTGTTGGTTTTTCCCTGCGCTACCAGCCTAAGCACCTCCGCCTCCCTGTCAGTGAGGTTCTGCCCGGGCTCGGCCCTAACCTTCGCCCGGCCGAGTTGAGAGAACTCCTCTAGCATCTTTGCCGCCATGCGAGGGGAAATCGGGGCTTCTCCTTCAGTAACGCCGCCTATAAGATCGAAGAACACCTCTGACTTTAACTTCTTCAAGAGATATCCCTGAGCCCCACTCTTGATAGCCTCGAATAGGTCTTCCTCGTCCTCGGAGACGGTCAGAATGACCACCCTCACCTCTGGTAACTCAGCCTTGATGATCCGGGTTGCTTCCAGGCCATCCATCCCTGGCATGCGAATATCCATAAGGATCAGATCGGGCCGCAACTGTCTTGCTTTCTGGACGGCTTCTAACCCGTTGCTGGCCTCGCCGACCACTTCGTAACCGCGAGCCCTCAGCAGGCTAGCGATGCCATCCCGAAAGAGGGCGTGGTCGTCCACAACTAGAACCCTTGCAGTCTTGCTCACGCCTTTACCCTTGGTAGGTCCAGGATAATGCGCGTGCCTTTCCCAGGCGCGGTATCCAGGGTAAACCTGGCACCAATGGCTGCCGCACGCTCCTGCATAGACCGCAGCCCCAGATGAGGGCGGGGGCCTCTGATAATGTGCGAGGGGTCAAACCCACACCCATCATCTTGCACGCTGATGCAGCAGTTATGTTCACGAAAGGAAAACACGACCCTCGCCGCGCTGGCCCTTGCATGCTTTCGTGCGTTGGCCAACGCTTCCTGAACTATCCTCAGTAACTGGACTTCGGTGCCGGCATCAAAGACCCACGGTGTGCCCTCCACAACCACCTCTGTGGGTAGGCCAGAGAGCTCAGAGAAGCGTTGCACATAGTCCTTCAGGCTCTCTAAAAGAGGCCTTTTACTTCCACTAGTGTTGAGGCCCAGGATCGCTTCGCGCACATCATCGTAGGTCTCTTGTGCGGCGGACGCCAACTGTTCCATCTGCTGCACTGCGGCCGTAACCTGCCCCGCCTGGAGCAGTTCCTTCACCGCCTGGGCTTTGGTATTCACATAGCCGAGCACCTGGGCAAGCCCATCGTGCATCTCCCGCGCCAGGCGTTCCCTTTCCCCCAGAATGGCCAATGCCTGCACCTCTTCCTGAAGCCGGGCGTTCTCTAGGGCGATACCAACGTGCTCCCCCATCAGTTCCAGAAGCCTTAGTTCGCCCTCGCTGGTCAGTGCCCGGGGATCCCGTGAAGATACAGTAAGGACTCCGAGGGTAGTGTTGCCTCGTCGTAACGGCAGGGCATACAGGGTCTTGAAACCAGCCGCCTTGACGGCTTCACGAAGGAATCGGGGGTCATTGGGCAGGTCGTGCACCAGGATAGGTTTCCCCGTCTGGGCAACGATGCCAGGATATCCCTCGCCAATCTTGAAACGCTTCATTTGCTCGAAGGCCTCCCTGGCTATCCCGGCATGGAGGCGCAGGTGTACGGCTCCCTCCTGCGGCTCCACTACCCATACCTCCGCTGCCTCAGCCGTGGTGGCCTCCAGGGTTGCCTCCAGCGCAGCCGGCAGCACCTTCTCCAAATCCCCAGACCCCTCTACCGCCCGGCTAACCTTGAGGAGAGCATTGAGTTCCCTGTTCTGCTGAATGATGTGCCTTTCAATACGACGGAAAATACGCACCATCAAGAGTGCGAATGGGATAATGCCTGCGACAATGGCTAGAGAAAGAAGAAAGTGCTCTCCCTCGTGGCTCAGAACACCCGCCCGGTGAGGGAAATAGCTTCCCCCGATGGTTAGTATAACGAATATAGCAGGGAGCAGAATGCCTATCAGAAGTAGACGGTTCAGGTTCATGGAAGGTTCTCACCCGCGCTCTCCGAAAAATTTTTATCAAATTTCCAGAGGAGAGGGCCGGGCAAACCCCCTCTCGGCCAGACCTGGCGTGGCTAACACCCTGCCCGGCCCCCGATTCAAAGCCCTAGGGCTGACCCACCACCTTTCCGCCTCGCTGTGTCGCGCTTTCCAGTCCCCTTCCATGCTTATCAGAGCACCCCTAAGGGCCGATGCTACCCCCACTCGCCGTCGCTTCTGGCGGGAAAGCATCAGCCCCAAAAGCCTCGCCTATCCACCGATGCATCGCTCTGAAGCGACCCGGGGAGCATAGGCCGGCCCCTCCAAACAGCCGGGGAGCCGCGGGGGTTTGCCCTCCTGCCCTTCCGCTGACGGGTCTTACACGACCACCGTTCCCGTTATCCTTGGATGCGACCAGCCGTAGCACCCATACACACCTTGCAGGTTCCACCCAACCTCCTTATGGTTATTCGGCTGTGTTGACATCCTCTGCTGCAGCGCAATGGATGCCAACAAATGTGCGTTATTCAACGATCAACTTGGCCTTCATGCCTTGCTCATAGTGGCTTTTCTTATCAGGCTCTTTTATGAAGCAACCGACCTCCCATTCACCCTTCAACTCTTCCGGGATTTTGATCCGAAGCCAGACCTCCGCCCCAGGCTCTAACTCGACTTCCTCGAACTCGGCTCCGCCAACCTCTACCATACGCATCTTACCAGATACCGGGTAGTAGGCGAAGAGGTCTGCGGCAACCTTCTCCAGCAGGCTAACCTCATAGCCATGCGCCTCCCCACGCTCCAGTTTCAGCGTTCGGCCAATCATGAACTCGTGCGTCACTTCGCCCTTGTTCACGAAGTGAATCCCCACCGTCTTGCCAGCGGGGAGTCGGAAAGGCCCTCCCTTCACCCCTTCCGGGGTGGCGAAAAACATCTCCTCCTTCCCCTTCTCCTCGCCCATCACGATGGTTATCTTTGCCTCCAGCCTCTTCGGCTCCCGGGGTGTAGGCACCGTGGTCTGCTGAAGCGAGGCGAGCTGCTGTTTTGCTGTTGCTACCTCCTGCTCCTTGGCGGCGAGCTGCTGCTTGAGGGCATCGAACTCTGCCCGGGAGACGCCGCCGCTACAGGCGGTTAGCAACACTAGGACACTCCCAAGAAGCGTTGTCGCTGCCACTGCCGTGATCAAGTTTCCAAGTTTCATAGTGGCCTCCTTCCGTCCTGTGGATGGTGTTAGGGTCGCAGAGCCTTTGTGGCGACGCTTTTTGTGCCCTTTTCCTCTTGTCCGCTTCACACCCCCTTCCATACTCCCGTTGTTCCCGTTCGCCAGGAAAGTCAGGGCACCTTTACCGGGTCCACGCCATTAAGGATGGCCAGCAGGTAGTAGGCTAGTGCTTTGGCATCCTCCAAACTCAAATTGGTCTCATATACCATCTCGGCTACCAGGCGTGCCGCATCGGCATCACTTTTGAAGGCGCGCAGTATGTCCTCCTTACTAGGCCGAGCGTGGCAGCCGCTACAGGACCGTCGCAGGGAGTCCTTACCACGCAGGAGTAGCGCCCGTGAAACAACAGAGGGGTCCCACCGCAGGTTCTGTATAGTGGCGATCTCCACTGAACTGGGCCTCGGCGACGCTAGACTTTGGAGGTAAGCAGCGATCTTCGCCAGGGCCTCATCGCTGACCTCCATCTCCGAGAACGCTGGCATCTGCCCCCGGGGCGAGCGCACCGCCTTCGTGACCCTGTCACTACCGAGGCCAGATAAGTCTGCTGCGAAGAGGGCACCTTTTGCATCCAGGCCGTGGCAACTGGCGCACCCCTTTGCCACATAAAGGGCCCGCCCCTCCTGCTCACGGGCGATAACCGCCCCGGGCTTCAAATCCCACGCTGCCAGCGGGCCATTCTTGCCCACATAGGTGTTGACAGTCCGGGTATAGCCCCTGCTCGCCGCCTCCCCCAAGTTGAGGTGCGTCCTCCAGCTATTGTCCGCGCTGGCCCAGGGGCGCCAGACAATCTGGAAGATGAGGAGAGCTGCCAGGCTCACCACTCCACCAAGGGCCAGCCCAGGAATCAGCAAAGAGGTAACCCTACCCATTGCCCGCCCCTCGGCTGGCAGCTGTGAAGGGGGCTGGCCTCCGCACCCAGGTAGGCTCGGCATGTGGTGCGCGGCCTCTTCTGGCGATGGCCCCCAGGATGACCGCCACGGTAAGGTAGGTAGACCAAACTGCGCCCAGCACGGCGAGCAACAGCCACACACCGATGCCGGGCACGCGGACGCCCACGGTTTCCCGGTATAGTGCCGGGCCTGGCTGCACGGTTATCCTCCGAGAGACCTCAACTGGCCCCATCTGGCCATCGCCAACGAACCGGGCGATGATATTTACCTCCCCCTGGGTGCGGGGCACGAAAGTGAAACGGGCTATCCCCTGGGTATCGGTAAAGGCCCGCCCCAACACCACCTCTCCCCGTGTGCCGGCAAAGGTAAGTGTGGCGAGGAACAACACCTCCGCTCCAGCGCGAGGCCCGCTGCCCGAGAGAGCCGCCAGCAGAGACGCTTCCTTCCCCACCGCCATCTCTTGTGGCACTTCAAGTGTTATAGTTGCTCCCGTTGAAAAAGCAGGATGCTCATCGTCTTCACCCCCTCCATCGGCAAGCACCATCCCGCCACCCAGCAGGACTATCCCCACCAGAGCAAGGACGAGAACTCGGACCGGTGTAACAACCGCTTGTTTCATAGGTGTCCTCCTTCAGGCTCCTCACCAAGAGGGCTCAGCCCATGTGGCAATCCTCGCCCAGGGAAGGTAGCCCATTCACCCAAGGCTGCGGCCACTCGTCTGGGCACCCGGATAAACTCCTCTTCATAGTGCTCCGCCACTTCCCAGATAGCGATGACTGGAAAGAGCTTGACGAAGAAGGCGATGATAAGAGCAAACAAGGCGAAGGCTCCAGCCATAATGGACCACTCCACCCAAGTGGGGAAGTAGGTAGCCGGCTGGTAGGGCATCAGGGGCACCCGCAACCCACCCACTACAATGAAGTAGCGCTCCACCCACATCCCCAAGTTGACCAGCACCGCGGCGGTAACGACACCGGCAATGGTGCGGGTGGCTGGCATAAGGATGAGCAGACCCGGCACAAGAAGACCCCCAATGGCGTAAAACCAGTAGTAGGGGGCCAACTCGCCAGAGAAGATCTGGCCAAAGTGGAAGGGCGCCTCACCAGCCATCTTGTAACCGTGGGTCACATACTCAGAGAGGTTGAAATACATCATGATGAGGACGAAGGCTCCCAACATGTAGCCCAGGTTCACAAAGTGCTTCTGGGTGATGTATGCCTCCAGGTGCAGGGCCTTGCGCAGGATGGCCATGAGGATGATTATGCTAGCGATCCCCGAGAAGATGGCCCCCGCCACGAAGTATGCCCCGAACATGGGGTTGTCCCAGGGCTCACGAAGGGTCATGGCGAAGATCCAGGAGACCACGGTGTGCACAGAGACGGCTACGGGGATTATGAGGACCATCATCACGCCGATGGCGATGCCCAGAAGCCGCTTCTGGTCGCCATCGCCTCGCCAACCTAGGGAGGAGGCCTGGAAGAACCACCGCTTCCAACGGGATGTCATGGAGCCGATCCTGTCCCGGCAGAGTGCCAGGTCAGGGACAAGGGGCAGGTAGAGGTAGATGATGCTCCCCGTGAGGTAGGTGCTGATGGACAGGACATCCCACAGGATGGGCGACTGCCAGCGCCCAAAGGTGACAAGGTTCTGGATACGGTCTGGACGCCCCAGGTCTATCAGGGGGAACAAAGCGCCCGTCATTAGGGCCACCACGGTGATGAACTCCGCCATGCGGGTGATAGGGGTTCTCCATCCGGCCTTGCTGACGCGTAAGATGGCCGAAATCAGCGTTCCAGCGTGGCTGATGCCAATGAAGAACACAAACAGGGAGATGTAGAGGCCCCAGTTGATACGGTCCCGCATCCCGGTGACTATGAGGCCCTCTCTGAGCTGGGTGGAGTAGGCATATACACCCCATGCCAGCACCAGAAGCAAGAAACCCACCAGGAGGTGATACCCCTTGCCTGTCTTTTTGAGGGGAGCAAGCACACGCTCTTCCAGACCCCTGCGAAACTCCCCTATCGGCCTGATCTCTTCCATACCTTGGCCCCCTCTACGCGCTCTTTCCACGGCCATTGGGTTGGCAATCGCCCGCGTTTATAGGGGTTGCGCCCAACCTTCTCGCCGTGGCCAGGGATGTAATACACCCTGGGCTTGGTCCCCAAATACTCCTTCAGGTGGTAAGCCTGGTTCTCCGCTAGGAATCGGGAGAGAACCACTACCTCCTTGCCATTGGTAGCCAGGTCCTCCTCCAGGTCCCCCCAGTAAATGGCACCATTGGGGCAAGCCTGTGCGCAGTAGGGCATCCAGCCCATGCGGGCCATCTCCGGGCAGAAGTCGCACTTCACCACCGTTCCCCTGGGAGCGCCCACTTGGTTCTCCGGGCTGTATTTCACAAAGGCGGTCTCTGGAGGCCTGGGCGGGTTGCCCCAGTTGAAGAAGCGTCGGTCATAGGGGCACGCTGCCATGCAAATGCGGCACCCGATGCACCGCTGCTGATCGATAAGCACCACACCCTCAGGGGTGGCCCAGGTGGCTCCCACAGGGCAAACATTAACGCAGGGCGCATTCTGACAATGCTGGCAAGGGGTAGGGATGAACTGGGTGCCTCCGCCTGGCAACTCCTTCTCGTAGACCTCTATCCACTCCATAGGCTCCGGCACATACCGACCCTGTATACACGCGGCGGTGCACTGGGGTGGCGTCCTCTGACTCTGGCAGCCATCACAGTAACGCAGGTCAATGACCATACTCCACCTGCGGAGCCTGCCCGGTGTGGTGCCATCGGTTGCGACGGGCTTCTCACCCTTTTTGAGCAGGGGGAACAAGGGCGCGACCACCGCTGTAACCCCAGCGGCGGCCATAATCTCTAACAGGCGCCGCCGGCTCAGCTCCCACTTGCGGAGGTTCTCTCGCTTGGCACTCCCGTTTTCTGTTCCCTTATCAAATCCATCTGTTCCCATCTGCTGTTCCTTTGTGCCCCCCTCCACTATGAAGATGCCCCACCTGTCAGGGGACACATCATCACTCAGGGTCTAGTCTTACCCTGGCTTTTCGGCTAGGTAGCCCCTGTCCAGGGGCAAGGGGAACCGCTGGTCAACAGCAAGGCGTAGTAAGGGGATGCGTGTAAGCGCTGTGGAAGAGTCAGCGTGTAAAAAGAGCGCCAGGGGAGGGCGTGCAGCCCCCTCTAAGGGATGGGGGCATGGGACGGAAGAGCGGAGGGATCTCTTTTGTGATTGTGCTATGGCTAGAGCCCCAGCAGAGCACAGATGCCCCCCAGTGGCGCTGGCGTGTTACCGATGTCCAGAGCGGGAATAAAGCATACTTCTGCCGCATCGCCGACCTCCTGGCCTATGTGAGCGAGCGGGCCGGCGTCACCCCGCCAGCGTAACAGCATACGGCTTGGCTCTGCTAGGGGGATAGGCTTGGAAACAGGATTGTGAAAGGCTACACAACCTGTCCTCCCAGGCCCTTTAGGTTTGCCTTTTGGAAAGAGGGAACAGGCGCTTATAAAAAGGAGGCCATAGTGGACTACCTGGAACTGGGCTGGGGCTTCCTGAACAGCCGGCAACTGGTATGGATAGCCGCTCAACTCCACTTGAACTTCGCAGCCTTTGTTCTGGCGGTGCCCCTCTTTGCCCTGGTGATCGAGTTCATCGGCTGGCGGAGCAGAGACCCCCAGGCGTCCAACGCCTATGACCGGCTAGCCCACGAACTGACGCGCCTGCTCCCCGTGGCCTACGGGTTTACCGCCATTATGGGGGCCCTTATGGCCTTCTCCCTCTTTACCCTCTTCCCCAAGGTGATGAACTACCTCTCGGGCATCTTTGCCCCTTCTATGCTCGTCTACTCTCTGCTGTTCATCGCCGAAAGCATCAGCCTCTACCTCTACTACTACCTTTGGGACCGTCTCCAGGGGAAGCGCAAGTGGGTGCACATGCTCCTGGGCCTCTCCCTGAACCTCTTTGGGACAGCGGTTATGTTCATAGCCAACGCCTGGGCCTCCTTTATGATGTCCCCTGCCGGCGTAACCGAGGGGGGCGAACTGGTCAACCGCTGGCAGGCCATCAACAACCGCACCTGGTGGGCACTGAATATCCACCGTCTGGTGGCCAACATCACCTTTGGCGCTCTCCTGTGCGGGGCCTACGCCGCCTACCGTTTCCTCACCAGCCGGGATGAGCGGGAGCGGGCCTACTACGACTGGATGGGTTACACAGGCAACTTCATCGCTCTGTTCACTATGCTCTTCCTGCCCTTCCTGGGCTACTGGTTGGGGTTTGAAATTTACCGCCACAACCCTCAGATGGGCATTACCCTGATGGGCGGGTTCCTCTCCTGGCTCTTTGTGCTTCAGGCTATGGTCATTGCCACCCTTTTTATAGGGACTGCCTACTACCAGTGGATGGGTCTGGCGCGCGTCCCCGGGGCAGAGACCTACCGGCGCATTGTGCCCCTCTTCCTGGTGGTGCTGATAGCGGCCTTCGCTGTGTGGGCCACACCACGCACCATGGTCTTTGGACCCGCCGACCCCCCTCGGCACACCTTCTCGGTGGTCTTCGGCCTTATGGCCCCCAAGATGGCTGCGGTAACCAGCGTTATCCTGTTGCTCTACACCAGTTGGCTCTTCTACCGGCGGGCGGGGAAGGTGCTGGTGGGAGGGGGAAGGTTCCTGGGCAACCTGGTGTGGGCCATCCTTGGAGTGGCAGCGGTGGTGATTATCGGCCTGTCGGTGCATGGCTTCTTTGCCCCTACAGCCGTGCGCATTCGGGAGTCGGTGTGGCAAATCCTTATTCTGGCCGGGGTCCTGGGGGTTACCTTTGTGCTGGACACCCTTGCTCTACGGGGTGCCCACACAGTGGGTCGGATAGAGTGGGGCAGAGTGCCTGCCCGCAGTCAGTATGTGCTGATCGCCCTGGCTTTTATCATCGTGTGGCTGATGGGGGTGATGGGGTATGCCCGTTCGGCGGTGCGCACCAACTGGCACATAGACGGCATCCTGCAGGACACCTCGCCCTGGGTGTGGCTCCCGGGCCTGGGGGGCGTAGCCAACACCGTTACCATAGTTACCCTTATCTTCTTCGCTCTCCTGGCCGTCTCCTTTGCCATTAGCGTTTTCAGCGCCCGTGAAGGGGAGGAGGTGCCCAACCTGCGCCCCACCCCGGCCCCGGCCCCTGCAGAGCCGAGACCCGCTGAGGGGAGAGCCACCTTAGCACCCCAGCCTGGAGGGGGCAACGGATGAAGTATCTCCTGGCTACCTTACCTGCCCTTCTGGTTATCGGTGCCTTTTTGGCCTTCGCTCACTGGGTGCCCCAGGTGGGCTGGAAGCCAGAGGTGGCCGCTGGGCTTTCCCCCGAGATGACCCCTCCACAGTTGGCCCAGGTAGGGGAGCGCCTCTTTAAGGGCCGGGGATGCACCGTTTGCCATGTGGTAGACCCCGCCCAGGGCTGGAAGGCGCCCCCCCGTGCCCCAAACCTGTGGGGGATAGGTGCTCGCTCCGATGTGGCGTATATTGTGGAGAGCCTCTACAGCCCCCAGGCCAAAGTGGTAGAGGGCTATGCACCCATCATGCCCGCCGCCACTAACCCCCCTGCCAACTTGAACTACGAAGAAGTGGTAGCGGTAGTGAACTATCTTCTTTCCCTAGGGGGCAGACCATCGGTGCGCATCGGGGACATTCCCCGTCCGCCAGGGGGTCAGTAGTATGCAGTGGTGGCGTTACCTAGCCCGTTATTGGGGACAAATCCCCCTCTTTCTGAAGTTGGGGGGCCTGCTCCTGATCATCTACCTGGCGTTGCAGGTCCCCACCCTTCCCGGGGGCGTCGTCATCATCTACATGATTTTGGCGACCCTGGGCATCGTCCTCTACATTACCTTGGATGACCAGCGCATCGGTGAGTTCCTGTCATTCTTTCGCGAGCCTTCCCCATCGGTGCGCTATGCCCGCCTGGCCGTGCTGGTGTTGACACCCCTTATCGCCGGGTTTTTCGCCTACCAAGCCGCCGTTCCCAAATACACACCCCCCTTCCGCCTCTTTGTCCTCCACCCCAGCCCTCCCGAGGAGGTGTGGCAGGTGGAGGTGCCCCCCTGGGTGCTGGAATGGCGCCAAGAGGATGTAGAGAAGGGGAGGGTTATCTACGAGAACAACTGCATCTATTGCCACGGCAAGGACCTGGATGGGAAAGGCCCTTCGGCATCAGCTTTCCAGTATCCAACGGCCCCGGTGAGTTTTAGAGACCCCGGCACCATTGCTACCCTCCAACTCCCTTATGTCTACTGGAAGGTGAGCAGGGGGGGCATCCAGAACCAGTTCAACTCGGCTATGCCCTCCTGGCGTGTGGGAGTTTATGGGGAGGAAGAGACGGTGCACGGGGGCGACCTAACCTCGGAGGAGGTGTGGCAGGTGATTCTGTATATCTACCGTGCCTCTGGCCGGGAGCCGGCCAAGTTCGGTGGAGGGTAAGGAGAACGGGTATGGCCCAGGTCTACAACTGGCAACTGGGACGCAGCATGCACTATCCCTATCCCCCAGCGCATCCCCGCTGGCAGTTCGCTTTCGTTTTCAATATCAACCGCTGCATCGCCTGTCAGACCTGCACCATGGCCTGCAAGTCAACCTGGACCTTCTCCAAAGGCCAGGAATATATGTGGTGGAACAATGTGGAGACCAAACCCTACGGCGGCTACCCCCAGTTTTGGGATGCCAGAGGCCTGCAACTCCTGGAGAAGGTGAACCCCGGCGGGCAAGTGTGGAAGGCCGCTGAGAAGGACGAGCAGCATGCCCCCTACGGGCGCTATGAGGGCATCACCATCTTTGAAGGGGCGCGCAAGGCCCCCGCCCGGGAAGAGGTAGCCCTGGGCTACCTCCCCACCGAGCAGGAGTGGCGCTTCCCCAACATCTATGAGGACACGGCTACAGGGGGAAACGGGCGTGAGGGCGTTTTCACCTACCCCGGTGTCCGCCTCCCGGAGCACGGCACCTGGTTCTTCTACCTCCAGCGCATTTGCAATCACTGCACCTACCCGGCGTGTCTGGCTGCCTGCCCCCGCAAGGCCATCTACAAGCGCCCGGAGGATGGGGTGGTGCTCATAGACCAGGCACGGTGCCGAGGTTATCGCAAGTGCGTGGAGGCATGCCCCTACAAGAAGCCCATGTTTCGCACCACCACAGGCACCAGTGAGAAGTGCATCGCCTGCTACCCACGCCTGGAGGGCAAAGACCCTCTGAGCCACGGACAGCCCATGGAGACCCGCTGTATGACCGCCTGTGTGGGGAAGATCCGCTTGCAGGGGCTGGTGCGCGTCAACGAAGACGGCACCTGGGCAGAGGACCTCTACAACCCCATCTACTACCTGGTGCGGGTAGCGAAGGTGGCCCTGCCCCTATACCCCCAGTTTGGAACGGAGCCTAACGGCTACTACATCCCCCCGCGCTGGGTGCCTCGCCCCTACCTGCGCCAGATGTTTGGTCCAGGGGTAGACCACGCCATTGAACAATACACAGCCCCCAGCCGTGAACTCCTGGCAGTCCTTCAACTCTTCCGCACCACCCAGAAGATCATCTTTCAATACCGCATTGAGGAGGGGAAGAAGGTCTTCGAGACCACCATCAACGGCAAGAGGTGGGAGATGTTCAATGACACCGTCATCGGGTTGGACAAGGACGGAAAAGAGATCGTCCGGGTAACGGTGGAGGAGCCGGTATATGTGCGCCCTGATAAGCACTATAACTCTATCTAACGAACAGCAGGCAGCTCAGGCGCTGTCCAGAAGCGAGGTCTACCTGTTTCTGTCCAGGGCCTTTCTTTATCCACAGGAAGACCTGCAACCCTTCTACCAGCGTGCCCGTTTTGCGGTGCACACCCTGGGCGAGCAAGACCTGTTCGCCCCCCCGGAGGTGCCACCCCTCCCCACGCTGAAGCAAGAGTATGTCCATACCTTCGGGCATACCACACCCAAGGACTACTCTCCATACGAGACCGACTACGGTCAGTCCCACATCTTTATGCAATCCCAGGCCCTTATGGCCCTGGCCTCCTTCTACAGAGCCTTTGGCCTGGAGGCGGCCAGGGGGGAGCGCCTAGACCACATAGGGCCAGAACTGGAGTTTATGTATTTCCTAACCTACAAAGAGGCCTACTCCCTTGCCCACAAACGCACAAGGCGTGCCGATACCTGTCGGGAGGGGCAGCGCCTCTTCCTGGAGCGCCACCTGGGAAGGTGGACGCCCC
>JBKBKV010000017.1:0-8604 GCA_046294495.1 Dehalococcoidia bacterium | reverse complement strand
TGAGGTGGAAAGGGTAGGTGCCCATCCCTCCACTGTAGAGGTGGGCCAGCCCCAGGCCAGTGCCCTGGCCTTCCACGCCCTAGACAGAATACCAGCCCCCTGTGAAGGGGGGCCATAAAACACCCACACCAGCTCCACATATGGAAGGGGTGGTAATATGGCGCTGACACGACGGGAACTGCTGAAAGCAGCCATCGGTGTAGGGACAGGGGCGGCCATTGGGGGTGTTGCTCTCCGTCCACTCACCTTGCAGGCCCTGGAGCCCCCCCAGGAAGTAGGCAACCCCCTCCAGTTCTACCCACAACGGGGCTGGGAGGAGGTCTACCGGGAACAGTATAAGTATGAGCGCTCTTTTACCTACATCTGCTCCCCCAACGACACCCACGCCTGCCGTGTCCGCGCCTTCGTCTCCAACGGCATTGTCGCCCGAGTAGAGCAGAACTACGACCACCAGCGCATCGCCGACCTGTATGGCAACCACGCAACCCCCACATGGAACCCCCGTATGTGCCTCAAAGGGTATACCATGCACCGCCGGGTATACGGCCCCTATCGCCTGAAATACCCCCTTATGCGCAAAGGCTGGAAGCAATGGGCCGACGACGGCTTCCCACCCCTCTCTGATAACCCGACCCTGCGCACCAAATACAAGTTTGATTCCCGGGGCACCGACGAGTTTGTGCGGCTGACCTGGGACGAGGTGAACACCTACCTAGCCAAGGCACTCCTGGCCATCGCCCGCACCTACAGTGGTGAGGATGGCCGACGCCGCCTCCTGGCCGACGGCTACCCCCCAGAGATGCTCCTGCACTGGGAAGGTGCCGGGACACGAGTGATGAAGTTCCGCGGGGGGATGGGCCTCCTGGGGGTAATCGGCAAATACGGCCTCTACCGTTTCTCCAACATGATGGCCCTGGTAGACGCCCATGTGCGGGGGGTTGGCCCGGAGCAGGCCAAGGGTGGGCGCAACTGGTCTAACTACACTTGGCACGGCGACCAAGCCCCAGGGCACCCCTTTGTCCACGGCTTACAGACCTCCGATGTAGACTTCAACGATGTGCGCTTCTCCAAACTCCATATCCAGGTGGGCAAAAACCTCATTGAGAACAAGATGCCGGAGTCCCACTGGTTCAACGAGATCATGGAACGGGGCGGGCGCATCGTGGTTATCGCCCCGGAATACAACCCCCCTGCCACCAAGGCCGACTACTGGATCTCAGTTCGCCCCGGCCTCTCGGATACCGCCATTTTCCTCTATGTGGCCCGCACCCTAATGGAGAAAGGGTGGGTAGACTACGACTTCGTCAAGAAGTTCACCGACTTCCCCCTACTAGTGCGCACCGATAACCTGAAGCGCCTGCGCGCCCAGGAGGTCTTCCCCGACTACAAGCCGGGCCTTTCCAAGGATGGCCCCTCCTTTGCCCTCCAGGGGCTCAAGGAGGAGCAGTATCAGCGCCTGGGGGACTTCGTGGTCTTTGACCGCAAAGGCAACGCCCTAAAGGCCCTTACCCGAGACGATGTAGGGGAACGCCTCACCGCCAAGGGCATAGACCCGGCGCTGGAGTGGAAGGGGAAAGTCCGCCTGGTAGACGGTTCGGAAGTGGAAGTCATGACCCTCTGGGAGATGTATAAAGTCCACCTCCAAGACTACGACCTGGACACTGTGGCGGAGATAACCGGGGCACCCAAAGAGCTGCTGGAACGCCTGGCCAGGGACTTCGGACGCCGTTTCTGGGACCCGGACTTCCTGGACAAGCCACGGGATGCGTATCCTATCGCCATCCACTACGGGGAGGGGATAAACCACTACTTCCACGCCACCCTGCACAACCGGGCTACCTACCTGCCCCTAATGCTGGTGGGGAGCATAGGCTTCCCAGGGGCGGGAAGCCACACCTGGGCGGGGAACTACAAGGCGGCCCTCTTCCAGGGTTCCCCGTGGAGCGGCCCGGGCTTCAAAGGCTGGGTGGCCGAGGACCCCTTCCAACCACTGCTGGACCCTAACGCCCCAGCAAAAAGCATCCCCGTTCACGCCTACTACCGCGAGGAGGAGGTGGGGTATTGGGCACACGGCGACCGCCCCCTGATCGTGGATACACCGAAGAAAGGCCGAGTGGTCTTCACCGGCCAGAGCCATATGCCCACCCCCAGCAAGGTTATCTGGACTACCAATGTGAACCTCATCAACAACGCCAAATGGGCCTATCACTTGGTCAAAAATACCAACCCTAAGGTTGACCTCATCGTTACACAGGACATAGAGATGACAGGTAGCGCTGAATACTCCGATATCGTGCTACCCGCCAACACCTGGCTGGAGTTTGAAACCTACGAAGTAACCGCCTCCTGCTCTAACCCCTACCTGCAAATCTGGAAGGGGGGTATCAAGCCCATCTACGATACCCGCGACGACACCCTCATTATGGCCGGGGTGGCAGAGAAACTGGCGGAACTCACAGGCGACCGGCGCTTCACCGATTACTGGAAGTTTGCCCTGGAGAAGCGCACCGAGGTATACATTCAGCGC
Organism: Dehalococcoidia bacterium; assembly: GCA_046294495.1. Classification (GTDB taxonomy): domain Bacteria; phylum Chloroflexota; class Dehalococcoidia; order Lucifugimonadales; family HRBIN23; genus HRBIN23. The sequence goes on along the minus strand of JBKBKV010000017.1, from coordinate 6,077 downwards.
CTGCTGGACGGTAGCGCCACCACACAGGGTTATACGGTGGCAGACATCCTGGCTGGCAAATACGGGGAGCCCGGCACCGCCCTTATGCTCTTCCGCACCTACCCCCGGGTGCCCTTCTGGGAGCAGGTGCACGAGAGCCTCCCCTTCTTTACCGACACGGGCCGCCTCCACGCCTACTGTGATATCCCCGAAGCCATAAGCGCGGGGGAGAACTTCGTTGTTCATAGAGAGGGGCCGGAGGCCACCCCCTACCTCCCCAACGTTATCGTCTCCACCAACCCCTTCATCCGCCCAGATAACTTCGGCTTCACCCCTGCACTGCTCCAAAAGGGGCTGGACTGGGAATCGCGCCATGTGGCCAACAATAAGATGTCCTGGGCCGAGGTGAAAAAGACCCAGAACCCCCTATGGGCAGCAGGCTACCGCTTCTGGTGCACCACCCCAAAGTCCCGCCACACTGTCCACTCCTCCTGGACAGTTACCGACTGGAACTTTATCTGGAGCAACAACTTCGGCGACCCCTACCGTATGGACAAGCGGACGCCGGGCGTGGGGGAGTGGCAAATCCACATGAACCCCCATGCCGCCAAAGACCTGGGTATCAACGATGGCGACTATGTGTATGTGGACGCCGACCCTGCCAACCGCCCTTACATCGGCTGGAAGCCCGACGACCCCTTCTACAAGGTGTCCCGCCTGATGCTGCGGGTCAAATACAACCCCGCCTACCCCTACCACTTTGTTATGATGAAGCACTCCTCCTTTATGGCTACCGAGCGCACCGTGAAGGCCCACGAGACCCGCCCCGATGGGCTGGCCAGGGCTGAAGGCACCGGCTACCAGGCCAGTTTCCGCTACGGCTCCCAGCAGAGCATCACCATCTCCTGGCTTATGCCCATGCACCAGACCGATACCCTCTTCCACAAGAAGAAGGCGGAGATGGGCTTCCTTTTTGGCTTTGAGGCCGACAACCATGCTATCAACTCGGTGCCCAAAGAGACACTTGTGAGGATTACAAAGGCAGAAGATGGGGGCCTGGGGGGCAAAGGGGTCTGGGAACCCGCTCGCACAGGCCATACCCCAGCCGCGGAGGACGATTTTATGCGCAAGTATCTGACCGGGGAACTGGTAAAGGTGGTGTAAGGAGGGGGAAAAGTGCCCAGGAACGAAGCCCACCCCGATGACCCCCTGGAGTTGCAAGGGGTCGGTATTCGCGAAGGGAGTCTGGAGGAGACGGCCCGTTGCCTTATAGAGGAGTATGTGCGCCTCGGCTTCACCGATAAGCAACTCCTGGGCCTCTTCCACAACCCCTTCTTCGCCGGCCCTTATGCCATCTATCAAGCCAAAGGCGAAGCCTGGATACAGGAGACCATCCGCAAGGTGAGGGAGCAATGGGGACAACCTCGCTTCACGGTGCAAAGGGGGAGCCATGAAGGGCCGGCGTAGTGTTCTGCAAAGAGGCCTTGCGGCGCTGGCGGGAGGCTTCCTGGCGTGGCAGTGGCTGCGCCCCCGCTCCGCCTGGGCTGCTCGCCCCCTGCTTTTCGCCAGGGCCGTTCCTGAAGCCCCCCTTGACCCCTTGGCCGAGGCATGGAAAGGGGCTGCGCCCCTGACGGTCCCCTTAAGCCCTCAAGTGCTGGTCAAGCCACGCCTGTATAGGGCCGGCGTAGAGCAACTCCAGGTGCGCGCCCTCTACGACCACCAGCGCATCGCCTTCCTCCTGGAGTGGAAAGACTCCCAAAAGGACGCACAACTACACACCGTTGCCAGTTTCCGCGACGCTGTGGCCATCCAGTTCCCCGCCGACCCCTCCCGCCCCATCCCCCACTTCGCTATGGGGGAGCCGGGAAACCCGGTGGTCATCTACCAGTGGAAGGCCGACTGGGATATGGCCCCTGACGCCGATGTGGACACGGCCCACCCAGGGATGGCCGTAGACTTCTATCCCTTCGCCGGCAAAGCCCCGGGGGAAATCGCCAAGGGGGCCGACTACGGTGGCCCCCCCCAACCCCTATGGCCCTCCGCCAAGCCCTTCAACACCGCCTGGTGGGCCCAAAATCCCCTGGCTGACCCCGACCTGAAGCGCAAAACCTCGGTAGAGAAACTCTCGGCCGCAGGGTTTGCAAGCCTTACCCACCAGCCCCCCCAGGAGCAGGACGGAATCGGGAAGGCGGTTTATAGGGAAGACGGGTGGCACGTGGTGCTTTCCATCCCCCGCCAGCAGACCAACTTCCGCTTTTCAGAGGGAGGCGTTGTCCCCATCAATTTCGCGGTTTGGGATGGCGCTAATGGGGAGCGAGGAGGAGAGAAGGCAATCAGTTCTTGGTCTTTCCTGGCCCTAGAACGCCCGACGAGTATAGGGGTCTTTACCCTGCCTCCCCTGGTGGCAGTAGGCGTGGCAGCCATCCTCTGGGCACTGGTGCGCAGGGTGCAGGCAACCGGCCGCCGCGGCCAGCATTAGGGGGCTGCAATGTATACACATATCCTGGTGGCGGTAGACAACTCCCCCTGCGGCTGGACGGCCGCCCAGGTGGCTGTGGAGACGGCCGCCGCTGTCGGGGCGCGAATAACAGGCATCCATGTGTATGCGGCACGCCTGCACGAACAGCGCTTTACCCATCTAGAGCCTGCCCTCCCCCCACGCTACCAGAAGCCTGATGCCTTGGAAAGACAACGCTCCCTCCACAGCCAACTCATCGGCAGGGGGCTAGAACTTATCGCCCAATCCTATCTGGCACAACTGGAGAAGATGTGTGTGGAGCGGGAGATCCCCTTCAGCGGAAAGGCCGTAGAGGGACGAAACTATGTGGAGATCCTCCGCGAGGTAGGGGAGGGAAACTACCAACTGGTCGTCCTAGGGGCCAAGGGCCTTGGTGCGCCGGAGCAACAGAGCCTGGGGAGTGTGTGCGAACGGGTGCTTCGCTATGCCCCTGTGGATGTGCTGGTGGTTAGGAAGACCTGGCAAAGCGGGAGCCATCCCATCGCCGTTGGGGTAGATGGCAGCCCACCCTCATTCCAGGCGGTAGAAAAGGCCCTGGCCCTGGGGAGGGCCTTGCACCTACCGGTAGATGGGGTAGCAGCCTACGACCCCCGCCTGCACCGAGCGGCCTTCCAGGCCCTGAAGGAAGTGCTGTCTGACGAGGCAGGGCGTCTCTTCCACTTCCGCCAGCAGGAGGCGCTCCACGAAGAGGTGATAGACAAGGGCCTTGAGAAACTCTACACCTCCCATTTGGAGCAGGCTTCCCAAATAGCCCACACACATGGGCAGTCCCTTACCCCCGTCCTCCTGGCCGACAGGCCCGCAGACGCCCTCCTGCGCTACGCTCACCAGCGGGAACCGTCCCTTATGGTGCTGGGGCGCTTCGGCCTCCACCACACCCCCTACACCACCATCGGAAGTGTGGCCGAGGAAGTAGCCCGTTTCGCTCCGGCGAATGTGCTTATCAGCACCGACGGCCTCCCTTCCCCACCTAACCCCCAGAAACACAGGGAGGAGCAGGCCCCGGCGTGGACCCCCGAAGCCCACGCCCGTCTCCAGCAGGTGCCCGAAGGGCCTATGCGCAACCTTACCCGTCAGAGAGTGGAGGCGCTGGCCAGGAAGAGGGGCGTGGCGCAAGTTACCCTTGACCTGGTGGAGAAGAAATACCAGCAATGGGCAGAGGGTTCAGCAAAGGCCTCCAGCGCTATGCCCTGGACACCCGCCGCTCGGGAACGGGTCCGCCGTGTCCCCCCCTTCATCCGTGGGGTAGTCATCCAGGCTGTGGAGGCCTATGCCCAAAGCCAGGGGGCCAGAGAAATAACGCCGGAAGTAGTGGAGCAGGCTAAAGCCCATTGGGAGGCCACGGGGCGCTTCCACAAGCCGTAACTTCTCCAGGAAAGGAACGCTTATGACCGCTGTAGTGGGGGCTCAGGTGCGTCTAGTAGGCCCGCAGATAGAGGTGCTCTCCCCGGAGCCCAACGGAAAAGGGCCAGCCCTCTTCACCCTGACCTCTCTGCCCGATGCCTTCCTGCAATGGCAACTGACCTCCCGTCGCGTGCTCTTCTCCAGCCATCTGGCTACAGGGGATCGGGTCAGGCGTTTTCAAGCACACCTGCCCGTAGTAGTAACCTACTCCTCTCACGGGGTCTTCCCTGTGCACACCGCCAACAAGGGCGTGGGCCTTCTTCCCCGCCTTGAGTATCTGCAGCCGTATATACAGGCGTTCAAGGGCCTGCTGGCCCAGGTGGACAAGGGCACCTGGCAGGAGACCCTGGCCCAGCGCATCGCCATGGTGGATTCCCTTTATTCCGCACCTCACCGCCTGGACCGCCGTTGCCTGGGTTCCCTGGAGATCTTCCTGGGGCAGACCTACAGGAACATCCTGGCTGACCCCCGAGTAACCCTCCACTACACAGGCGAGGGGCCAAACTACCCCAGTTTCCAGGTCAACGCCATTGCCCAGGTAGTCTATCCTGGTGACCCCCACTTTGAGTTCCTCTACTGGGCCAGGCAGTTGTTTGAATACGACGCTTTCCACATCCAACAGCCTGCCTATCCAGCGGGTTACCTCTTCTGGGTATGCGAGGTATATGACAAGTCGCCCAGTGGAGGCGGGGGGAGGCGCATCGCGTGACCTCCATCTCCTCGGCTCCCGGCCAGAGGGAGGCCTCCTGGCTTCCAGAGGTCGTCTCCTGGAATATCACTCAGGCGTGCAATCTGCGATGCCCCCATTGCTACTTGGCGGGGGGCCGTGCCAGCGCCCGTGAACTCTCTTTCCGTGATGGGTGTCTGCTCATAGACGACCTGGCCAGCGCAGGAACCCGTCTCCTCATTCTGTCGGGGGGCGAGCCTTTACTGCGCCGGGACATCGTTGACCTGGCACGCTATGCAGTGGGGAGAGGCCTGGTCGTCGTGGTGGGAAGTAATGGCACACTCCTTACACAAGCCCGGGTGGCCAATCTGCGTCAGGCTGGCGTTTCGGGGGTCGGCATAAGCCTGGACTCGGCACTCCCTGAGAAGCACGACGCCTTTCGGGGCGTTGCCGGGGCCTGGAAAGGTGCGGTGCGGGGTATCCAGAACTGTGTTGCAGAGGGCCTCTCCGTGCTGGTGCAGATGACGGTGCTCCCCTGGAACTTCACCGAGGTAGACGCTGTGGCCGCACTCGCCCAGGAAATGGGGGCTGTGGGGTTCAACCTCTACTTCCTTGTGTGCACCGGGCGGGGCGAAGAACTGACTGATATCACCCCTGCCCAGTATGAAGCAACGCTGGGTGCATTGGTGGAGATCCAGAAGCGTTACCCCCAGATGATGGTGCGCGCCCGATGTGCGCCCCAGATAAGCCGGGTGGCCTCCCAGCGAGGTTCGCCCCTGTTGGGCAACGCTGGGTGTATGGCCGGCAGGCAATACTGCCGTATCACCCCTGAAGGAGACCTGACCCCATGCCCCTATCTGCCCCTGGCGGCGGGCAACGTGCGGGCAACGCCCTTTACCCTAATCTGGGAGACTTCGCCCATACTGCGCCGCTTGCGGAGGGATGCCCCCAGCGGGAGATGTGGGAGGTGTAACTACGTCGACCTGTGCGGTGGGTGCAGGGCCAGGGCCTTCGCCCTTACGGGAGACCTTATGGGAGAAGACATCTGGTGCTCCTACCAGCCCCCCATGCAGGGCGCACGCCACCTGGGGAACACCTTTACCTGGTCAGAGGAGGCCCAGGGGCGTCTGCACCGCATACCCGCCTTCATAAGGGGGAGGGTCAAAACTGCAGTGGAGCGCTACGCCCTTGCCAGGGGGGTTGGGGAGATAACCCCTGCCATCCTCGCAGCGGCCCTGGAGGGCATGGGGCGACGCCTCCCCTTCCGCCGCCCCTCCCTGGGAGAGCCAGGCCCCCGCTAACGCTGGTGGATGAGTCGGCCCTGCCTGTGGCCTCGGGAAGTTTGGGCAGGTGAGTGGCCCTAGTTCGGGGGCCTCACCCCCTCGGAACATCGCTCATCCTTTGCACTGCTCCAGACCCTTGCCTGCAACCAGGACACCCCAAGGAGGCACTGGGCACAAGGGCCTTCGCCCTCACACGCCCAGGGGAGGTGGGCCGCTAGGATGAGCG
>JBKBKV010000016.1:8294-34698 GCA_046294495.1 Dehalococcoidia bacterium | reverse complement strand
CCCTGGGGTCTGCGCGGCGGCCTGCGTATACAGGTCCTTACAGAACGCCCCGAGCGCTTTCGGCGCGGGTCCGAACTCTTTATCCAAGGCAAACCCTACCGCCTCCAACGGGTGCGCCGTGAGAAAGGCGCCCTCATTGTCTGGCTCGCCGGAGTAGAAACGCCGGAAGCCGCCCAGGCACTGCGGGGCCAACTGCTAGAAGTCCCCTTCACACCACCCCCCCCAGAGCGCTTCTATCATTTCCAGATACTCGGCCTTGAGGTGTGGACAGACACGGGCGAGTTTCTGGGAAATGTGCAGGATATCCTACAGACGGGGAGCAACGATGTATATGTGGTGCACGGCCCTAGGGGAGAGGTGCTTATACCGGCCATTGATGCGGTGGTGCAGAAGATAGACCTGGACAAACGGCGCATGGTCGTCCACCTACTCCCTGGCCTTATGCCCTAACATACCTACCGCCCTTATAATACTGTCTGGCTGCTGGTATAAACACCAGCGTGTCGTGCCATAGGCTCCCGAGGGTTGCAGAGGAGGGTGATTTCTGCTTACATGGAAAGGGAGCCGGTAGACGCCTGCCGAAGTGGCGGAATGGTAGACGCGGCGGTCTCAAAAACCGCTGGGGCTTTGCCCCATGAGGGTTCGACTCCCTCCTTCGGCACCATAGGGCCATAACGCCAGTAGACGGGTCTGTATTGCCCGGTGGTGCAGTGGTAGCACAGGGGACTTTGGATCCCTTGACCCAGGTTCGAATCCTGGCCGGGCAGCCATCGGTTCTTCTCGGCCGCTAAAGCACTCCCTCCCGCTGTAAAGCGTCCACCTCCTCTGCCGTGAGCCCTAACAGCCTCTGGTAGACTGTAAGGTTGTCGTATCCCACCGGAGCCGTGCCACGCCACACCCTCCCGGGTGTCTTGCTGAACTTAGGCACGACCCCGATACCCTTGATACGCCCCACCTGGACATCTTCCCAGGTTATGTGCATCTCCCTGGCTTGGTAATGGGCATCTTCAGCCATATCCCGGGCGTTCATTATGCGACAGCATGGGATGCCCTCTGCGTTGAGCAGGCGCTCCACCTCTACCGCAGGCCGTTCAATAACCCAGGAACGAAGTAGGGCATCAAACTCCATCCCTATCTCGGAGTAGGGCTGATAGTGGGCTGTGCGCATCCATTCCTGGTCCTTCTCCAGGCCCAAGATACGGCAGAGGCGTTCAAAAAGGGAGAAGTTAGCCACTGCAATTACAACCATCCCATCGGCGGCGTGAAACACATCGTAGGGTTGCAGTTCACCTGCCCGATTACCTCTCCTTTCCCTGATCACCCCTCCCTGGAAATAGGCCACCATAGTTCCTGCCAGGCATCGATGGATGGCTTCATACTGGGCCAGGTCTATGGACTGTCCTTCGCCAGTGCGCTGGGCGTAAATGTAGCCCGCTAGGGCAGACCACAGGGCAAAAAGGGCTGTAATGTAGTCACCTATCCAGGGCACTGCACGCATGGGGGGTTCCGGGTCAGGGGAACCCGTTATATACATCATCCCACCGAAGGCCTGCCCGATAAGGTCGTAAGAAGGGCGTCCAATGTAGTCAGGATGTCCTGTCTGACCATACCCCGACACATGAACAATTACCAGACGGGGGTTGTGGCGCAGAACAGTCTCGTCGTCTAACCCGTATTTGGTATAGGTGCCGGGGCGGGAACTCTCCATCCATATATCAAAATGGGGGACAAGGCGTAGGAAAATTTCCCTCCCTTTGGGGTGAGAGAAGTTAAGGGTGATGTAAAAGGCGCACCGGCGGTCCTGCAGAAAGATGCCACCCACCTTCTTGCCATCCTTGGTGGGCATAAGGAGCCCATCGGGTTGCAGGCGGCAAGACAGGTCTCCTTCTTGTGAGCGTTCTATCTGCACCACCTCAGCCCCCATCTCCGCCGCCAGAGTGGCGGCGAAGGGCTGGGCGATCCAGGTGCCACTGGAAAGGATACGCACCCCTTGCAGTGAACCAAAGGCCCCGGGAAGTAGCGAGCCGCGCCCGGTCATACTGCACCTCCCTCTTCCAGCAAGGCTGTGGGAAAACCCGTGCCTCCCAGAATTATAGAGGCAAAAGCCCCATTGACGCCTCCCTTTCTCCATTCTTAGAGTAATGGGCAAGGAGGGGAAAATATGGAGGGCCGCTACCCAGCAGGCATCCGCTTCGTTACAGCCATCTGCACCGACCTTGCAAAAGAAGAGGATTTCAACCGATGGTATGACGCCGTCCACCTAGTGGACATGGTAGCGACGGGGCTTGTCTCCCATCCCACCCGCTATCGCAACGCCGATCCCGCTTCACGGGAAGCCAAATATCTGGCTATCTACGAGGTAGAACAGGATAGTCTGCTAGAGAAGATACCCCAACAGGTTATGGAACGGTTTATGCCCCAGTGGGTAGCCCAGGGGCGTATCCACCCCGCCCTTCAGGTGGTGGCACGCCACATGTGGCGGCGCATTGGGCCCTCCTTTACTACCGCTAAGACAGGCAAGGCCCCCATAACAGGCCTTTTCGCCGTCCAGAGCCACTGCGCCGACCCCGCCAGGGAAGGGGATTTCAACGCATGGTATAACTCCATACATGTGCCTGATGTGTTAGCCACCGGGCTTTTCCACACCGCCTATCGCTTTGAAGCCGTGCTCCCCCAGCCGGGTCAGGACCGTTACCTGGCACTTTACGAGACCGACGCGCCCGACCTGCTGACAGCGGTGAGGGAACTAGTAGAAGGGCACCGACCACGCTGGCAGGCCACAGGGCGTTACAGCCCCCTCTTACAGGTTACATGGCGAGGGATTTACCAGCGCCTCCCCAGCAAAGTCTCAAGAACGCCAGGTTAGGGTCAAAACCCTCTCAAAAAGCCAACCACTTCCCCTGGAATAGTGGCATAGTGCCCCTTACCATAGCCTCGGTATAGGAGAGGAGACCCCCTTGCTATGGAGAAGATGCAGTCCATTGTCATCAACCCTGCCCGCGTTCGTTGGGACCCCCGATTGGAGGAGGCCCCTCTTCCCCCGCACCCGAGAACCCGCCAGGGCTTGGTGCAGGTGGAACAAGTCGGGATATGCAGGATGGACAACCTTTTCCTGTCTCACCGCACAGGCTCCCCGCCGGACCCCCAACGGTGGGTTGTGGGCCACGAAATGGTGGGACGCGTAACCGCCTCTGGACGGGAGACACGGCGCATCCGGGCGGGGGACTGGGTTGTGCCAGTTCTGAGACGCTCCTGCCGAATGTGCTCCTCCTGCCTGGCCAACGCCCCCGATGAGTGCACAACCAACCTTTACGAGGAGCCAGGCCTCCATCGTGCCCACGGCTGGGCTAGCCAGTGGCGGGTGGAACAGGAAGAGCACCTGGTCGTTGTTAGCCCCGCTATCGCCGACATAGCCCTGCTGACCGAGCCCCTCGCGTTGTCGACGAAGGGGGCCCAACAACTGTCCGTTATTCAGCGCCGCACCATTGCCTACTGTAGGCACTTTGAACACCGCTGGGATCAGCCTCATTGGGCCAAGGACAAGCACTTCGTGGTGGCTGGCGCATCCCCTCTTACGGTTCTAACGGCCCTCTACCTGCGCTCCCTGGATGCAACTGTATCCCTCTACCCCACTCAACCCCTGCCCAACGACCTGGCCCCAGCCATCACCACGGAAAAGGTAAACATCGTTACCCCCCAAGGTGATAGCCCCCCTGCTGAGCAGGTAGACCGCGCCGACGGGCTTATAGACACCAGCGGCAACTCTGCCCTTGTCGCATCCCTTATCAGCGCGGTATACACCAATGGTGTGACTGTCTTCCTCTCGCCCTTTGCACCTGCAGGTGGACGGGGGCACGACCCCGCGCTGGCTAACATGGCTTCGGAGGCGCTACGCCGAAATATCGTCATGTTGCCTTGCTACCGCCCGGGCCGCCCTCATCTGGAACTGGCGGTGCAATGGCTAGACGATGCTCGCAAGAGGCGTGGATTCCCGTTTCACCTCCTTCTGGACCAAGCGAGCCCCCCTGACAAGTTCGCCCACCTGGCCCAAACGCTCCCGCCCTGGCGCAAGGGGCTTATCACCTGGGGGACGACACTCTCAGGTGCTCCTGCCCTATAATAGTTTTCTAAACGGGAGGGTAGCGTGGCAGGAGTTCGTGTTGTTATAACAGGAATGGGCGCTGTATCCCCGCTAGGCCTTTCGGTAGAGGCCACCTGGCAAGCCTTACTTCAAGGCAAATCGGGGGTGGGGCGTATCACGGCCTTTGACCCTACGCCCTTTGAGACCCAAATCGCCGCCGAAGTGAAGGGCTTTGACCCCTTGGCCTATATGGACCGCAAGGAGGCTCGCCGCACCGACCGCTTCGTGCAGTTCGCTTTGGCTGCTGCCCAGGAGGCTCTGCGTCAGGCCGGCCTCAACGGTGCTCTCCCCCACCCTCAGCGGTGCGCCACCATCATCGGCACAGGGGTAGGGGGTATCCTTACCCTCTCCCAGCAGTTCGCCGTCCTACAAGAAAAAGGGCCACAGCGGGTCAGCCCTTTCCTGGTCCCCATGATGTTGGTAGATATGGCTGCCGGGCAGGTGTCTATTGCCTTTGGTTTCAAAGGGCCTAACTTCGGCACAGTGTCGGCCTGCGCCAGTGGGTCAGACGCCATCGGGGAGGCTTACGAACTGATCCGCCGGGGCGAGGTAGACCTGGCCTTGGCTGGGGGGGCAGAGGCACCCATCTGCCCTATAGCCATCGCAGGCTTCAATGCCTGCCAGGCCCTCTCTCGCCGCAACCAGGAGCCTGAGCGCGCCTCTCGCCCCTTTGATGCCCAGCGAGACGGCTTCGTAATAGGGGAAGGGGCTGGCATTCTGGTGCTGGAGCGCCTGGAGCACGCCCTCGCCCGAGGTGCCCAGCCCTTGGTAGAACTGGTGGGCTACGCCGCCACCGCCGACGCTTACCACATTACCCAACCCGCCCCCGGTGGCGAGGGGGGGGCAAGGGCTATGGCCCTGGCCTTGCACCGTTCCGGCCTGCAACCCAAGGATGTGGACTACATAAACGCCCATGGCACCTCTACCCCCCTCAACGATAAGTTTGAGACCCAGGCCATTAAGACAGTCTTCGGCGAGGAGGCCTACCGTATCCCCATCAGTTCCACCAAGTCTATGACAGGGCATCTCTTGGGGGCGGCAGGCGCATTGGAAGCGGTTATCACTGCTATGAGCATCATCCGCGGGGTCATCCCCCCTACCATCAACCTGGACCAGCCAGACCCGGAGTGCGACTTGGACTACACCCCATGGACACCCCGCTATGGAAAGGTGCGTGTGGCTATGAGCAACGCACTGGGCTTTGGGGGGCACAACTCCACCCTGGTGTTTCGCCAGTGGGAGCCGTGAACCGCCACCTTTCACTTCATATCCCTCGCCAATGGCGGGTCCTCCCACCGCCTCCCGCTTCCTTTGCCCGTTCCCTCGCCCTCCCGGAGCCTGTGGCCGCCGCTCTCTGGCATAGTGGCCTTCACACACAGGAGGCTGTAGCCACCTTCCTATCCTCACAGTCAGAGCCTTACCACGACCCTTTCCTCCTCCCCCAGATGGACAGGGCCGTCCACCGCATCTTGCAAGCCCTTCTCCGGGGAGAGCGAATTGCCATCTTTGGGGACTTTGACACAGATGGCGTAACGGCCACCGCCCTTCTTGCGAAGGCGCTAAAGGGGGTTGGGGCCCAGGTGATAACCTATCTGCCTGACCGTGCCACTGAAGGACACGGCCTGAACATTCAGGCCCTAAAACAGTTGCGCCACCAGGGAGCAAGCCTGGTGATCACAGTAGATACTGGAATAACCGGCGCTGGCCCCAGTGGTGCGGCGCGCTCCCTGGGGCTAGACCTAGTGATTACTGACCACCACCTCCCTCCTAAGGCGCTACCGGAAGCGATAGCAGTCATCTCCCCTTGGAGAGAGGGCTCACGCTACCCCTTCCCCCATCTAACAGGCGCTGGCCTGGCCTTCAAACTGTCTCAGGCCCTCTACCGTGAATTGGCCCGTCCCCTCCCAGACGGCGTGATAGAACTGGCAGCCCTGGGCACCATTGCGGACCTGGGCCTCTTGCAAGGGGAGAACCGCTCTCTGGTGCAGGAGGGGTTGCGACGACTCCGCCATACCCAGCACCCTGGCCTGGTGGCCCTGTGCGCCAGCGCCGGCCTACGCCCAGAGGAGGTCTCGGCCGACACCGTATCCTTCATTATCGCTCCGCGCCTTAATGCAGCCGGACGCCTCGCCAGGGCCGACCTTAGCCTTCGCCTCTTGCAGGCACCTTCTACCGAGGCGGCCCAGCCCCTGGCTCAGGAACTGGAGCGCCTCAACGACGAGCGCCAGCGCCTCACCGAGGACCTTCTGGCCATTGCCCTTGAGCGAATCCCTGCCCCCACTCCCCCGCCTCTGCTATTTGTGTGCGGGGAGGAGTTTGTGCCTGGGGTCAATGGGCTGGTGGCTACCCGATTGGTGGAGATGTTTTATCGCCCTGCTGTGGTGGCAGCCCGATCAGGCGACCGCATTCGCGCCAGCGCCCGCAGCATCCCGGAGATAGATATGGGGAAGGTGCTAGAGGCCGGGGCACCATGGTTTGACCGCTTTGGTGGCCACGCCGCCGCAGGGGGCTTTGAATGTGCTCCCCCAGCCCTGCCCCAGGTAGAGCAGGCGCTCACCAGCGCAGCCCGGTCCCAGATTGGGCAAGCACCCCCTTCACCTGCCCTGCTCATAGACGCCGAGGCTACTTTCACGGATATGGTAGGCGATGCCTACCAGACGCTTCAGAGGATGGCTCCCTTCGGCCCTGGGAACAGGGAACCCCTTTTCCTGGCACACAGGGTAGAGGTGCTGTCGTGGCGCTTGGCAGGAGAAGAGGGGCAGCACATCCTTTTGCGCTTTCGCCAGGGCAAGGCCGTGTGGGACGGGGTGGGCTTTCGCCTGGGGAAAGCATGGAGCCAGGGAGTGCCACCACTGTGCGATGTGGTATTTACCCCCGACCTGGCCTCCTCTAGAGGCGCCCCTGGCCTGCGTCTGCTGGTACGCGACCTTCGCCCGGCACGCTAGCCATTCTGCTAGGCCCGCACTTTCCCCCTCTGTGGACGAGGTGAGGATACAGGTAGGGTGGATGAGGCAGGGGCGGGAGGCGCCCAGCGGGCCTTCAAGGCCAGAAGGGGCACCGTTACCGCCAAGACCACCAGCGACACTATCTGCGCCTCCCCCAGCCCAGCAACCCACTCCCTGTCCAAACGGAAAAAGTAGATGAAGAAGCGCCCAATAGCCGTTAGCGCTAGATACAGGGCGAAGGTCATCCCCTCCGGCTTGAGGCGCTCCCGCACCACCCACCACAGCAGCGCGAAAATGAGGAGGTTCCACACCATCTCATAGGCCACAGCCGGGTGGGTGGGCACTAGTTGGCCTCCGTAGAACTGGTAGGTAAGGCTTTTGGGGTGCGACCAGACTACCCCCCAGGGCATGCTGGTGGTCTTGGCCACATGCTCCCCGTTGATAACATCGCCAACGCGTCCAATGGTGTGGGCCAAGAGCAAGGCGGGAGCCGCGATATCAGCGAGGCGCCCCACAGGGATGCGGTTCATGCGCGCATAAATGGCCCCGCCGACAAATCCCCCCAGTATAGCGCCCCAGATCGCTATCCCACCGTTCCAAATGGCGATGATTTGCAACGGGTTAGCGCGGTAGTATTGCCACTCGTCAATCACATGAAGGAGGCGTGCCCCGACAATTCCTCCGATGATCGCCCAGATAGCGGTGGCATACACGGCGTCGCTGGAAATCCCCCGCCTAGGTGCCCAGCGGGCCACCAGCCAGACCGCAAGGGCCACCCCCAGGAAACTAAGCAACCCATGCCACGACAGCACAAAGCCCCCTGCTACCACCAGGTCAGGGTCCATACCGATACGAATCACATGTTCCTCCCGCCTCGCAAGGCGCCTACGCTTTTACTGCCACTTCCCCCAGTTTCTCCAGCACCGGCGCAACGGAGATAAGATGCCGTCCCAGGCGCAAGGCCTTTGGGTCTATGCCCAAGGCTAGCCCTACCAACTGGGGCAGGTGCAAGATGGGCAGGTCTATCCTGTCCTTGATATGCCCCATGGCCTTCACCTGATACCCATCCAGGTTCAGATGGCACAGAGGACAAGGGGTAACCATAGCATCGGCTCCATGCTCTTTGGCGTCCATGGTGTGCTTGGCCACCATGCCGACCGAGTTGCGCTCGTTGATGGTCAGGATCGGAAAGCCACAACACCGAGTCTTGCCGGGGAAGTCCACAGGCTCGGCGCCCAGGGCAACAATAAGACGCTCTAAGGCGCCCAGGCGCTCGGTGTGCTCATCGTATCCCAGCACCTTAGAAGGGCGCACAATGTAGCACCCGTAGAAAGGGGCCACCCGCAGGCCACGGAGGGGGCGCACCACCATCCCTTTTACCTTTTCCAGGCCGATGTCCTCTACCAGCACCCACAACAGGTGCTTCACCTCCACCGTGCCGTTATAGGCTAACCCCTCCTCGGCAAGCACAGCATTGACCTTTTGCCGATATACCTCGTCCTTCAGGCGCTCCCGGGCCTGGGCCATCACCCCCTGGCAGGTTGAGCAGATGGTCATAATAGGCAAGCCCAGCCTTTCGGCCATGCCGAAGGTGCGGGCATTTAGGCAGTCCCCAAGGAAGCGGTTACTCTCCTGGAGCACACCGGCCCCTGTGCACGAGGCGCCGGTGAGTTCCTGTAGTTCCAGACCCAGTTTCTGAGCCACCGCCACCGCCGAGGGGTATAGTTCAGGGCACCCTCCACGAGACACACATCCTGGGTAGAAGGCGAACTTCACGATAGCCTCCTTATCCTTACTCGCCTGGCGTGGAAACAGGCTGGCGCTCGTCCTCGGACGCCCGGCGGGCCTTCCGAAAAGTTTTCTGGAAGTTTTTCACATCGGGTATGGGCTTGTGGAAAGGCGAGGGGACCTTCTGCTTGGGCAGGGTGCGCAGGGCAATGGGCAAAAGGCTCACCAGTTTGGGCAGGTTGGTGTAGCCGAAGGTCTTAAGTGGCAGACGCAGTTCGTCTAGGCGACCGCTGTGCTCCACCAGTTCCTCAAAGGCCAGAGTGTGGCGAGCACCGTAGGTGTCTTTGTAGCCTGCGGCGATAGCCCGCTCCCGTAAGGCCATAATGCGCTCCATAGGCGCCACCCCTTTAGGGCACACCTGGACACACTCATAGCACCTGGTGCAGTCCCAGATCCCCCCATAGGTGTTGTATTTGGCCAGGCGCGCCTTTCCCGACCCATCCCGGGGGTCGGCCACGAAGCGATAGGCTTTGGCCAGGGCCGCCGGTCCCAGAAAGTTGGGATCCACCTCCAGCACGGTGCAGTCCGACACACACGCCCCGCACATAATGCAGTTCATTACGCCGGCCAGGTGTAGCATGGCCTCGTTGGAGGCCAGGTATTCCCCCTGGGGTTCAGGCCCCTGGGGCTGAAGCCAGGGTTCCACCGCTCTCACCTTTTGCCAGTGTGGGGTAAGGTCTACTACCAAGTCTTTCAAGACGGGCATATTGCCCATAGGCTCCACAGTAATTGTGCCATCGGCGCCAGCAACCGCGCTGACCTTGGTCTTGCACGCCAGGCCGGCGTGCCCGTTGATGCGCATAGCACAGGAGCCGCAGATGGCACTTCGGCAGGAGCACCGCAGGGCAAGAGACTCGTCTAACTCCTCTCGCACGCGAATTAGGGCGTCCAGCACTGTAGCCGCCTGTTCCACCTCCAGGGCATACTCCTGCCAGTAGGATTGGGGCTTGGGTGTTTCTGGGTTGTAGCGCCGGACTTTCAGGGTGATGCGCATTAGTAACTCCTCTCCTGAGGTTGCCAGCGAGTGATGGTAACGGGAGCATAGTCCAGGCGGGGGCCTTGGGGGGTGTAATATGCCAGGGTATGCCTCAGCCAGCGAGCGTCGTCCCGCTGAGGGAAGTCCCGCCGGCTGTGGGCGCCTCGGCTCTCCTTACGGGCTATGCTCCCAATAATCATAACCTCGGCCAGATCCAGCATACCCCCCAGTTCCAGCACCTGCACCAAGTCAGTATTGAACACCCACCCGTGATGGCGCACCGGAAGGCGCTGATAACGCTCTTTCAGGTGTCGAATACGGCGCAAGGCCTCTTCTAGTCCCTCCTTGTCCCGGAAGATACCCACCAAATCGTTCATAGTAGTGCCCATCTCACTGCGAAGGGCGGCACACCTGTCGCCGTTGGCTTCCCGGGCGAACAGGGCCTGTATACGACGCTCCTCGTCTTGTGCAGGGGCGCTAGTGAGGGCACGGTTGCGGGGTTCCCGCTGAGCGGCGGCCTTGCCAGCCCGCCGCCCGAAGACAACCGTCTCCAGCAGGGAGTTGCCCCCCAGACGGTTGGCACCATGCACCGAGACGCAGGCACATTCACCTGCGGCGAAGAGGCCAGGCAGGGTTGTTGCTCCGTTCACATCGGTCTTTACCCCGCCCATTTGGTAGTGCATCCCCGGACGGATGGGGATGGGCTCATGGACGGCATCCACCCCCGCCAGGTCGCGGGCCAGTTCGTAAATCTGATAGAGGCGCTCAAAGATAAGTTTGCGGCCCAGATGGCGCAAGTCTAGGAGCACGCACCCATCCACTCCCCGTCCCTCGGCAATTTCCGTCGCCTCAGCACGGGAGACCACATCGCGAGAGGCCAGTTCCATCATTTTGGGAGCGTAGCGGGCCATGAAGCGCTCGCCATTCTTATTCAGCAGATAGCCCCCCTCGCCCCTGGCCCCCTCGGTTATAAGCACCCCGCTCCCCTTCAGGGTAGTGGGGTGGAACTGGGTGAACTCCATGTCCATTAGGGCGGCACCCGCCCTGTAGGCCAGTGCCATGCCGTCGCCAGTGCAGATGATACCGTTGGTAGTTGGCTGGTAGACACGCCCGAGGCCCCCGGTCGCCAGCACCACACCCCGTGTGGCCTGGAGAGTGTAGAGACGCCCCCCTCGCAAGTCCAGTGCCACAAGGCCCACACAGGCTCCATCGTCTACAACCAAGGAGGTGGCGAACCACTCGTCGTAGACCTGCACACCAGCCTTCAGGATTTGCTCCCAAATAACATGAACGATGGCCTGGCCAGTGATGTCGGCCACATAGCAGGTGCGGGGAAAACCTGCGCCTCCGAAGGGGCGCTGGGCCAGACGCCCATCGGGGCGTCGGTTGAAGATAACCCCCATATGCTCCAGTTCCAGGATGTCCTGGGGGGCTTCACGACACAGGACTTCTATGGCGTCCTGGTCGCCCAAATAATCGCTCCCCTTCACCGTGTCAAAGGCGTGCTTCTCCCAGGAGTCGTTTTCACCAAGGGCGGCGTTGATGCCCCCCTGGGCGGCAGTGGAGTGGCTCCGCAGAGGGTGCACTTTGGAGACAACTGCCACCTTGACCCCCTGGCGTGCAGCCTCCAGGGCGGCGCGCATCCCCGCCAGCCCTGCTCCCACAACCACCACATCGTAGGTCAAAACCTGCTCCGACGCCCGGTCTCCCATAGGTAGCCTCCTAGCACCTTCTCGGTGGCAGAGGCCCTCCCCTTCCAGACAATGCCACCGGTGTGTCCTTCTCCATGCTAATACACGCGTTTCTCCGGGGGCCATTGGGTAATGGTTACGGGCAGGTAAGCGACCGTGGGCCCCTCCTCCTTCTCCCCCTGATATAGCAGGATATGCTTAAGCCAGTTGGCATCGTCCCGGTTGGGGTAGTCGCGGCGGTAATGGGCGCCTCGGCTCTCTTTGCGTTCCAGGGCACCTACGGCGATGGCCTCGGCGCACTCTAGCATGTAGTCCAGTTCCAGGGCAAACACCAGGGCGGTATTGAAGACCCGCCCCTTGTCCCGCACGCTTATTCGCTGGTAGCGCTCCCTAAGGGTGCGTAAGGTGTGCAAGGATTGCTCCATACCCTCCCGGTCGCGGAAAACGCCCAGGAAACGGTCCATTGTGATGCCCATTTCCCAGCGGATGCGTGCTACCGAGTCCCCGTTGCTCTCATTGGCAAGAAGGTCGCGGAGCCGTCCCTCGGTCTTGTTGCGCCAATGGGCATCGTTGATTGGAGGCAGGGGATGCTCCTGCGCCCACTGGGCAGCCGTTTCGCCAGCCCGTCGGCCAAAGACGACGGTGTCCAGCAGGGAGTTGGCCCCCAGGCGGTTACCTCCGTGGACGGACACGCAAGCGCACTCACCGGCAGCGAAAAGCCCCTCCACACCCCGCCAATGCCCCTGTGGGTCCCAACATCGCCCCCAAATGTCGGTCTTGATACCCCCCATCTGGTAGTGCATCCCGGGGCGGATGGGGATAGGCTCTTTTGTTATGTCTACCCCTGCGAAATCCAGGCCGATTTCGTAGATTTGGGAGAGGCGCTCCCGAATTAGGCGTGCCCCCAGGTGGCGGCAGTCCAGAAGGACGCACCCATCCACCCCCCGCCCTTCCAGAATTTCGGTCATCTCGGCACGGGAGACCACATCGCGGGAGGCCAGTTCCATCATCTTGGGGGCATAGCGAGCCATGAAGCGCTCCCCGTGCTTGTTAAGCAAATACGCTCCCTCGCCCCTGGCCCCTTCGGTAATGAGGACGCCGCTCCCTTTCAGGGTGGTGGGATGATACTGCACCATCTCCATATCCATCAGGGGAGCGCCAGCACGGTAGGCCAAGGCCATGCCATCGCCAGTGCAGATAAGGGCGTTGGTAGACGGCTCAAAGACCCGTCCCAGCCCTCCGGTGGCCAGCACCACCGCTCGCGCTGGGATGCAAGCGACCCTTCCGGTGCGTATCTCCAAGGCCACACATCCTGCGCACCGCCCGTCTTCTACAACCAAGTCGGTGCAGAACCACTCCTCAAAAAGGGTGATACCCGCTTTCAAGATCTGCTCATACATCACATGGAGGATGGCCTGGCCGGTGATATCGGCGACGAAGAAGGTGCGGGCGCGGCGCTGACCTCCGAAGGCCCGGGTGCCCAACCGCCCCTCCTCGTCCCGATTGAAGATGACACCCATATGTTCCAGGTTGATGAGTTCCTGGCCAGCCTCCTTACACATCACCTCAATGGCATCCTGGTCGCCCAGCCAGTCGCTCCCTTTCACCGTATCGTAGGCGTGGTCTTCCCAACGGTCGCCCCTGTCGGTGAGGGCTGCGTTGATGCCTCCCTGGGCGGCGTTGGAATGGCTCCGCACAGGGTGCACCTTGCTAATCAGGGCAACGCGGGCGCCGGTGCGATAGGCGGACAGGGCTGCGCGCATACCGGCCAGTCCGGCACCGACTACTAGCACATCATACTCCTGCATAGCCAAGCCTCCCCCAGGTTCTCCTGTCAGCATAACAAAGGCGTTGCCTTAGGGCAACGCTGAAGCGCCTTCCACCTCTTGCTTATAGAGGCAGTGGGCCATCAGCAGGGTGGCAATGCTCTTACCGTCCTGCACCTGGCCGCTTCTTACCAAGTCGGGGATGCTGGATGCCGGCACCCTTTCCAACTGGATGTCTTCGTCGGCCTCCTGCTGGGCAGGGCCAGGCTCCAGGCCCAGGGCCAGATAGGCATGCATGAACTCGGTGCAGAAGCCCGGGCTCATCCAGAAGCCACCCAGGCGCACCAGGCGCCTAGCGCGGTAGCCGGTCTCCTCCAGAAGTTCCCGGTGCACTGCCTGCTCCGGTGTTTCCCCCTCCTCCATAGTCCCGGCGGGGCACTCCAGCAGAACCTGCTGGGCGGGGGTGCGGAACTGACGCACCAAGATAACCATTCCGTTAGCATCCACAGGCAAGATGGTAACCCCCGGGGCGTGCTCCACCACCTCCCGGAAGCCTTCCGTGCCCTTGGGCTCAAGGCGGACCGTATCCACCCGGAGGGAGACCACGGACCCGTGGTAGATGCGACGGCTTTCTATTATCCTTTCAATGGCCATGCTTCCTCCCGGTGGGTTCACTCACCGTGCTGGGGCTGTGGCGGGCCGAGCCGCGGCTGGAGGCCCAAACGCTGAAAAAGGACGCGATAGAAGTGGCTAGGTGGGCGCGCCCGCAGGAACCGCGCCCGATATGGGCTGCGGGCCACCCGCACCATGTCCCCATCCCCCAGCATCAAGTCCTGGAAGCCGTCCACGCTGAGCACGACCGGGTGTTCCGTCAGCACTGTTATATCCACTTTGGAGTTGGATGGGAGCACCAGGGCCGTGTTCAGCCCCAGGTGAGCCGCCAGGGGCTTTAGCAAGAGGCAGTCCAGGCGAGGATCCACAATAGGACCCCCTACAGCCAGGGCGTAGCCGGTGCTCCCGGTAGGGGTGGCCACGATAAGCCCATCGGCCGCATAGGTCGCCAGGTCCTCCCCATCCACCTGGACAGCGAGGCGAATGAGACGGGAGACGGTGCCCCGAGCCACCACAGCGTCGTTGAGACCGTGGAAGGTGGGGAGACCCTCCTCTTCAGGGGTGTGTCCACTGCTGGCCACCCGGGCCTCCAGCATAGTGCGCTCCTCTATCCATCCCTTGCCATCCAGGTATGCGGGGAGGCGCTCCAGGGACTCCTGGGGCGACAGTTCCGTCATAAAGCCAACCCGCCCCATATTGACGCCCACGATAGGGACACCGTAGGGGGCGGTCAGGCGGGCGGTGCGCAGGATTGTCCCATCCCCCCCCACTGTGATAACCAAACGGGAACGCGCTATCTGGGCAGCCCGTGCGTCTAGCGCCTCTGTAGGAGACAGCCAGGCCCCCGCCCCCAAGACCTGGGCTATTCGCTGGGCCAGCGCCTGGGCCTCCGGAAGACGCCCGTTGAATACGATGCCTATTAGGCGGCGTTCCAATTCCTCCCGCCTTTTCCCGAGACCTGGCTCCAGCATAGCACAAGCCTATCCTTACCCATTAGGCTAGGCAGGCCCACCCACCACCCGCGCCGCCACCTCCGCCAGGCGCAGGAGCGAGAAGGGAAGAACCCCGAAAAAGACAACACCCGCTGCAGTGAGGGCTAGGGCGGCTGTCAAGGAAGGGCTGGCACCCAGGGAGAAGGGCTCCCGTGGGGCCACAAAGAACATGGCCCGCACCACCCGAAGGTAGTAGTAGGCCGACAGAACGCTGTTGAGCACGCCCACTACGGCCAGCCACGCCAGCCCTGTCTTTACCGCCGCCCCAAAGATGTAGAGTTTCGCCCAGAAACCGATGGTTGGGGGTATACCCAGCAAGGACACCAGGCTGAAAGTCAGCGCCAGAGCGATCCAGGGCGAGCGTCTGCCCAATCCGGCAAAGTCGTCAATGGTTTCGCCACCAACCTGGGTAGTAACAGCAATTACCCCAAAGAAGGCCGCCAAGTTGGTCAGAGTATATCCCGCCAGGTAGAACAGCACCCCCGATGGGCCGGTGCTAACCTGGTCCGGTGCGCGGGCAGATACCGCCGCCAGCCCTACCAGAATATAGCCCGCGTGGGCGATAGTAGAGTAGGCCAGCAGGCGCTTGATATTGTTCTGCACCACCGCCACCAGGTTCCCCACGGTCATAGAAGCCGCTGCCAACCCTGCAAAGAGGAGTGCCCACTGCTCTTGCAGAGCCACCGCCCCAAAGGCGGTGGAAAACACGCGAAGCAAGGCGGCGAAGCCCGCCGCCTTGGACGCCACCGATAGGAAGGCGGTAACAGGAGTAGGCGCCCCCTCATACACATCGGGCACCCACATCTGGAAGGGCACCGAGGAGACTTTGAAACCGAACCCCGCCGCCATTAGCACCGCCCCACCTAGGAGTGCCCATGCCCCGAGGGGCACCCGTGGGTCAAGGGTGGCCTGGAACACCGCCTGAGCAACAGAATCCAAGTGTGTAGTCCCCGTGAAGGCATATACTAGCACCATCCCATATAGCAGGAGGGCCGATGAGAAGGCGCTTAGCACCAGGAACTTCACCCCCGCCTCACGGGAACGCCCATCCCCTCCAAAGGCAGCCAGAGCTGCCAGGGGCAAAGCGGTTGCCTCCAAGGCTATATACAGGGTAATAAGTTCTGTGGCCGATGCCAGGAGCATCATCCCGCTGGCGGAGAAGAGCACCAGGGCGTAGTATTCCCCCTGCCAGCGCCCCATCCCCCGCACCACCGGCTCCGAGGCCAACACTACCAGGCCAGTAGCGGCGACAAAAAGATATGTGAAGAAGAGGCTGTAGGTGTCTATCCTCAGGGTGCCGTAGATGCCTACCTGAGGGCCTTCCACTTGCACTGTCCGCCAGAGGGTGATACCCCCTACCAGGGCAACGACCAATCCGAACAGCGCAACCCCGGGAAGGGCGCGCTTGTCCCGCAGGAGCAGGTCTAGCCCTATCAATAGAAGGCCGGCCCCTACTACGGCCAGCGGCGGCCACAGCAGATAGAGGTCTCGCAGCGTCATGGCATTTCCCGCCTTCTATAGCGCTACTTATGTGAACCGCCCGTAAACGATGGCCTCTGTTCCCACCCGCAGCACATCGGTTACCACGGCTGGGAACAGCCCCACAACGAATATGGCAACGGTAAGCAGAGCGGGGGCCACCTTCTCTACCGCCGTCGCATCGGAGAGGGATTGGTGGTGCCACCGCTCTTGCATAGGACCAAAGAGGGTCCTTTGCAGGAGCCACAAAAGGTAACCCGCAGCCAGCACAATGCCTATCGCCCCCACAGCCGTTATTACACCCCACACTGGGAAAGTGCCGATCAGGGTAGTTAGTTCTGCCACAAACCCACTGGTGCTGGGAAGGCCCAGGCTAGCCAGCGCCCCCGCCACGAAAATTGCAGCGATGAAAGGCATCCTACCGGCCAGCCCTCCCAGGTCGGGGATGTAACGGGTGTGTGTTCGCTCATACACCAACCCCACCATCACGAACAGCAGGCCGGTGATGGTGCCATGGGTAAACATCTGCAAAGCGGCGCCCGTCAAACCCAGTGCAGACACCTCTCCTCCCGTCCCCCGCAGGGAGGAGAGACCCAGCGCCACCAGCCCCATATGGCTGACACTGCTGTAGGCAATGAGGCGCTTCATATCCTGCTGGCGGAAGACCACCATAGCCCCGTAGACGATGTTCACCACTCCCAAGACCGCCAGTAGGATGGCCATGTCCTGCGTTACCTGCGGGAACATAGAAGCGTTGATACGAATCAGCCCGTATCCCCCCATCTTCAGAAGCACACCGGCCAGCATCACACTTACAGCCGTAGGGGCATCGGTATGGGCATCGGGAAGCCAGGTGTGCAGAGGCCAAAGGGGCAGTTTCACCGCAAAGGCGATAAAGAAGAAAATCCACACCAGACGAGCCGGCAGGAGCAACTTCTCGGTGTCCAGCCCGGGAGCGGTGAGGCCCGCCAGGTCAGCCATATTGAAGGTGCCCGCAGAGAAGAATACCACCAGCAGGGCCACAAGCATAAAGGCGCTGCCAGTGATGGTGAACACCAGGAACTTCAAGGCCGAATACTCCTTACGCCCGCTGCCCCAGATGGCGATGAGGAAATACATGGGCACCAGTTCCAGTTCCCAGAATAGGAAGAATAGAACGAAATCCAGGGCAGTAAAGACCCCCATCACCGCCGTTTGGAGCACCAAAAGCCACACAAAGTATTCCTTCACTCGCTCACGGATGCTCCACGAGGAGAAGATGGCCGCCAGCCCCAGCAAGCCGGTGAGGAGCACTAGCGTGGCGCCAAGCCCGTCCACACCCAGGAAGTATTCTACCTTCAGGGAAGGCACCCACCCTGTAACGCGCTCCACCCACTGTAACCCACCGGCCCCCCTATCGTAGCCCGTGAACACCAGGACCGACAGGACAAAGTCGGCTATACCCACACTTGCCGCGAACCACCGCACCGTGCGGGGCTGGGAAAGAAAAAGGGCTATGACCAGCGCACCCGCCAGGGGGAGGAAGACCGTCGCCGTGAGCACGCCTTACCTCCACACCATATAAACTAGGATGATGAGGACAACGCCAATGCCAATGGCTCCCGCATAGGCCTGCACCTGCCCGCTCTGGAGCCACCCGAGAGGCCTCCCCAGGCTACGCCCCACCCACCCAATGGCCTCCGCCGTCCCGTCTATCACCACTCGGTCAAACCAGTCCAGGGCTCCGCACAGGATACGGTAGAAGAGCCGTCCGACGATGGCCCCTTCATACAAGTCATCCATATAATATTTGCGGGCCACCACCTGATAGACGGGGGGCACGGTAACCCGCTCCGCGGGGAGGCGTCGCGCGCCGTAGATTAGCCACGCCAGGCCAATCCCAGCAAGGGCTAACACTGTGGAGAGAGCCGCCAGCCCAAAGTTGAACTGCGCCCCCTCGGCGTGGGCACCAGGCTTCACAACAAAGTGGCCAAACCAATGGGATGGGACTGGCCCCAACCCCCCTGGGGGATTAGCCACTACCCCCGACACCACCGCCAGAAGGCCCAGCACTACCATCGGCAGAAGCATTACCGGGGGCGATTCGGCCAGATGCACCCGGCCGTGTCCAGACAAGTGGGGCGCATTATGCGTGGAAGCCTCTGCCGCGCCCGTCCCGCGAAACTCCCCGTGGAAAGTCATGAAGTGGGCGCGGAAGGCATAGAAAGCAGTAAGGAACACCCCAACCAGGGCCAAAAGGCCCACCAGCAAAGCCACAGGCTCACCCTTCGTTAGCGCCTCCACGAGGATTTCGTCCTTGCTCCAGAAGCCAGCGAAGGGGAATACCCCGGCCAGGCTCAGCGAGGCGACAAGGAAAGTGGCATATGTCCAGGGCATGTGGCGGCGTAGCCCGCCCATCTGGCGCATATCAAAGGTTTGGGTAGCGTGGTTCACACTGCCCGCCCCCAGAAACATAAGCGCCTTGAAGAAGGCGTGGTTGAACAGATGGAAAACCGCCGCCGTATATGCACCCACGCCCAGCGCCAGCATCATTAACCCCAGTTGGCTAATGGTGGAGTAGGCGATAACGCGCTTGATATCGTTCATCACCATACCCATAGTGGCCGCCAGGATGGTGGTGAAGCCGCCAATAAGAGCCACAGTGTGCATAAGGGCAGGGGAGGCTTCAAACACAGGGAACACCCTGGCCACCAAGAACACCCCCGCTGCCACCATGGTCGCAGCGTGGATGAGAGCGCTGACTGGAGTTGGGCCTTCCATTGCGTCGGGAAGCCACACATGTAGAGGAAACTGAGCCGATTTGCCCACCGCTCCGGCGAAAACTCCCAGCCCTAGCCAGGTAAGGATTGCCCCAGAAAGCAGTCCAGCGGCAACTGCCTGGTGCAAATTGCCAATGTCAAAGGGGTCTAATCCCTGTGCAAGAAAGGGTTGCCGATGGAAAAAGAGGTAAAGGAGCGCCAACAGAAAGCCCAAGTCGCCTATGCGCGTAACGATGAACGCCTTTTTGGCCGCCGCCGCAGCCGCCGGCCTATGATACCAGAACCCGATCAGCAGATAGGAGCACAGCCCCACCAGTTCCCAGAACACATACACAAGGATAAGGCTAGAAGAGAGCACCAGCCCCAACATGGAGGCGGTGAAGAGGGACATATAGGCGAAGTAGCGAGCCAGGCCGGGGTCCCCTTTCATATATCCCAGGGAATACACTTGCACCGCCAGGCTTACCCCGCTGACTACCACTACCATAATGGCCGTTAGGGCATCTAAGCGGATGCCTACCCGAACAATGAAGTCCCCTATAGTAAGCCACGGATGGCTGGGCCAGCCCACCGGCCCCTCGTTTCCAATTGTGGCCCGCAGGGCCAGAACGCTGAGCACAAATGACCCCAGCACTGCCAGCACCGTAAGATAGCCGGCCAGCACCGCCCAGCGGTTCATGAAGGGGCGCACCACCAAACCGATAAGCAGGAACGACGCCACCGGCAGAAAGAAAATCAGCCAGGCGAGGGGTTCGCTCATCTTACAACTTCCTCAGAATCTCTTCGGCGACATGTTCCCGCCCCTTAGGCACATACACCACAAAGGGGCAGTGCTCTCTCCACGCAGTAATCTCCTCATCGGGTAAGATGCGCGTTGGGAGGCCCTCCGCCTCCAGGGTATCCTTCCACATCTCCGCCGCCATCAGGTTCGGCACACGCTTGAAAGGCACCCACGACATTTGCTCACCTCACCTTTAGGTAAGGTCAACACGCTGGGCGATGACAACGAGCCGTTCCCGCACCGCATCGGTGAACAGGGCCTCCAGGCCCCCCAAAGTAGCCACTGCTCTATCGTCCACTTACTAATGTTTCATGGTATCCAACTGGGTAGCATCCACCGTCTCTCGCTGGCGGTAGATCGCCAGCACCAGTGCCAATGCCAGCGCCGCTTCAGCAGCCGCCACGGTAATAATGAACACCCCAAACACCTGTCCAGTAAGGACGGCTGCAACCCCTTCTGGCGTGGCATCTCCCTCGCGCAGTGCCAACGGCGCTACATACTTGGCAACCGCCACGCTGGCCAGAAGCACAGCGTTGAACATCACCTCCAACCCCATCACCATAGCGATAAGGTTACGCATGGAAAGGACGCCAAACATTCCGATGCTGAAGAGTATGGCTGAAAGCACCAGGTAATGGGCAAGTCCTATGGGTGCAAGCATACTCACCGCTCCCGTGCCAGAACCAGTGCGCCGATCAGGGCCGCTAATAACACCACCGACACCGCTTCAAAAGGCAACACAAACTCCCTCACCAGGAGCCGCCCCAGGGTAGGGGTGGGGTTCACCGCAACAGAGGTCAGGGCATCCTGCCCCAAAGCCGTAAGGGGAACGGTAGAAAGTAAGTGCCAAGGGGTTGCCAGCAAAATGAACACCAGAAGAAACAGCACCAGTCCCGACAAGAGGAATGTCCACCCCTGGTAGCGATGGGGAGTGTTGGCCTGAAAGATATCCCTGGTCAACAGAACGGCGAAGACGACCAGGATGGAGACGGCTCCCACATAGATGAGCACCTGCACCACTGCCAGGAACTCGGCGTTGAGCATAACTAGAAATCCCGCCACCGCCAGGAAGATCACAGCCATCGCCACCGCCGACTTCAGCAGGTCCCTTAGGAAGACCATCAGCCAAGCGGCGATAACTGCTATCGCTGCTGTGCTCCACCATAACAGGGCAAAGAAGGCAGAGGTCTCACTGCCCGCGGTCATCAGCGCTCCTCCACCCAGCGACCTTCCATGTCCGCCAGTGAAGGTGCTTCGTGCCGTCCCACTTCGTGCCACTCCAGGGGGCGGTCGGTGTGGGGGTTATACCCCTTGCGCTCCAACTGGGGACGGAACCAGGTGCTAGGGCGCTTGGGGGCGTGCCGTAGTTCGTCCACTGTGATTACCATGTCCTTACGCGAGTAGCGTGCCCGTTCAAACCCGCTCCCCATGTGAAGGGCATCGTAGGGGCACGCCTCCACACAAAGACCACAGAACATGCACCGGGCCAGGTCGATATCAAACACCTCCAGGGCGTATTTCTCACCCTCCTTGCTCAACACGCCGCTGGGACGGGTAACGATACGGATAATGCCCAGGGGACAGAACTTGGCGCACGAGGCGCACCCAGTGCACCGCTCCTCATACCAGACGAAGTCCTCCCCTCGGAAACGGGGGTGTTGGGGGAGCCTCTCCTCTGGGTATTGAACGGTAAAGGGCCTTCGCCAAAAGTTCGCCAGGGTTACTGCCATCCCTTTGAGAAGCCCAAGTCCATACGGCACTACCGCACCTCCACCGACAGGCGCACCGGCACCACCGTTGCAGTGGGACGCCTCCCCCATCGCTCCATGAACGCGCTAAAGCCTACTAGACACGCCCCCGCCACGACCCAGTTGATAAGCACCATCCCCCACAACTGGACAGTGGCAGGGTGCGGCCACAGCCACACCTCTACACCGGTAACCACCAGGTTAATAAGGGCCAGGGGCAACAACACCTTCCAGGCGAAGCCCATAACCTGGTCAATTCGCAGACGGGGCCAGCTGGCCCGCACCCAGATGAACAGGAAAACGAAGAAAAGGGTCTTCAGCAAGAACCAGAGATGCGACGGCAACACCTGGGGCCATCCCTGAGGAACAAAGGGGTTTTCCCAACCTCGCAGGAAGAGGGTCGTCATCACCGCCGAAGACACCACTACCCCCCCGAACTCCGCCAACTGGAACAGCCCAAAACGCATCCCTGTGTATTCAATGTGGTATCCGGCGATAATCTCCGATTCCGCCTCCATAAGGTCGAAGGGAGTGCGGTTTAGTTCGGCGCTGGTGGCAGCAAAGAAGACGAAAAACCCCAAGGGCTGCAGCAACAGGAAGGGCAGGCGCTGGCTCTCTACCACCTGCACCAGGGACATGGATCCGGCCAGGAGCACCACTCCCACCAGGGCCAGCACCAGAGGCACCTCGTAACTGATAAGTTGGGCCACCGCTCGCATAGCCCCAAACATGGCGTATCGGTTGCCCGTAGCCCACCCCCCAAGGAAGATGGCCAAAGTTGAGATGGCCGTTACCGCCACCAGGTAAAGCACCCCCACATTCAGATCTGCCAGGTAAGAGTTCTTCCCAAATGGAATAACCGCAGTTATCAGGAAGAGGGGGGCCACCATCATCACTGGGGCAGCCGTAAACAGAAGCACATCGGCCCCCCGGGGCACCACATCCTCCTTGAGGATAAGTTTGATGATGTCTGCGAAGGGCTGGAGCAACCCGAAGGGGCCTACCCGGTTAGGCCCTAGTCGCACCTGGAACCGCCCCAGGAGGCGGCGCTCAGCATACACCATCCCGGCAGCCAACAACAGCACGCCGTTCAGCAGGATAAACATCACCGTGAACCCGGCCAGGAAGTAGGCAAGCCACCCCCACTGGGCGGGCATAAAGCCGTCAAAGAAGGTATAGATGTCGCGGTAGAGGCTGTTCTGGGCAAGCCAAGGTCCCATTAGCGGTCCACCTCACCCATGTTGATGTCTATGCTCCCAAAGATAACGATGAGGTCTGCCATCTTCCATCCCCGCAGCAGTTCTCGCAGGGGGGTCAGGTTGATGAAAGAGGGGGAGCGGATCTTGCAGCGGTAGGGAGCAATCCCCCCGTCGCTCACCAGGTAAAACCCCAGTTCGCCCTTGGGCGACTCCACATGGGCATAGGCGTCGCCTGGTGGTGGGCGCAGGAAGAAGGGCACCTTGCTACGCACAGGGCCGCGGGGCATCTGGCGCACAGCCTGCTCCAGTATGCGTAGGCTCTGGCGCATCTCGTAAAGGCGCACCATCATGCGGTCGTAGCAATCGCCATTAGCGCCGATAGGTATCTCAAACTCAAAGCGGTCATACACCTCGTAGGGGTCCACCTTGCGGATGTCCCACTTCACCCCGCTAGCACGGAGCACCGGCCCGCTCACCGATG
Source organism: Dehalococcoidia bacterium (assembly GCA_046294495.1). Lineage (GTDB taxonomy): Bacteria > Chloroflexota > Dehalococcoidia > Lucifugimonadales > HRBIN23 > HRBIN23. Next base: position 11,340 of record JBKBKV010000016.1, on the reverse strand, counting down.
CGTTTATGGCTACCTGGGCTGGGAGCACCCCCACCCCCTTCGTGCGCGCCAGAATAACCTCGTTCTCCGTTAATAACTGCTCAAGTTCGTCTAGATAGTGGGGCATCTCCGCTAGAAATTGCTTTATGGCAGGCCAAAATTCTTCCGGAGCATCCTGGAATACGCCCCCCGGGCGCATATAACTGAAGGTGATGCGTGCCCCGCACAGCATCTCCGTAAGGTCAAGGACGCGCTCCCGCTCCCTGAAGCAATACATAAGGGGTGTGGCGAAGGCTCCCAGGTCCTGCAGGAAGAAACCCGTAGCCACCAGGTGGCTAGCGATACGGGAGAGTTCTGCAGCGATGACCCGCAGATACATCCCCCGCTCGGTGGGCTGGATGTTCGCCAGTTTCTCCACCGCCAGCACATAGGCCTGGTTGTTAGTCATAGAGGACACATAGTCCAAACGGTCGGTCAGGGTGATCACCTGGGTATACGCCCGCTCCTCGGCCAACTTCTCGGTGCCCCGGTGGAGATAGCCGAAGACCGGCTCCAGGTCTTGAACCACCTCCCCGTCAAAGACTACACGCAGGCGGAACACCCCGTGGGTGCTAGGGTGCTGAGGCCCTATGTTCAGGACAACTGGCTCGCCCCGGAGGCTCATGCCTTACGCCCCCAGATGGTCTTTCCGTAGTGGATGCCCTGGGAAACCCTCCCAGGTGAGGATGCGTTTCAGGTTGGGGTGTCCGGCAAAGTGCACCCCCATCAGGTCATACACTTCCCGCTCCTGTAAGTCTGCCCCCTGCCATAGGGATACCAGGGAGGGGAGGGTCGGCCCATCCCTACCATAGAGGCGTGTCTTCAGCACAACACTGTGGTTATGGCGCAAAGACACCAGGTGATATACGACTTCAAAGTATTCAATGTAGTCTACACCAGTAATGGCCACGAGATAATCAAAGTCCAGGCCCGGAGTCTCTTTCAAGAAGCGGCACACCTCAAGTATGCGCTCAGGGCGCACCCAAAGGTCATTGCCCCTGCCTTCCACCACCGCCCCGGGCACCGCCCCCTCCACCTGCCGCGCCAGTTCGCTGGCCGAAAGGGGCTTGGTCATTTAGAAACCCGCCTTCCTTCCTGCAATGCTATAGCGCCGTATCTTCTCGTGCAGTTGCATAATGCCGTAGAGAAGGGCGTCGGGGCGTGGTGGGCAGCCCGGCACATACACATCTACAGGCACCAGGTGGTTCACACCGGGGACAACGCTGTAGGTGTTGTAGTAGGGGCCGCCGCACGTGGCGCAAGCCCCCATGGAGATAACCCACTTAGGCTCTGCCATCTGCTCATAGATGCGCTTGATGGCAGGAGCCATCTTCCAGGTAACAGTGCCCGCCACGATCATAAGGTCGGCCTGGCGGGGCGAGGCGCGAAAAGCCTCCATCCCAAAACGGGCAATGTCAAAGCGGGACATGGCACTCGCCATCATCTCAAAGGCGCAACACGCCAGCCCGAAGGCCACAGGCCACACCGCCGACTTGCGCCCCCAGTTCAGCAAAGCGTCAACAGTGGTAACCAGCACATTGCGCCGCAGGTCTTCCGGAACTTGGATAATCGGCTCCGGGAAAGGCTGGGTGTGAGTAGCCTTCAGGTGGTTAATCTCCTCCCCTTCCCGCCGGTCCAGAGGGGCCGTCTGGGCGTAAAGGGGAAGAGAGAGTGGTTCCCTTATACCCCCTTCTACTGCCATTCCAAAGCCCCCTTGCGCCAGGCGTAGGCCCATCCCACCCCCAAGATGCCCAGGAACACCAGCATCTCTACCAGGGCGAACAGCCCCAAGCGCTGGAACTCCACCGCCCAGGGGTAAAGGAAGACCGTCTCCACATCAAACACCACAAAAAGGATGGCATACAGGTAGTAGCGAAAGTTGAACCGTGTCCACCGCCCCCCGATAGTCTGCATACCACACTCGTAAATGTCCAGTTTTACGGGAGTAGGCTTGTGAGGACGGATACGCAGGAGGTGCAAGACCCAGGAGATGAGGAGCATGCTGGCAGGAACGAAGACCGCCAGGCCCGTGAAGAGGGCGATGAGGCCGTATTGACGGTAATAGTCCAGCAGTATCTGCTCGCTCATCAGCACTGCCCTCCCCCTGGGCTTTTGCAGATACTATAACACAGGGCCTAGAGAGGCGCAAGTGATTTGGAGCACAAACCAAGGCCGGGGGACTTCGCCCCCCCTTACCCCCCACCAGGGAGGAACCTCAAGACCCTCTACGGAGCCATACGGCCCAACCCAAGGCTCGTCCCGCTAGGATAGCCAAAGCACCCGCTGCGCCGCTTACCAGGGCTGCTAGAAACATCGCTTTGTAGCCTTCAGAGGGGAGCCTCCCATAAACCCCGCGCAGCCAGGGTAAACCCGTCGCCACAGACCCTAGTATGCTGACAAACCCCTCCCTACCATCCACCCAACACGCCAGGGCTAGGGCAAGCCCCACACTTCCCCACACCCACCCTACCATCGGCAAATGAAGCACGGCCAGCGCCCAGGTGCGTTGGCGCACACACTGTGGAGAGACAGCCGTTGCTTGGGGCCAGGGGTAGTCACCTCCATACAAGGCCCTAATCAGACGGGGGAGCACCAGGTCCCGGTTCACCAGGTAGAGGGAATGGTCGCTCACGGGGTTGTCGGCATTGATAACTTGCCTGCGCTTCACCTGGCCAGGGTCCAGGCCAGCCTGCTGGCGGATACGTTCCTGGAGAGGGCCAGCCGGGACAGGGTCAAAGCGTGCATATATGTCCAGCCAGAAGAACCGCCTCCGCAGGGCTTCCAGGGTTAGCCCTTGCCCTGCGCCTGTTATAGCAGGGTCTAAGGGGAGGGAGAAGCGCCGACGGGCGTAGGGGGTGGAGCCGCGCGCCATACGGAAGATACGGTTGACCCCGCTGCCCAGGGTTACCAGGGTGATGCGTTTCGGGTTCTGCTGCAAAGCTTTCCCAACCGGGCTGCCCTCTGCCAGGGCATCGTAGGCGATGGCACACCCTTGAGAGTGGGCAACTATGGCGATATCGCTAATGTT
>JBKBKV010000016.1:0-8198 GCA_046294495.1 Dehalococcoidia bacterium | reverse complement strand
GTTCGAACGGTTCACCATATCCACTAAACACCTCTCCACAATGCCTCGGATGTTAGCCGCCCACGCCCCGTCGTTCACATACCGGTGCGTATCCCCCAGGACACGCGAAAGAAAAGGGTCCAGGGCGTAGATAAGGGCTAGGGCCTTCCCCAGCAAGCCAAACTGCCCTAGCATCGTGGGTAACGGGAGCCAAAACAATATCTGGAATACCCCCAGGGCTATAATCACCGCTGGAGCGCTCAGCAGGAGCAGAAGTAGTAGGGTCGCGAACCACGCCCGGTAGAGCAGTCGCACCCAGACAGGGAAGGTAGGGGTATCGGCCTCTCGCTGGCCAACAGGGTTAAAGTATGTGTCATTGGCAGCGTCCCGCCAGGCACGCAGGAGCAAGACGAACTGCCCCCATAGGTGTGCCCAAAGCCACCCCAACACCGTCACCGCCCGAGGTGGGGGAAAAGCATCGGCCCAGTAGGCTTCTACGAAAGCGAATTCCTCGGCGCCTCCATGCGGTGGGGTAACGGTCAGGTGTGCCTCCGCACGCTCCCCTACCTGGAAGCGCCGGTCCACCTTCCCCCCAACCTCCTCCAGAAAGTCGGCTACAGCGTTCACGAGGGTGGCCAGGAAGGCCCCCTTTGGCTGGCCTTCACCGATCCCGTGAATAGCCACGATGCCATGCACCCTAACCTCCTTATCGATACGCTACTCCGAAAGCCCGATAGGGCGCCAGTGGGCAAAGGCAATGCTCCTTGACAGCACCGCCGTAAAGGGTCAACATGCCAGTTAGCGCACAGAAGGAGGAAAGGTGTGCCTGCCGTAACCGAGACCCTCGCCCGCTTTGCCTCTACCCTTTCCTATGAGGACATTCCCCCCGAGGCCCTGCGTATCGCCAAAGAGGTGAGCCTGGACTGCCTAGGCGTGGCCTTGGCTGGCTCCGCGGACGATGTGGGGAAAACCATCAAGTGCATCGTCCGCCAGATGGGGGGTAAGGCGGAGGCCACCGTTATCGGCGCCCCATGGAAGACCTCTGCTCCCCAGGCCGCCCTGGCCAATGGCGCTATGGGCCATGCCCTGGACTACGACGATATGGGGATGAGCGTTGGCCACCCCACCGTGCCTGTGCTTCCAGCGGTGCTGGCCCTGGGGGAACGCCTGCACGCCTCTGGGAAAGAGGTGCTCACAGCCTTCATCGCCGGCTTAGAGGTAGAAGGGAAACTGGGAGGCGCCGGCCAGGAACTCTACAGTCAGGGCTTCCACTCCACCAGCATATACGGCACAGTTGGAGCAGCCGCCGCTTGCGCCCGCCTCCTGCGCCTCAACCCCGCCCAGACCCAGATGGCCCTGGGCATCGCCGCTTCCCTGGCCTCGGGCCTGAAAGATAACTTCGGCACTATGACCAAGCCTCTCCACCCTGGCCACGCCGCCTGGGGTGGCATGGTAGCCGCCTGGTTGGCCCAAGAGGGCTATACCGCTCGGGCCGATGTGCTGGAGGCGCCCTATGGCTTTATGGACGCCTTTGTGGGGAAAGGACGCTGGGATGGGGAGAAGGCCATCAAGAACCTGGGGAACCCCTTCCACATCGTCCAGCCCGGCATCACCCTGAAGAAGTATCCATGCTGTGGCGGAAACCACCGCGCCCTGGACGCTCTATACGACTTGCGCCAGCAGACCCCCTTCACATGGGAGCAGGTGGAGAAGGTGGTGGTGGAGTCGGGGCCGGTGCTCCCCCTGGTGCTTCAATACACCATCCCGCAGACCGGCTACCAGGGAAAGTTCAGCCTTCACTTCAATGTTGCAGCCGCTATCGTCCTGGGGCATGTGGTGCGGGACACCTTTACCGACGCGGTGGTGCGCGACCCCCGCATCCAGGAGGTGATGAAGCGGGTAGAGTGGCGTGTTACCCCCGAAAGTGGAGATATTTTGCACCAGGGCACACCGGTAACCGTCTATCTGAAAGATGGCCGTGTCCTGCGCCACCCGGGCGACGCTATCAAGGGCGACCCTCAACACCCCCTCTCCCACCAGGAGATCCTGGATAAGTTCTCCGACAACGCCCGCCTTGTTCTCCCGCGACCGTCCCTACTGAAGGCTATTGACCAGGTAATGGATTTAGAGAGTGTGTCGGATATCCGCCAGGTGATGCGCTGTTTTGCCTCCAGACCACGGCAGGATGGACAGGGGGGTTAGTCTACGGAGGGCGATTATGGTGCCAATCCCGGCCCTGCAGGCTTCTCCCAAGCGCATAGAGGACGATTTGCTAGCACTGGCGCGTTTTACCCAGCCCGATTTGCCTTACACCCGCCTGGCCTTCAGTGAAGAGGACAAACAGGCGCGCCAGTGGTTGGTGGAGCAGATGCGGTCCCTGGGCCTCTCGGTGCGCATAGACCCCGCTGCCAACATCATCGGCAGGAGGGAGTGCCAGGAGCCGCCCCTCCCCGTGCTGATGGTAGGCTCCCACATAGACACGGTGCGCGCAGGGGGACGCTTTGACGGTATGGTGGGCGTGGTGGGGGCACTGGAGGTGGTTCGCCTTTTCAATCAACTGGGCATAGCCACCCGCCACCCCCTGGAAATAGTGGCCTTTACCTGCGAGGAGCCCACTGCTTATGGCTTCTCCCCATTCGGTAGCAGGGCCATGGCAGGCCAACTGGACACGGAGCAGGTGCATAAAGCCGTTTTCCCAGACGGGCGACGCCTATCCGACCTGCTTCGCGGTATCGGAGGGGACCCCGAGCGGTTGGCAGAGGCGCGCCTTAGCCCTTCCCAAGTGCTATGCCACCTGGAACTGCACATTGAGCAAGGGGCGGTGATGGAGCGCCAGGGCCTTCAAGTGGGCGTGGTTACCGCCATCGCCGCCCCTTGTCGGGGCGTCGCTCGCTTCCTGGGAAGGGCCGACCACGCAGGGGCAACCCCTATGGACGAAAGGGCCGATGCCTTGTGCGCCGCCGCCGAACTGGTGCTGGCGGTGGAGCGCCTCGCTCGCTCTTATCAGGATATGGTAGGCACTGTGGGGGCTTTACAGGTGCACCCCAACATGGTCAATGTCATTCCCGGCCGCGTGGACATGAACCTGGAGGTGCGCTCCACCTCAGCGGAAGACCTGGCGATGGTGCGCCAGGCCTTAGAAAGGGAGGCGCAGGCCATCGCCGGACACCGGGGGGTTCAGGCAGAGTTCTCCTGGCTATATTGCGATGAGCCAGTCATCATCCCACAGAGGGTGCGTGAACACCTGGAACGGGCGTGCCAGGAGACAGGGGTGCGCTGGGCCCCCATCGTAAGCCGCGCCTCCCACGACTCCGCTCGCCTGGCAGCAGTTATCCCCGTTGGCATGCTTTTCGTCCCGTCCCACAGGGGTCTGAGCCATTGCCCAGAGGAGTGGACAGAGTTCGAGCAGATTGCCGTAGGGGTAACAGTGCTGGCGCACGCAATTCTGCGCATAGACCAAAAGGGCATTGAGCCGTAAGCACCCGTGGGCTGTGCTACGATAAGAAGGGTAGGAGGTGGCGGCATGGGTGCGCAAGAGATCCGGCGGGCAATAGCCCATCTCCGTCTCCTGCTGGCTGACCTGCAGGCACGGGAGGAGAGCCTCCAGACCCTCCGCCAGCAGTTCCACCTCCAACTGCGTCGCATCTATCGCCACGCCCTGTATGGGGCAACCTCCCTTGACCTGACCCTGGCCAGCCTCGGGGAGATTGAGGAACGCCTGGAGGCGACGGAGAAGGCACTGCGGCGCATCGCCAGCCTAAAAGCACAGGCCCAGGCCGAGTTGCAGGCCCTTCAACTGACCTTCTCTATTGAAGAGGCCAAGGGCCAACTGGCAGAACTCCAGGCACGCCTGCGGGCCGGCGAGGCAGACTTGTCTCTGTCCTCAGAGGTGCGCCGTCTGGAGGCTTTCATCGCCGAGCACAGCCAGAGAGCCGCCCGCACCATCGCCCATCCGCCAGAGGCACCCCCACAGCCATAAGACAAGCAGAACAGTCCAACCCATCAGGGCGCAGGAAGGCGCCCCTCCAGCGGATAGATAACTAGCCCCGCAGGGAGTTTTGGGTAGAAATAGGTGCTCTTGGGAGGGAGACGCATGCCCGCCTCCACGACGGCCGTGAACACCTCCCACGGAATAGGGCGGAGCAAGTAGGCAAGGGATGCTTCCCCCGATGCTAATCCGTGGAATACCTCTTCCAGACTATGCACAAAGGCTACCTTGCTCTCATACACAACCCTATCGCCCCCCAGGGCTGGCCACAACACCCCCTCGTGAAGCACCCATGTATCACACCCTAGAAGGGCCTGGTGGGGGGCAAGGTCTCTCAGCACCCCTGGCCTAAGCTGCAGCAGATACAAGTGTCCCTGTTCACGGTCGGCGAAGCCCACCACGCCCCGCTCACCGCCCAGCCCCTTCAGCAGGACTTGGGCATTGCTTATCGTTAGGGGCCAGGAGACACCCGACTGGATAAACACCCTCTCCTGCGCCTGTTGTAAGGCAAGGCGGAGATGGGGAGGCAGGGGAGCCACAAGCCTATGGAAGGCCTCCACCGCCAGGTTAGAGTCATCCATCGCCACGAGACACATAGGGGCAAAGTTGAAGGCATCATCTGGGTGAACTGAGCCAGCACCTCGGCGCACCGCCTGATAAGCCAAGGCTGTCTCGTAGCGGTGATGCCCGTCAGCCAGGTATAACGGCTGGTCAGCAAAGGCCCTGCGAATAGCCCCTTGCATAACCACATCCGTAACCGCCCACAAACGGTAGGTTATGTCATCCCATCCGTGCGCTTCCACCAGCGGAGGGCTTTGGGTTATCCTGTCCAGCAGGCCTTGCAATCGGTCCCCGTTGCGGTAAAGAGCCAGGATAGGGCTGAAACTGGCGCGCGTGGCCTTCAGCAGGCGAAGGCGATCCTCCTTGGGGGCGCGGGATGTGTGTTCGTGGGGGAAAATCTTTCGCGTCTCATAAGGCTCCAAGCGCACCGCTCCCAGGATGCCTCGCCTGGTGCGGCGCACCCCCTGATAGGAGAAAGACTCCTCCAGCACATAGAAGGCCGGCAACACCTCCTGTCCCAGCACCCCCTGGGAACGCCAGCGCTGGAACAAGTGGGCTGCCCTAGTATAGACATTGTCCTGGGGCGTATCGTCTGGGAAGGCGAGGCCGTATTCAAGGCGGATAATGTTATAAGGGCTCCGCTGGTAAAGAAGGCCCCGTTGGTCTACCCGAACCACATCGTAAGGGGGGCTGATTACCAGGGAAAGGTCGCCTATGGCAGAGGGGCGATACCTCAGGCCCTGAAACGGGCGCACATCTACCATGAGCGCTCAACCGCCTTTCTCTAGGACAGGCCCTGGCTAGCCCGCCAGAAAGCAACAGGGGTAAGGAGGGCTATTACCACTGCAGAGGCCACACACCACCAGCAGATTGCCAGAATAACAAACACTTCCAGCCATGTCAGGTAGGCGGAAAAGACCAGCCCCCCCAGGGCTAGGGTAAGGCTCGCCAGGGGTGCTGCTACCCTTACCCTGGGGAAACGCACCTCGGCCAAGGGAAGCACCACAAGGGCTATATAGAGCAGGAGGCCCAGCAGGGCAACAGGCACGCCCCAAAGGGTGGCGTAAGGGCTGTTCTGAACGATAGCACAGCCGTGGGAAGGGCCGCACACAGGTGCCTTCCCCAGCAAGTGAGAAACCGTCAGATACCCGCTGATGCCTGCTCCGACACCCGCCAGAGCCACCTGCAGGCGCCCCCCTACCTCAAGCCGCCCCCAGGCTGCAGAGACACCTACGAGGCGATCCCGCGCCGCTTCAATGCCTCCTGGAGGATGAGGCGAAACTGTTCCCACGGCACTAGCCCTCTAATTAACTGCCCATCAACAAGGAAAGAAGGGGTTGCCTGCACACCCAGCCTTTGGCCTTCCCGAAAATCCTGCTCCACCTTCGCCATAGAGCGCCCGCTGTCCATACAGGCGTCAAACTGGACACCATCCAGGCCGATTTCCCTAGCCCACGCCTTGAGGTTGCGTGTGGAGAAGGTGCCCCGGTTCTCCCCGGCCTGGCGGTGAAAGAGGAGGTCATAGTATTCCCAGAAGCGCCCTTGCTCCCTGGCACACTCGGACGCCTGGGCAGCAAACCACGATTCCGCCCCCAGAATTGGGAAATGCACCATGCGCAGATTGATCACCCCTCTCTGCACATACTCCTGACGCAACTTCGGTTCGCTCAGCCGAGCGAACTGCCCACAGTATGGTCATTGAAAGTCAAAGAATACAGTTACGGGCACCGCATCGGGGAGCGGCGTTACCTGAGGGTAGGGAACACTCGCAGCAGGTGTGGGGCGGGGAGCCTGGGCGGTGCGGGCTATAAGAACCAGCGCCGCTGCCAGCACCAGCGCCGCCGCCACTGCCCCTCCCAAAATAATTCCCCTTCTCCCCCACCTCCCCCGTTGTTTGCCTCGCCTGGCCATCTTCCACTCCTAGCGCCCCTGGAAGTGTGGCTCGCGACGCTCCAGCCACGCTCTGGGGCCCTCTTTGGCATCCTCGGTTGCATTCACGATGGCGGCCGCCTCATCGGTCTGGCGCAGAGATTCTAGAAAATCGGGAAGGGCCAAAAAGCGGTAGGCCAGGGACTTGGCGGTGTTGATGGCTATGGTAGGCCCGGTTGCCAGGCGTAAAGCGTATTCCCGCACCCGCTGGACGAAGACATCGTGGGGAAAGACGGCCTGCACATACCCAATACGCAGGGCCTCCTGGGCGTCTATGGTGCGCCCCGTCCAGATCAGGTCCAATGCGTTGGCCAACCCGACAAGGCGGGGGAGAAGCCACAGCCCCCCTTGGGCGGGTATGGTGCCCATTCGCACATAAGCCATGCTGAAGCGGGCCCGTTCCGAGGCCAGGCGGATATCGCAGAGAGACGCCAAATCCATCCCACCCCCAGCAGCAGGGCCGTTGATGGCTCCGATAACCGGCTTGGGGAAATGCCACAGGGCTTTGGCCACAAGGTGCAGGGTGCCTCCGTGCCATCCGAAGGACTCCCGTTCGGCCAGGACGCGGGGGTTGGCCCCAGCGCAGAAGGCCCTCCCCATTCCAGTCAAAACCACCACGCGCACATCCCCATCCCGGGCGGCTATGGTAATGGCATTGGCTATCTCTTCCTGCATGCGGGGGGTTGTAGCATTCAGGGTCTCGGGGCGGTTGAGGGTAACGGTGGCGATACCCCCTTCCTTTTCGTAGAGGATATCTTTATACTCCATAACCCGGCACTGCTGAATAGGGTGGTGCTTCTATGGTAACATATATGACCAGCGATGGGCATACCCGGGGGCTACGCCCGGTTGAGAAACGGTCATGTCTAACCAGACATCAAGGGCCTTCCTTGGCGTGGTGCGCCTTCCCCGTGTCTTCTATGGGTGGTGGATTGTGGCGGTGGCTGGCGGATTCCAGGCGCTTTTTGGGGCCCTCTTCTTCCACGGCTTTGGCACATTCTTCGTTGCCCTACAGCGGGAGTTCGGCTGGAGCCGCACCCTGCTATCCGGGGCCTATTCCCTCGCCCGTGTAGAGGGGGGCTTGCTCGGCCCCCTGGAGGGCCTCCTTATTGACCGCCTGGGGCCTCGGCGAGTGGTGCTGATAGGATTGGGCATCTCTGCCACCGGCTTCCTGTTACTCAGCAGGACCCACAACCCGGCGTGGTTCTACGCCAGTTATCTCGTCATGTCTTTGGGCTTCAGCCTGGCTGGCTGGCTCACCCTTTCCACGGCAGTGAACAACTGGTTCATCTTACGGCGGGCTACGGCTATGTCCTTCCTGAGCGTGGGGCTAAGCGTCGGGGGGCTGTCTGTGCCCCTGCTGGCCCTGGCGATGGAGGGATGGGGATGGCGGAACACCAGCGTAGGGATAGCAATGCTGATTTTGGCGGTAGGTATCCCTATGGCCCTGGTGCTAAGGCGCAAGCCAGAGGATTTCGGCCTTGTGCCCGATGGCGGTCTGCAATATTCTTCTTCCCCTTCCCGTGAAGCACTCCGACCCTTCTCGGCAGACTTTACGGTGTGGCAAGCGGTGCGGACACGGGCCTTCTGGGCTATCTCATTAGGGCATGCTGTGGCTCTTATCCCCACCACCGCAGTGGTGGTGCACCTGATCCCCTTTCTGGAGAATGAGGTGCGCTTGCCCCTAGCAGTGGCCGCTAGTGTGGTTACCGTGAGCACGGCGGTGGGGATTCCCGCACAG
>JBKBKV010000015.1:30301-35133 GCA_046294495.1 Dehalococcoidia bacterium | reverse complement strand
GGGATTCGGTCCTGGGGGCGACTAGGGCCGGCCAGGCTAGGCACCACGGTGGAGAGGTCCAGAGTTAATGTGTCGCTGTAAACAGGGTCAGGTGCGCTGGCCTCCCGGAAGAGGCCCTGCTCCCGGCAGTAGCGTTCCACCAGCGCCACCTGTTCCGGGGAGCGCCCTGTGCCACGCAGGTAACGCAGTGTCATAGCGTCCACCGGGAAGAAACCACAGGTGGCCCCATACTCAGGGGACATATTGGCGATGGTGGCCCTATCCTCCACCGCCAGGGAATCAAGGCCTGGGCCAAAGTATTCCACAAACTTGTCCACCACCCCTTTCTTACGGAGCAGTTCGGTAACCGTAAGCACCAGGTCGGTGGCAGTGGCCCCCTGTGGGAGATGCCCCACTAGCCTTACGCCCACCACTGGAGGCATCAGCATAAAGTATGGCTGGCCCAGCATCACCGCCTCTGCCTCAATACCCCCCACACCCCACCCCAACACCCCCAGACCGTTGACCATAGTAGTGTGGGAATCGGTGCCCAACACCGTATCGGGGAAGGCGGTGAGCCGGCCATTGACCAGGCGCACCGTTACCACGCTGGACAGGTATTCCAGGTTCACCTGGTGGCAGATACCCGTGCCAGGAGGCACCACCCGGAAGTTCTGGAACGCCTGCTGTGCCCACCGCAAGAGGGCATACCTCTCTCTATTGCGCTCATATTCTCGCTCTACATTGAAGGCGAAGGCCTCTGGGTTGCCGTAAGCATCCACCTGCACCGAGTGGTCAATGACCAAGTCAACGGGCACCAGGGGGTTTATGCGCCTGGGGTCGCCCCCCTTGCGGGCCACGGCCGAGCGCATGGCCGCCAGGTCTACCACGGCAGGGACACCGGTGAAGTCCTGCATAAGCACCCGTGCGGGGAGGAAGGGGACTTCGGCCTTGGGGGGATTAGCCGGCTCCCAACGCGCCGCCTGGTCCAGGTCCTCCTCGCGGCAAAGGTTGGGGTGGGTAAGGTGCAGGCGAAGCAGGTTCTCCAGGAGCACACGGATGGAGAATGGGAGGCGCTCCACTTTGGCCAGGCCCGCCTCCCCCAGGTAAGACAGGCGGTAATACTCCACATCCCCCTGGGGTGTGGACAGGCTACCTATGGCAGGATGGGCGCGGCGTGCAGACATTCCTCCTCCTCGCAGGGTTACCTTCGTAAGGAAGGGGATTAGGGCCCGCACACTATCGTAGCAGAAGCAAGACGCTGAGGAAACAGCCCGCGAGAAGTGCTTGGGTGGTTCTTGACCAGGGCACAGGGATAGTATCATGTGGGAGGAGCGAGGTGGCCCATTCCTGAGGAACGCTTGCCCTATAGCCGCATCCTCCTTCCCGTCAAGGAGGCGAGGCCCGACAGCCCCCTCTTTACCCTGGCGTTATCCATAGCGCGCCAGGGAGGGGCCAAAGTCTTTCTTATTTACATCATTGAAGTGCCCCGCCGCTACCCGGTGGACGCAGAGCTGCCGGATGAAACGGAGTCGGGGGAAAAGGTTCTTCGCCAGGTGGAGGACCTGTTCCGTGAGGCCCATGTTGAAGTGGAAGCGGACATCCTGCAGGCCAGGGAAGCCGGCCCCGCCATCGTGAAAGAGGCAGTGGCGCAAGGGGTGGACCTTATCCTTATGGAACTACCCTATCGCCACGAGCATGGGAGCTTTTCCGTGGGCCACACCACCCTCTTCGTTTTGGAGCACGCCCCGTGCCCCGTGCTAGTGCTTCGCCAACCCCTAAGGGAAGAGGCCCCTTCACCCTCCCCCGACACCCCGCACGCACGGAGGGCTGCCCTGTGAGGGTGCTGATTATGGGCTGCGGGCGTATCGGCATTCTGCTGGCTGCCGCCCTGTGGAAGGAGGGCCACCGGGTGCGGGTGATAGACACCGCCCCAGACCGCTTCCTGGCTCTGCCCTCGGAGATGCGTGAGGAGGAGGGGATAACCTTTCTGGGAGACGGGACACAGGAAGGCGACTTGCGCGCCGCGGGCATTGAAAATATGGACGCCTTCCTGGCAGTCTCAGAGGACGACAATCGCAACGGCCTGGCTGCCCAGAAAGCCAAATATATTTTCAAGGTGCCCAGGGTGGTGTGCCTGGTGCAAGACCCGGCCCGCACGGATATCTATCGTGCGCATGGCATCCAGGTCGTCAGCCCTACCCGTGTGGGTGCCGGCCTGGTGCTGGAGACCCTGTTCCTAGAAAAGCCCGCGTCAAAGCACACCGCAACCTAGGCACACAGGCAAAGGAGGGGCAGGAGTGTATGTGCTCCTGGTGGGGGGAGGGCGTATCGGGGCTCACCTGGCTCAGGCTCTCCTGAACGCCGGGCACGAGGTGGCTATTATAGAGCGGAACCCCACCAAAGTGCAGGCTATCGTCAAAGCCCTGGGCAACATCGCCATTGTGGGGGACGGCTCCGAGAGCGAGGTGCTCCGGGAGGCCGGCGCCGAACGGGCCGACCTGGTTATCGCCACCACTGGGAGCGACGAGGTGAACCTGGCCGTTTGCCAGGTGGCCAAGCATCTCCTGCACACCCAGCGCACCTTGGCAGTGGTGAACAACCCGGAGAACGAAGAGTTGTTCCATCTGCTCGGGGTAGATGACACCGTTTCCGCTACCCGTCTGCTGATGGCCGAGATTGAGAAGGAGGTGCCTGCCCACCTCTTTATCCAGGTTATGCCGGTGCGTGGGAGGCTAGAGGTGTTGGCGGTGGAGGTGCCTCCCGAGGCGGTCAGTTGCGGCCGCACCCTTCAGGAAGTGCGTTTACCCCCCACCACCCTCGTGGCCGCCATTGTGGGCAGAGACGGGCATCCCAAACCTGTGAAGGCCGACACCCTTATTGAAGCCTACGACCAGGTGGTAGCACTGGTATCTGAAGATAAGGCCGAGGCCTTCCTGGAGGCCCTGGCCGGGGAGGGATAGTATGCCTAAGCGCCTCGCCTACCTGGGGCCACCCGGCACCTTCAGCGAGGAGGCGGCCCTCCTTTACGACCCCACCGCTGACCTGGTGCCGGTCCCGTCTATCCCCGCTGTAGCCACCTCGGTGCTCACCGGCATGGCACAGGAGGGCATCGTCCCTATTGAGAACAGCCTGGAAGGCTCCGTCAACGAGACCCTGGACCTGCTCATCCAGGAGCACCACCTCCACATCTGGCAGGAGGTGGTGCTGGCCATACGCCACTGCCTGCTGGTGAAACCTGGCACCCGCCACACCGACATCCAGGTTATCTACTCCCATCCCCAGGCCCTCGGACAGTGCCGGCGCTACCTGGAGGCCCTTTTCCCCAGAGTGAAACGAGAGCCTGCCCTCTCCACTGTGGCGGCCGTGGAGCAAGCCCTGCAGAGCGCTGTCCCGGCCGCCGCCATCGCCCCCGCACGGGCCACCGCCCTATACCCCGTAGAGGTGCTGGCCAAAGACATCCACGACAACCCCAACAACTTCACCCGCTTCGTGGTGTTGGCCTCTCAAGACCACTCCCCAACAGGGGACGACAAGACCTCCCTAGCCTTCACCTATGACATAGACCGCCCCGGCCTGCTGTATGAGGCGCTTGGGTTCTTCGCCTCCCGGGGCATCAACCTGGCCAAGATAGAATCCCGCCCCACCAAGCAGGAGTTGGGTCGCTACATCTTCCTGCTGGACCTCCAGGGGCATCGCGAGGAGGAGGGGGTGAAGGCGGCTTTAGACGACCTGCGCCGCCAAACCTCGTGGATGCGCGTCTTCGGCTCCTATCCCCGCTGGAAAGTGGCGAAAGCCTAACTTCTTTCCCCCAGCAAGGAAGAGACAGCCACTTTCCTACGCACCCAGCGGCGCCCCTTGCCCCCCACTGAAGAGGTAGCGGGCGATGACCATACGCATCACCTCCGATGGGCCTTCCCCGATGCGCCGCACCCGTGCCTCCCTATACCACCGCTCCAGGGGGAGCCACTTGCTTACACCATACCCCCCGTGCACCTGCACCGCCCTATCCACTACCCGCATCAACACCTCTGAGGAGAAGACCTTGGCCATGGCCGCCTCCATTCGGAAGTCCTCACCACTGTCGTATTTCCAGGCGGCCTCCCACACCAGCCAGCGACAGGCGCGTATCTCCATCTCGCTATCCACCAGCATCCATTGAATGGCCTGGCGTGTGGAGAGGGGTGCCCCGAAGGTCTCCCGTTTCTGGGCGTAGTCCACCGCCATGCGCTGGGCAGCCACTGCTACCCCCAGGTTGGCCGTGGAATAGGGGATGCGCCCTCGCGCCAGTAGGCGATTGGCCAGGATGTCCCACCCCTTGTTCACTTCGCCCACCAGATAGGAGTGGGGCACACGCACATCTTCAAAGAAGAGTTGTGCGGGGTAATATGGGCGGATAACCGGAATGGGTTGCCAAGAGAAGCCAGGCATACCCTTCTCCACGATGAAGCAGGAGATGCCACGCCTGCTTTGGGGATCGGTGCGGGCGAACACCAGGCCCCAGTCGGCTTGAAGCGCCCCGGAGATGAAGATCTTACTCCCGTTCAGAATCCAGTCGTCCCCTTCCCGACGGGCGGTGGTGCGGATGGCGCGAGCGGGGTCTGAACCCCCGGTCGGCTCGGTGATGGCGAAGAAGGCGTGGCGCCTCCCCTCTATAGTAGGCTTCACGAACTGCTCAATCTGCTGAGGGGTGCCATATTCCCAAGCCACAGGCGGAGGTGGGTAGCCAAAGGTGCCGTAGCCAGGTAGATAGAGGCCAGCGCGATGCTGCACCATCTCCTCGTGAATCACCGTCTCCCAGAAGCAGTTAAGGCCTGCACCGCCCAGATGCTCCGGCACGGTGGGACACCACA
>JBKBKV010000015.1:9749-30201 GCA_046294495.1 Dehalococcoidia bacterium | reverse complement strand
CCCCATCTCCTTCACCTTGCGGGAGAGGCGCTGGTAGTGCTCGGGTGGAATCTCTATCGCCTCGGGGTCTAGTTCCCGTTCCAGGGGAACAATCTCGTTCTGAATGTAGTCCCGCACAGTCTGTTTCAGTATGCGCAGGGGTTCAGGTAGCACATATGCATCCGGCGAGACAGGCATGGCCCACCTCCTGGTTCCCAAAGGGAGTAAAGCAGAGGGCTATTTCTGCCCCCAGATGGCCTACCACACCATTACAAGGTAGACCTCCTGAGGGCCGTGCACCCCCACTACAATGGTTTGCTCAATGTCCCCGGTGCGGCTGGGGCCGCTGATAAGCGACCAGTATCCCCCAGGGTCTCCCCCCTCTACAAAGGCCGCCTTGTGGAGGGTGAGGGCGTCGTCCAGCCTCTCCACCACCTGCTCCGCCTCAACGATGGCGATATGGCAAGGGGGCGTCAGGCTGGCCAGTCGGCTCACCCCTCGGCGTGCCAGGATAACCGCCGTCGCCGTCTCCGCCACCATGAAGTCCACCCCCGTAACGCCTATGTCGGCGTTTATGGCCACTTGGCGCAGGCGCGGGCGGCTCCCCTGGGGGTCATCTGCTTCGTAGGAAAGGGTGGTGCAAGGGATACCCAGGTTGCGCAGGGCCTCCTCGACCGGGACGCGAGAGAAAACGGGATGGGCTGTGCGCACCAGGGAGCGTGCCCCGAGCCGCTGGGCGATCTGGGCAACCGCTTGCGCCGCCCCTTGGGGGCCTCCAGCCCGCACCAACTTCCAGTTCATCAGCTCAGCCATGCGCTCTAGGCGCAGGAGCAGGTCCTCCCGTTGGGCTAGGAGGCGCCGGCGCACCTTCTCCCCCTCCTCTCGCCAGGCGTCGGGGGTCTGGGGAGTGCGGGGGGGGTCCTGTGCCGAGGTGTGGCCCTTGCCCCCCTGGAGGGCCTGGCGCACCTGGGCAAGAAAAACCTCTCGGGTGCTCACGGCCGCCCCCCCTCCTGGCGAGCCAGGGCCTTCCACCGCTCCCGGAAGGGGCGCGAAGCCAGCGGGGGAAAGTCGCGGGAGCGGGTCCAACCGCTGAAGGGGGGTGGAAGCCAGCGCACGTGCCCATTACGCAAGAAGGGGCGTTGCACCAGGGCGCCTAATCGCCCTGCCGTGGTGAAGGCCCAGGGGTGCTCCACCAGGAAGAGCCATCCCCGTATAAACACCTTCTCTACCCAGTTCACCTTCCGCTCTCGGGGTGCCCCTTCCCTCAGGCGGTGGCGCAAGGCCAGGAGCAGGTGGGGGATGTTGATGCGCAACGGACACACCTCCCGACACGCCCCGCATAGGCTGGAGGCATAGGGGAGGTCTTTGGCTTTGGGCAGGCCCACCAGCATAGGGGTAACAATGGAGCCGATGGGGCCGGGGTAGACCCACCCATAGGCGTGCCCCCCCACCTTCCCATACACCGGGCAGGCGTTCAGACACGCACCGCACCGAATACAATAGAGGGCCTCCCGCAGTTCCGGGTCCTCCAGAAGGCGCCGCCGCCCGTTGTCCAGGATGACCAGGTGGAACTCCTCGGGGCCGTCCTCGTCTTCAGAACGGCGTGGGCCGGTGACAAAGGTTACATATGAGGAGATGCGTTGGCCGGTGGCGGCGCGGGTCAGCAGGGCCAGAAAGACGGACAGGTCCTCCCAACGGGGGATAACCTTCTCCATGCCCATCACGGCGATGTGCACCTTGGGCATGCTGGTGCACATGCGCCCGTTGCCTTCGTTGGTAACGATGGCGATAGTGCCCGTCTCAGCGACGGCCAGGTTGACACCAGTAATGCCCATATCGGCCTGGATGAACTTCTCCCGCAGGGCGCGCCGGGCGATGCCTGCCAGGGCAGGGATGTCGGTAACTCGCTGGGCGCCCAAGCGCTCCACAAACAGGTCAGCCACCTGCTCTTTGGACTTATGTATGGCGGGGGCGATGATGTGGAAGGGGCGCTCCCGGGCCAGTTGGATAATGTATTCCCCCAGGTCGGTCTCCACCGGCTCCATGCCCGCCTCTTCCAGGAGGTGGGTAAGGCCCATCTCCTCGGAAACCATGCTCTTGCTCTTGATAATGACCCGTGCCCCGTGCCTTCGGGCCACTTGGAGCACATAATCGTTGGCCTCCTGGGCAGTCTGCGCCCAGCACACCTTCCCCCCGTAACGCTCCACCTGCTCCGCCAGCATGGAAAGGTAGTGGTCCAGGTGCTCTATGGTGTGGGCTTTTATCTGGCGGGCGCGTTCCCGCAGGGCTTCCCACCGCTCCAAGCCAATCTCTGCCAGGGCCTGGGCGCGGGCCTCGTGGAAGTGGGAGAGGCGTTTCAGGGAACGCTGGATGAAGGCGTTTCCCAGGGCTTGCTGGGCGCTTTGGGGGAACTGGTGGGTCAACACTTCAACCACGGTGCACCACCCTACAGGTGTAGTCTTCACAGAGTTGCACGAAGCGCTTCAGGATAGGCGACGGCTCCCCTTGCGGGGTTACCTCCACATGGGGCAGGAGGCCAAAATGGGGCAGGGTGGGATGCATCACTGCCTCCACTCTGCTAACGGGAGAGGAGGCACAGGGGATGAGACGCCCTTCATCTACCCCCTCTATCACAGTGATGGTGCTGTGGTATAGGTGGGCCTCCCCTTCCCATAATGGGAAAGCGGGGGTGAAGCGCACCGGCACATATCCCTTGAGGCGCTGCGGCAGGCGCAGGAACGCCCTCCCAGCACCGTCGTAGGTATAGGCCAACAGCAATGCCCCCTGGCAGATGCCCAGCAAGGGCTTGCGGATGTGGGGGATAACCTCCCTATACCACTGGATAAATGGCCGGCGCTCCTCCCGTATGGCCGTTCCCCACGAACCCCCGCTAATAACCACACCATCATAGGCGTTGAGGTCTGCCCCAGTTTTAGGGGGGAGCACCACCACCTGGGCGCCCGCCAGACGCACTTGACGGAGCAGATGTTCTCGAAAAATGCTGGCATTGTCCAGGATGGCGATGCGCAGGCCGGTCATGGAAGCCCCTCTGCCAGGAACTGGGCGATGTGGAGGGGGCGTATCTGCATACCCTGGCGTCGCATAGCCCCTTCCATATGCATCAGGCAACTGGAGTCGGTAGCCACCAGAACCCGGGCGCCACTGTGGGCGATGTTATCCAGTTTGTCCTGCAGGATAGCAGTAGAGATGGGGGCATACTTGACGGAGAAGGTGCCTCCGAAGCCACAGCACACCTCGTGTTGCTCAAACTCCACGAAGCGCACCCCTTGCACCGCCTTCAGCAAAGCCCTGGGCTCGTCTCGGATCCCCAGTTCCCGCAGGGAGTGGCAGGAGTCGTGGTAGGTAACGGTAAGCCCATCGGCGTAGCGGGCGCCTATGTTGGCTACCCCCAGCACCCGCACCAGGAACTCACTAAACTCGTAGGTGCGGGAGGCCAGGGCCTGGGCTTGAGCGTGGCGCTGGGGGTCGTCCCGGAAGAGGGACGGGTAAAAGACTCGCACCATGCTGGCGCAGGAGCCAGAGGGGGCCACAACGGCCTCGGCGTTCTTGAACACCTCCAAGAAGCGGCGGGCGGCCGATAGGGCCTCCCTGCGGTATCCACTGTTGAAGGCGGGCTGGCCACAGCATGTCTGGGCCTGGGGGAAATCCACCTCTATACCCAGGTGCCGAAGCACCTTCACCACACCTTCCCCTACTTGGGGGAAGAACTGGTCTACCACGCAGGTAACGAAGAGGGCCACACGGTGAGGCTTCGCCCGCATTGCCTTCCCTCTACTCTATCGCCCCTTGCTCTCGCAGGGCCTGAATCTGGTAGGGAGTATACCCCAACTCGGCCAACACCCGGTCGGTATGCTGGCCGGTAACAGCGCCCAGGCCCCTTATATGCCCCGGCGTGGCGGAGAACTTGGGGCCAATACCTATCTGGCGCACCGTCTCTCCATTCACCTGCCCCACCTCCGCCACCATATGGCGATGCCGGACCTGTGGGTCCTTGACCACCTCATCCAGGGAATACACCGGTGCCACAGCAATATCCCCTTGCGAGCGCAGGTAATCCCACCATTCGTCCCGGGTGCGCCTCCGAAATATTTCGCGGAAGGCGGCAAAGATCTCAGGATACTTCTCCCAGTTGTGCTGGTGAGGGATGAAGTCCTCCCTCCCCAAGGCCCGACACAGGTTCTCCCAGAACCAGGGCTCGTTGCATCCAACGCTAATGTAACGCCCATCCTTGCACTGGTAGACATTGTAGTAAGGGGCCCCGCCGTTCAGGCGCATCTCACCTGGGCGTGGCACCCGGCCCCGCAGGAAGAACTCGGTGGCCGCCTGGGCCATAAGATAGAGGACGCCATCGGCCATGGCAATGTCTATATACTGCCCCTGGCCGGTGCGTTCCCGATGGAGCAGGGCTACCACGATAGCCAGGGCGGCGTGCAGGCCCCCGCCGGCGTAGTCGGCCAGGAAGTTATAGGGGATGGAGGGGGGGCCGTCCTTGGGGCCAATCATCCCCAGGGCGCCGGCGATAGAGATGTAGTTGATGTCGTGCCCCACGAGGCCTGCATAGGGGCCGTCCTGCCCGTAGCCGGAGATGGAGCAGTAGACGAGGCGGGGGTTGAGGGCTTTTAGGGTATCGTAGTCGCACCCCAGGCGCTTCACCACCCCCGGGCGGAAGCCCTCCACAAACACATCGGCCCGTTCCACCAGGCGATGGAGGACGCGCTGAGCCTCCGGGTGCTTCAGGTTCAGGGCAATGCTTCGCTTGCCCCTGTTCAATGCGTTGAAAGCCGCCTGGCGACGCATCTCCCGGGGGTCCTGCCCCCCCAGGTATTCTCGTTCAACACGGGCACGGCGCCCTCCGCTAGGCTCCTCTACCCGCAGCACCTCTGCCCCCAGGTCGGCCAGCACCATGCTGCAGAACGGCCCTGGGGCTAAGCGGGAGAGGTCAATGATGCGGTAGCCCTCTAGGGGAAGAGGCATAGCGTATCCCCCCTTTCCTCGGCGAAGCGACAGTATCAGGTTCAAACGGGGCCAGCATAGCCAAAGCCCTATCTAGCGTGCGCAAGGCTTTATCCCTATCCCCCTCCACTACCATCTCCAGCGCGTAGGCGAGCATCTCCCCAACGGCCTGGAGAACTGTAATCTCCTTTTTGCCTCTCTCGTAGGTCAGGATAACTTGGTCCTCCACCCAGGCCAGCACATCTTCTAACATCCGTTGCAGGGCTTGCGTCTCCTGGGGGGTGGATGCCCGCTCCATACGCTCTCTTGCCTGGTGCAAAGCGTCTGCCAGCGTCTGGAGAACCCCTCTTTTGCGCTCTGGCGTCATACTGTCTCTACTTCAACACCCCTTCGGCAGCAAGGGCGTCTATCTCGTCGTCGGCCATTCCCAGGATAGCATGGAGCACCTCCCGGGTGTGCTGCCCCAGGAGGGGAGCGGGGTGCTCAAACTGGGCTGGTGAGGCCGATAGGCGGAACTCCAAACCGTCGTAATGCTGGAGGCCGATTTCCGGGTGCTCCAGAGGAACCCAGTAGCCCCGGGCGGACAGATTGGGGTCGGCAAAGAGGCCGGGCAGGTCGTGCACCGGGGCGGCGGGCACTCCACGGGTGCGAAGGCGCTCCACCACCCCCTCCTGAGGGAAGAGACTTGTCCAGCGGGCGATATAGCGATCCAGTTCCTCCTCGTGGGCCTTGCGCCCAAGGAAGGTAGCAAAGCGGGGGTCTTGTGTCCAGAGGGGATTGCCCATGGCTTGCCGTAGCCCCTCCCAGTGCTGAGGACGCCAGCAGGCCAGCGCAACCCAGCGGTCTTCCCCCTGGCATGGGTAGACACCATTGGGGACAGCGGCAGAATCTTGGTTGCCTTTACGCTCCATAATACGCCCGTTGGCGAAGTAGTCCAGGAAGGCTGGTGTGAGTAGATGGATGCCTGCCTCCAGTTGGCTCATGTCCAGGTGCATACCCTGGCCGGTGCGGCGGCGCAGGTCCAGGGCCGAGAGGAGAAAAGCGGCAGCGAAGCGGGGCACAATGAAGTCGGTGTAGGCCCCGTAGGGGCCAGTGGGGTCTCGGTCAGGCCAGCCGGTCAGGTATGTGAAGCCCGTCAAGGCAGTGAGCATAGGCCCGAACCCTGGGTGGGTAGAATAGGGTCCACCCCGCCCGAACATGCAGGCAGAGAGCATAATGATATCGGGCTTGATACGGCGCAGGTCGTCATAACCCAGCCCCCACTTCTCCATCTGGCCGGCGGTGAAGTTCTCAGCCACCACATCCGCCCAGGGGACAAGGCGACGGGCCAGGTCACGCCCCTTGGGGGTGGCCATATTGATGGCGACGCTCAACTTGTTGCAGTTGTAGTTAGTGAAGTATCCGCTGCGGTTCACGCCGGGCTTGTTGTCTTTGAAGGGCCCGCCCCGACGCAGGGTATCCAGGCGGGTAGACGATTCTATCTTTACCACCGTCGCCCCGAAGTCAGCCAGGTAGCGGGTGGTCATAGGGCCTACCCCCACCCAGGTGAAATCCAAGACATGGATGCCTTCCAGCGGCTTCATAACCCCTCTCCCTAAACTATCCCCGCCTGGCGCAGGGCAGCCAAATCCTGGACACTCAGCCCTAGTTCCCCCAGGAACACCTCCCGGTTGTGCTCCCCCAGGTGGGGTGCCCGCCGGCGGATGCCCCAAGGAGCATGGGTAGAGGCAACGGCTGGGCCTGGGTAGGGGAGGCGTATGCCCAGATCTTCGTGCTCTATCGGCGTCCAGAAGTGGCGCGCCTCCAGCTGGGGGAAGTGTTCCAGGTCCTGAGGGGTGCTAACGGGGAAGAGGAGGAGCCGCCGGTGCAAGGCCCCCTCCCACAGTTCCCCCTTGCTCTTGGTGCGGAAGAAGGCCCCGAAGGCCTCCTGGATATGCTGAAGCGTCTCTGGAGGTAGGTCCTGGGCTAGCATGCTCTCCCAGGGGAGGGCCTCCAGATTAGGGGCAGGCATCCCCTCCTCCCGCATCCAGGCCAGCAAAGCCCGGCTACTGCGCCCCTGGGCTGGCCCCATCCCCGTCAGGAAGGCCACATACCCGTCCTTGCAGGGCCATACCATCCTGCCCCTGCGCCCTCCCGCCCCTAATCGGAAAACCCCCTCACGCTTCACCCTCTCCCGGTTCAGGTCATACATGGGGGTGGCGTTGGAGAGGAGGCGCGCCACCGACGCCTGGGCCGCGGTGTCTACCCACTGCCCCTGGCCAGTGCAGAGGCGATACCAGTGGGCTACCAGCGCCCCTACTGCTGCCGAGAGAGATGCAAAGAGGAAAGCCTGTGGGAAGGACACTCGCACAGGCGGACGGTCAGGGTCTCCCGTTAGGTAGAGGAGCCCCCCTACCGCCCACGCCAGCAAGTCGGAGCCATCCCAATGAGCATATGCGCCCTCCCGCCCGAAGGGGCTAATGGAGACCAGAATAACACCCGGGTTCACTGCCCGCACCCGTTCCCAAGTAAGGCCCAGGCGGTGCACCTCCTGAGGGTCGGCGCTCTCTAGGACAAAGTGGGCGTTTTGGAGAAGGCGCCGGAAAAGGGCCTGGCCGTCGGCGGTGCCCAGGTCCAGGGTAATGGAGCGCTTGTTGGCGGCGTAGGCCCACCAGAAGAGGCTCTTTTCGGGGTGGGGGTTCTCTCCATAGAAAGGCCCGATGCGACGGGCCGGGTTCCCCCTGGGAGGCTCCACCTGGATCACATCCGCCCCCAGGTCGGCCAGGAGCCTCCCGCAGAAAAGCCCCCGCTGATCGGTGCAGTCTAGCACCCGATAAGGGGCCAGGGGAAAAGTCGCCTCCGCCATATGCCCTCCCAGGTCATCGGCCCACCTAGCACACCACCTTCTGCTGGTAGAGTGCCTCTATTTCCCCTTGGGTGTAGCCCAGTTCCTCAAGGATTTGCCGCGTGTGCTCCCCTAGAAGGGGAGCAGGGCGGCGCACCGTGGCCGGGGAACCAAGGAGGTCGGCCGGGAAGGCCAGGGCGCGGATGCGACCGGCAGTGGCATGTATCGTTTCGGCTATCCTGCCGTTGGCTTCCAGATCGCCATCGGCCACTATCTGGGCGTAGTCCCGCACGGGCACCACCCACTGGTCGTATTGGCGCAGAAGGGCAACCCACTCGTCCCGGTCCCGTTGGAGGAAGACCTCCCTAAGCATTTCCGACAAGGTGGAGCGGTGGGCCTCCCGTTGTTCTCGGGTGGCGAAGCGGGGGTCGTGGGCTAGGTCGGGCTTGCCGATGGCCTCGCAGAACTTGGCCCACTGGTCGTCTCTGGCCGAGGATAGGGCCAACTCCTTGCGATCCCGGCAGCGCCATATGCCATAAGGTGGGGGGCTGACGGGGGAGCCCATCCCCTGCTTCTGGGGCACCCGCCCCGAGTTCAGGAAAACAGAGAAGCGGTCGTGCTGGAAGGCCATGAGGCCGGCCAGCAGGGAGGTGCGCACCTCCTGCCCCTCCCCTGTGCGCTCACGATGGAAAAGGGCGGCCAGGATGGCCATGGCTGTGATAATGCCCCCAGCCGCATCCCCAACATGGTCGCCTATGGGAGTGGAGGGGAGGTCGGGATAGCCGGTGATGCCCAGGATGCCGCTCATAGCCTGAATCTGGAGGTCCTGCCCCGGTAGACCGCTATATGGCCCCCTGTCCCCGAACCCGGAGATACCAGCGAAAATAAGGCGGGGGTTGATAGCCCGCAAGCGCTGGTAGGAGAGAGCCAGACGCTCCAGGGTCTGGGGGCGGATATTGTGCACAAACACATCGGCTGTGGCCACCAGGCGATGGACAATGGCCTGCCCCTGTGGGGTCGCCAGATCCACGGCCAAACTGCGCTTGTTGCGGTTGCGCACCCCAAAGGGGTAGGAGAAGCGACCCTCTGGAGTAAAGGGGCCCAACTCGCGGATGCGGTCGCCACGATTGACAGGCTCTACTTTGATCACATCTGCACCCAGGTCGCCCAGCAGGACACAGCAGTAAGGGCCGGCATACATGTGGGTGTGCTCCACTATGCGTACGCCGTGCAATGGGCCGCACGCCATACACTATCTCCTTGCTGTAGAGTAAAGGGCTAGGGGAAATGGACGGTGGCGGTGCCCACATATACCACCTGTCCCCGCTGGTTCACCCCTGTTAGTTCGCAAACCACCAGTTTGCGCCCATCCTCTTGGCGTTTATCTACCACCTTGCCGGTGATGGTTACTGTGTCCCCGCCTCGAATGGGGGCCACCGCCTTGAAGGAGTATCGGCTATGGGGGCTGAAGAGAGCCTCGTAGGGGAAGGCCCGCTCCAGCACCTGGAAGAAGTAATCGGCGGTGGCCACGCCCATGTTTACCGTTCCCCCGAAGATACCCCCCTGTGCGAACTCTGGGTCGGTGTGGAGGTCCTTCCACTCTCGCCGCGGCCCCAGAGCAGCACGCCGAAAGGCCGCATAGGTGTTGATAGTCTCCTGGGTCTCCAATTTCGTTTGGCTTGGCAGTTCATCCCCTATGCGGATAGACTCCCATGTAGCGGCGCTTGCTTGAACGACCATATCCCTTACCTCCTTTCTTTTTGATACTTTGACTTACCCTGGCCCTAACGGCTTTCACCCCCTGGTGCAGAGGGCGACTGGCCCTTGGCGTAATGCCACAGGCAGGTATAGATATACTCCGCCACCTTTTCTCCCCGCTGGTTGTAGGCGGTGATGAGGAAGTCGATGAACTTGTTGCCCCGCCGCTCGTATTTGGCGTGGGTCTTGGTGGTGCTGGTGATGATGTCCCCCGGGCGCACAGGGCGGTATAGGGTAACCTGAGAGCCCACATAGGGTGTGGCGCGCGGGTTGACCTTTGCCTGCTCCGGGGCCACATACCCAGCCGCGGCGATGGCCAAGTCCCGGCGCATGGGGGCATACAGAAAGACCATCCCCGGAGGTGCGATAAGGCCTGTATCCCCAGAAGGGATGTTCTCGTAACGGCAGGCCTTCATATATTCCCTTATCATATCGGCTGTAACCTCGATCTGAAAGGGGGGCGACTCATCCCCGATACGGGCCACCTCCCATTCGTAGATACGCTCTTGTTCCTGGGACATAGCCCCTCCTCGTCTGGCTTTGGCAACAGGCGCCTGGGGACATTATATCAGTCGCCAGGGGTATGATGGGGGAGGAGGCCCTATGCCGAAACCCCGCACCCGCTTGGACACCCTTTTGGTGGAGAGAGGCCTGGCTCCTACACGGGAGAAGGCACAGGCCCTAGTGCTGGCCGGGCAGGTTTTGATAAATGGCCAGCCCGCACGCAAGCCAGGACAGATGGTAGACCCCGCCGTCGGTCTAGAGGTAGTGGCGCCGCCTCCCTATGTAAGCCGAGGTGGCATCAAACTGGCCCACGCCCTGGACACCTTCCGCATCGTCGTAGCGGACAAGGTATGCCTGGATGTGGGGGCGTCCACAGGGGGGTTCACCGATTGCCTGCTCCAGCGGGGGGCGCGTCGTGTCTATGCCGTAGATGTGGGCCGGGGGCAACTGGCTATGCGCCTGCGCCAGGACCCCCGCGTCGTGTCAATGGAGGGCGTAAACGCCCGCTACCCCTTCCCCCTCCCAGAAGCCGTAGACCTGATAACCGTAGATGTCTCCTTCATCTCCCTGCTGTCGGTGCTCCCCAGCGTGGCGTGCCACCTGGAGCCTGGGGGATACATCCTATGCCTGGTGAAGCCCCAGTTTGAGACCTCCAGGGAACAAGTAGGTAAAGGGGGAGTGGTTCGCGACCCCTCACTGCACGCCCAGGCCATCGCCAAAGTGGCCCTGTGGGCCATAGGCCGGGGGTGGAGGGTGCGGGGCATTACCCCCTCCCCCCTACTGGGCGACAAGGGCAACCGTGAGTTTTTCCTCCGGCTGGAGGTGCCGCCCCGCCAGGATAAGGGCCTGCGAGCCTCTCCCACATTTTCCGCGTAATACCGGGACACCCCTCCGTGCTACCATAGGATAAGGGTAGCGCGGGTGCCTTTGTATCAAGAAAAGCACCGGGAAGCGTTGAGAAAGGGGTAGAATTCCCTGCTATGCCCAACTTCCGGGTCGTCGCACCCTTCCAGCCCACGGGGGACCAGCCCCAGGCCATCCAGCACCTGGTAGAGGGCCTCCAGAAGGGCTACCGCTACCAGACCCTCCTGGGCGTTACCGGGAGTGGAAAGACCTTTACTATGGCCAACATCATTGAGCGCGTCCAGCGCCCTGCCCTGGTTATCTGCCACAACAAGACCCTGGCTGCCCAACTGGCTACCGAGTTCAAAGAGTTCTTTCCTCATAATGCAGTAGAGTATTTTGTCTCCTACTACGACTACTATCAGCCCGAAGCCTATGTCCCAGAGACCGACACCTATGTAGAGAAAGAGACGGACATCAACGAGGAGATAGACCGCTTGCGCCACGCCGCCACCCGCTCCCTGTTGACCCGACGAGATGTGGTTATTGTAGCCTCTGTCTCGTGCATCTACGGCCTGGGCGCGCCTGAGGATTATTACTCCTTCGTGGCGCGTGTCCAAAGGGGGGAGCGCCGCTCCCTCCAGCGCCTTCTCCGCTCCCTTGTGGATATGCAGTATGAGCGCAACGATACAGACTTCCGTAGGGGCACCTTTAGGGTGAGGGGCGATACCCTGGACATCTTCCCTGCCTACGAGGAGCTGGCAGTGCGCATCTCCTTCTGGGGGGACGAGGTGGAACGAATCCTCCACCTGGACCCCCTGACGGGGGAGGTGCTGGCCGACCTGGAGGAGGTTGAGATCTTCCCCGCCAAGCACTTCGTTACAGGGCGGGAGAAACTCCTTCGGGCCATTGAGGGGATCCAGGCAGAACTGGAGGAACGTCTGCGCTACCTGGAGGCGCAAGGGAAACTCCTGGAGGCCCAGCGCCTGAAACAACGCACCCGCTATGACCTGGAGATGCTGGAGCAAGTGGGCTACTGCACTGGCGTGGAGAACTACTCCTGCTGGCTCCAGGGGCGCCATCACCCCATCAATGGGAAACTGGCTGTCTCCTGCGGCTCACCCCCCTGGACCCTCCTGGACTACTTCCCCGAAGACTTCATTTGCTTCATAGACGAGTCCCATATGACCGTCCCCCAGATTCGGGGTATGTATGGAGGGGACATCTCCCGCAAGCAGACCCTAGTGGACTACGGATTCCGCCTCCCCTCGGCCCTGGACAACCGCCCCCTCTCCTTCCAGGAGTTTGAAGAGCGCCTGGGGCAGGTCATCTTCGTCTCAGCTACTCCAGGCCCCTACGAACTGGCCGTCAGCGAGCAGGTGGCGGAGCAACTTATACGCCCCACGGGCATCCTAGACCCCACTGTAGAAGTGCGCCCCACCGCCGGCCAGGTTGATGACCTTCTCGGAGAGATCCGCCAGCGAGTAGAGCGTGGGGAGCGGACGCTGGTTACCACCCTTACCCAGCGTATGGCAGAGGAGCTGGCCGACTACTTGCAGGAGTTGGGCATAAAGGCCCATTACCTGCACGCCGAAGTGGAGACCCTGGAGCGGAGCGAAATCCTTCGGGATTTGCGCCTGGGTGTCTACGATGTGGTGGTGGGCATAAACCTGTTGCGGGAGGGTCTGGACCTGCCAGAGGTAAGCCTGGTAGCCATCCTGGATGCCGACAAAGAGGGCTACCTACGCTCCGAAACAGCCCTTATCCAGACCATGGGGCGTGCCGCCCGCCACGAGCGAGGGCATGTCATTATGTATGCCGACACGCTTACCGAGTCCATGCGCCGTGCTATAGAGGAGACCAGACGCCGCCGTCGTATCCAGGAGGACTACAACAGGCAGCATGGCATCGTCCCCACCTCAATCCGCAAGGCGGTGCGGGATATTACCGAGCGGGTGCGCCAGGCGGCCGTGGCCGAGAGTAAGGCCCCCTATGTGGTGCATCGCCAGACCCTCTCCAGTGAGGAAACAACTCGCCTTATCAAAGAACTGGAGCGCCAGATGAAGGAGGCAGCCCGCCGTCTGGAGTTTGAGAAGGCAGCACTGTTGCGGGACCAGATTTACGACCTGCGTCGCCTCCTAGGGAACCCCGACCCAATAGAACGGAAGGCCAAGGCATGACCATAACTAGAAAGGGCTGGACAGTCCTCCTTATTCTGCTGGCTCTCCTGCTCCTGGGGGCATGCCGCAAGGCGCCCCAAGCGGGAAACCCAGCCCTCCCCCCGGGCTTTGCCGATACCCATCTGCCCGATGCCCCCATCGCCGTCTACGCCTACTTCGCCCAAGAGGCCCCCTTGCGTATCCTGCCGCGTTCTCTTGCCCCCACGCTGGGAGACGCCCCCGACGAGATAGGGGTTGTCTCCTCCGCTCTATGGGTAGCCCCGGACGGTGATACGGCGGGAGGCGTCGCCGTTCTGAAAGACACCCAGCAGGCGGAACTGCTGGAACTGCTCTTGCAGGAGTCACAACTCCCACTCTGGATTTACCGATCCGGGCAGGTAGTGGCTGCGGTTAGTGAGCAGGGGCGCCACACCTCTGCCTTTCAAGAAGCCATTCGCCAGAACCGGGGTGTGCGCCTGGCGGAGCGCTATCCCCAGGCGTGGGCACTGCTCCAGAAACTCCCGCCCAAACCCCCCGGCTCGCCTGTGGGCGCAGGGTTTGTCTTCACCTCCAAGGAGTTTATAGACGCCCTGGCACGGCGCACGGGGGGCGAAGGACAGGGTATTCAGCAGGCCATCGGCACTGCACGGGTAGAGGCTGTGGCCTTCGCCTTATACACCAGCCGTCCCCTGGCCCTAGACAGCCCCTTGGATAACCGCCCCCAGGCCCTGCTGGAACACTACGGCGTTACAGTGCTGGGTGTGGCGAGGGCTGGCCTGCCCTCCCTGATAGTTCGCCTGGGGTTTAGCGTGGTGGCGCGCCAGGCCGGGCTAGAACCGATACAGTTGCAGGGGCACACTGTTTACGGTATCCAACAAGACACTATGCATCTGCGACTGCGGGTGCAGGGTAACCTTATCTACATAGCCCTTGCACCCTCTCCCGACCTGGCGGAAGCGGGCATCGCCTCCACCATCCCCAAGGAATAACCTAAAAGTAGATAGCATTTTCCTATTATTGACACGCCCCCCTGCGTGGCCTACCATGGTGGGCGAAGATAAAAAGGAGGCATCATGCCAGAACCCGCCGCTCAGCAGAAGCCCAGGGTTACCCCCGAGCAGGTCATTGAGGCCCTGCGGGAGGTCTACGACCCAGAGATCCCCATCAATGTCTACGACCTGGGCCTCGTTTACGATGTGCAGGTGGATGAAGACAACCGGGTATATGTGGCAATGACCCTCACCTTTCCTGGGTGCGGCATGGGGCCTTACATCGCCCAGCAGGCCGAATGGCGCATCGCCGAGATTGAAGGGGTGCAGGATGTGCAGGTGGAGTTGGTGTGGGACCCCCCCTGGACACCCGAGATGATCCGCCCCGAAGGGAAGAAACTCCTCGGCTTGGAAGAGTAGCCCCCCTTTTCTACCCAATCGCCGGAAGTGGCCCCACTCCCCCTAGTGTTTGCAGTGGGGATGAGGAGGTCAGGATGACTGCACGCCCCCCAACACCCCAAGAGCGCGCCCGCCTGGAGGCTATGAAGCGCCAGTTTGAACAGCGCAAGCGCATGGCCCAGACCTTTAAGGCTATTCGCCATAAGGTGGCGGTGTATAGTGGAAAGGGCGGGGTCGGCAAGACTACCGTGGCTATCAACCTGGCCGTTACCCTTGCCAACTTCTTCTCTCAGCGGGTGGGCATCCTGGACGCCGACATTGACTGCCCCAATGTCGTCAAAGCTATGAAGGTGGAGGACAAGCCCACCTACGACGGCACCCACTTCTTCCCTGCCGAGAAGTGGCAGGTTAAAATCCTCTCCATGGGCTTCTTCCAGCAGAAGGAGGACGAGGCCATTATCTGGCGCGGGCCCATGATTCACAACGCCCTTACCCAGTTCCTGGAGTTGACCCATTGGGGGGAACTGGACTATCTGATTATAGACCTCCCTCCCGGCACCTCCGACGCGCCCCTCACCATTATGCAGACCCTCCCCTCCCTGGACGGTTTCATCATCGTTACCACCCCCCAGGAACTGGCCCTCGTTGACGCCCTGCGCTCCATAAACATGGTGCGCCGCCTCAACCAGCGTGTCCTGGGCGTAGTGGAGAACTTCTCTGGGGAGGTGTTCGGCTCCGGCGGTGGGGAAGACCTGGCCAAGCAAGCGGGTTTGCCCTTCCTGGGCCGCTTTGCCCTTCGCCCCGATTACCGCGACACCACCAAGCCCACCGTCTTGATCAGCAAGGCCGTGCGCCAGGAGTATGAGACCCTTGCCCGCAACCTCCAGGCCGCCCTGGCAACTGCAGCGGCAACCACACCCTAGATATCCAGGGGGTGGGTGTGGTGCGCTTCCGCTCCCGCTACGGTATTCAGCAACCCTCTTTTGCCTGGGATGTGCCCCCCGAAGGCCTATTCCCCACACTCCTTTCCATTGCTCAGGTCGCCGATGCCAACGGCTACGACTCCTTCTGGCTGATGGACCACTTCCACCAAATCCCCCAGGTAGCCCCAATAGCCTCTCCTCTGCCCGAGGCGTGGACAACCATGGGGGCCTTGGCCTCGGCCACGCCCCACATACGCCTGGGGACGCTGGTTAGCGGCACCCCCTACCGCAACCCCGCCCTTCTGGCCAAGATGGGAGCCACCCTGGATGTGGTAAGTGGGGGAAGGCTGTTTATGGGCATAGGTGCCGGGTGGTATGAGGCAGAGTTCCACGCCTACGGCTGGCCCTTCCCACCCCGCCAGGAACGGGCGCTCCGATTGGCCGAGGCAGTGCAAGTGCTGCTGGCTATGTGGACGCAGGAGCGCGCTACCTTCCAGGGGCGTTTCTACCGGGTTAAGGATGCTCTGTGCGAGCCAAAGCCCCTCCAGAAGCCCTCGCCCCCCATCCTTATTGGGGGTGGCGGTGAGCAGGTAACCCTACGCCTGGTAGCGCGCTACGCCACCGCCTGCAACCTCTTCGGCGACCCTTCTACCATCCGCCACAAACTGGAAGTGCTGGCACGCCACTGTGAGGCCATCGGGCGCGACCCGTCCACCGTGCTGAAGACCCGCCTGGGGGGCCTCATCATCGCCCCCACCGAGGCCCAGGTGGCCCGCACCGCCCAGCGCCTGGGGCGCCCTGTGGACTACGCCTCCTGGAACCCTATTATGGGCACCCCTGCCCAGGTGGTGGAGAGGTGCGCCCGCCTGCTGGAGGTGGGACTGGACTACCTCATCTTCTCTTTCCCAGACGCCCCTTCGCCAGAGGGGGTGGCCCTCTTTGCACGGGAGGTGGCCCCGGCCCTGGGGCTGAACCGTCCCCTGGCGATACCCTGGCCTCCGGAAGCATACCATACGTAGTGTCGCGGTTGCCCTGGCCCCGCAGAAGGCGCCCAACCGCCATACAAGAAATCCCCTTCCCTTGTCCCCCTGCGGGGGTATGACGGGGTAACTGGTGGCTTCTCAAAGGGGCTTGCACAAGCCCTGCCAAATCGGTAGACTGGGAACAGCAAATCACAAGTGTAGACCGGAGGAAACCTGTGCCCACACTCCAGGCCTTCCTTACCCAGCGCCTAGCCGACCTCCACCGCTCCCTCGTCCAGGCCGTAGAGGGCCTCACTCCGGAGCAACTCCACTTCAAGCCCAGCCCCAATGTTAACCACATAGCCTTCATCCTGTGGCACTATGTGCGCACCGAGGACAACTGCATCCGCTTCGTTTTCCGCCGCCAGCCCACCATCTGGATGGAGGGGGGATGGGATAAACGCTTTGGGCTGGACAGCAAAGCCCAGGGGACGGGGTGGACGCCCCAGCAGGCGGAGCAGGTGCGCATACCTTCCGTAAGCACCTTTCTAGAGTATGCTCGCCTGGTCTTCCGCGAGACCGAAGACTTCGTCGCCCAAGCGTCAGAGGCCGACCTGGAACGCCAGGTGCTAGTGAAGCCCTTGGGAGAGCATCCCTTGTTTGTCTTCCTGGGCACCACCCTTTTGACCCACGGCTACAGCCACCTGGGGGAGATTTGGGTCTTGAAGGGGATGCAGGGCCTCCAGGGTAGCCCCATCTAGAAGAAGGCCTTTCCTGCCTGTGGGGGGAAGGCCTCCCTAGCGGAAGCGGGGCATAACCCGTGTGGCGAACAACTCCATGCCCCGCAGAGCCTGCTCCAACGGCATCCCGGGCCAGTGCATGCGGAAGTGGGCGTAGCCAATTCCCAGGCTGGCGTAGCGCTCCAGAACACGGGCGCAGTCATCGGGGGAGCCAACTACGAAGCGGTCCTGGGCCAGTTCCTCCGGGCGGGTGCGAAAGTTCTCCTGACCTGGGAGCGCCTTGTCCTGCCCCCACTGGGCGTAGGCCTGGTATTTGCCATACAGATAAGGCCCCGCCTCTTCCCATGCCCGCTCCAGGTTGGGGGCACAGTAGAGTTCCCTCCCCATGGGAAGAGGGATGTTGGGGTCGTGCCCCGCTTCAAGAGCGGCCTGTCGGTAGAGGGCTACCTGGCGCTGGATGGTGCTCATGGTAGCGTGGGGGTTGATGTTCCAGGGAAACCCCATCCTTGCCGCCCGCACAATTGCCCTGTCGCTGTTGGCGGCGATCCAAAGGGGGGGATGGGGCTTCTGGACGGGGCGAAGCACAACGGTAGCCCGCTCCAGCGAGAAGTGCTGCCCGTGGAAGGTAACCTCTCCCTCCGTCCACAGCCGCACCAGGCACTGCAGGCACTCCATCATACGGGAGACCCGTCGTTTGGGGTCTACGCCGAACGCCAGGAACTCCTCGTCCCTGTAGCCTAAGGCACAACTGATGCCTATGCGCCCTCGGGAGAGAACATCCAGAGTAGACAGGGTCTCGGCCAGGTCTACAGGGTTATGTAAAGGGATAACGAGGGTGGAGATGAGGCGCATCTGCCCCGTTTCGGGGATCAGGCGCGCCAGAAGGGGTATGGGCTGGAGCATCTGATAAGGGGCAGTGAGGTAGTGCTGGCCCATAGTGAGGTAGTCAAAGCCCAGGTCTCGGGCAGCCCGTGCCCATGTTAGGATCTCCTCAACTTGGCGTATGGGGTCGGTGCCGCTGGGTTGCTGGGCCAACGCCAGGAGGCTCACGCCAAAGCGCATAACGCACCCCTGTAATCACTCTTTTGTTATAGGGCAAGCAAGACCAGAGTCAGTATAACAGAGGGAAAAAAGGGGCGGGGCGGAGATACCGCCCCGCCGTTGTTTTCCGGGGGGCCCGGCCTACGGGGTTTGCCCCTTCAGCCAGGCCCAGGCCCGGGGGAGGGCCAAGACTTTCCAGGGGGTCTGGCGGGGGCTTGGGGCCCCCACCAGACCCGTGCCCGGGGGAGGGCCAAGGTTACCGCCCCTGATCGGGGCTTGTGGAGCATCGGCTCCGGGCGCTCCTCCGAATGAGGTCCACTAAACGCCGTGCGTCTAGTTCCTTCAGCGAGTAGGCTGTTGCCCCTGCCCGAAGGACGGCCTCTTGCTCTTCCTGGTCAAAGAACGAAGTAAGAACGATAACTGCCGTTTCCGGTGCGCGCTGCGCCAAGGTGCGCACAACTTCTATCCCGTGCTCATCTCCTGTTTTGCTTTCCACCAGCACTACATCTGGCTGGGCTTGCTGCACCATGCGCACCCCCCCGCCGTCCACCGGCCCTTCTCCCACCACCCGGATGCCCGGCTCTCGGGAGAGGCGTGCCGCCAACTGCCGCCGGCCCCACGGGTCTTTGTCCAGAATAACTACAGTTAGCGCTCTTTGCTCCCCGGGGCTCAACCCTTCCTCCCCTGTCGGGCCTGGGGAACCTCCCCCGTCCGGGCGCCACGCCTCACCTGTTGGTGCGCTAGGTGCTACCCTGTTCACCCTACCCAACTCCGACATTAGTGCTCAAGGGCCAAAAGTCCCTTTTATCATGGGCCATGTGGCCCCCTCACCGAGCCAGCGACATTTCCCGGGACGCCCTCAAGCGCTCTCCGCCGGCTCGGAGGGCAACCTCCTCTGCCTCGTTCATCACATAGCCGCACTGCAGACAGCCTATGTAAAGGCCATAGATGTCCTGGCCCTGGTAGAGGTCGCCACGGCACCGAGGGCAAGCCTGGAACCAGAACACAGCGCCCTCCTTACCCGTTGTCGTTCCTAGCATAACGGAGGGAGCGAGGGCACCCCAGGGCCGAAAGCCCCCTTCTGGCGGGGCCATGTGTCCTATCCCGCGTGGTTCAAACTGCCCAAGGGGCTGCTTCGCCTCGCCTCAAGGGGACAAAGGCGTTAGAACACCAGGACTTACGCCTGGGAGGCAGACGCTTAGACAGGCAGCACCAGGAACCGCTCTGGGTCTAGGCCAGCGGCTTGGATTAGTCGGACGGCCCGCCTAACAGCCTCCTGGGCTGAAACATAAAGCTCAATATAAGCCTTGCCTCTGGGTGGCAACTTGCCTTGTTCATCAAGCCATTTGGCTGTCTCGCGAAGCAGCGACCTCCACGAGTTGATAGGTGCTTCCTTGCCGTCGGGGAAGCACATCTTTTGCGGGGGGTTCATACCTCCCTTGACCGATCGGGCCAGTTCCGTTAGTGGCACCCCTTTCCGGGGTAGAGGTGGGCCTACTACGGGGCGTGAGGCGGGGAGACGCCCCCGGTCGGGACGCCCCCGGTTGTGACGCTACAGGGCCAGGGCCTGGCAGGCTGCTTAGCTAGGGTCGTCTTTTACAATGTCCCACGAAATGGCGCTCTTTTCGAGTTGGTGCAATGGTTGTTGGAGATCATATAGCTTCCACCCGGTGCCGTTCGTGACGGCGAGCCAGGGCACAGCGCTATGCTTGGCATATGACACAGCCTGGTTAAACACATCCGAGCCATCAATGCTCTGACCCAGACTTTTCGCCTCTATACAAATTTTCTTCTCCCCGCCATCCATAAGCATATAATCGGCTTTACCTCCCTCAGTTCTGTCCTCCACAGCACCTGCTCGGGGTCTTCGTGTCCCACCCCAGTGCCCGCAGCAGGGGATCCACTAGCGAGTGCCTTGTTTGCCACTCGTTTGCCTGCAAAAGCGACTCGTGCTTTTGTGCACGCGCCCGTAGGGTTTCTATAGTCTTCAGTAGGTCGTCCAGCGCCATGCCGTCCACCTCCTGCGCATATTTTATATACCTAGTGATGTAAGCGCCAAGTGCCAGGCAAAAAACGCTCCTTCCCGTGCACCACTGCCCGCACCGATGCGCAACTTCCTCCCAAGGCGCGCACCCAGTTCCGCCCTCATATAGGGAGGTGTTGGGGCCACCCCTGTGCTATACTAAAGGCACCACGCCCCAGGGGAGGATGCCACGCTTGGGGCAGGATGAGGAGGATGTGTTGGCTACTACCACCCTCGCCCAGGAGATCCCCCGCCGCATCATAGACAACATGAAAAAGGTCATTGTGGGCAAGGACAGGGCAGTGGAGCAGGCGGTCATCGCCCTCCTGTGCAA
>JBKBKV010000015.1:0-9651 GCA_046294495.1 Dehalococcoidia bacterium | reverse complement strand
ACGGCCACGCCCTTATTGAGGATGTGCCCGGGGTGGGCAAAACCATGCTGGCACGGAGCCTGGCCAAGTCGGCCGGATGCACCTTCAAACGCATTCAGTTCACCCCCGACCTCCTGCCCACAGATGTAACAGGCGTCTCTGTTTATAATCAGCGCTCAGGAACCTTTGAGTTCCGCCCTGGCCCCGTTATGGCCCACATCGTGTTAGCCGACGAAATCAACCGAGCCACTCCTAAGACCCAGTCTGCCCTCCTGGAGGCGATGGAGGAGCGCCAAGTAACGGTGGAGGGAGTTACCCACCCCCTGCCTCGCCCATTTATGGTGCTGGCTACCCAGAACCCTATTGAATACGAGGGCACCTTTCCCTTGCCCGAGGCCCAGTTAGACCGCTTCCTCTTGCGCATCACCATAGGCTACCCATCCTTTGAGGAGGAGATAGCCATTATTGAGCGCCAGGTGCAGGTGCACCCCATTGAGACCATCGGCCCCGTTACCGGCCCCGAGGAGATTGTGCGCGCTCAGGAGGCGGTGAAGGGCGTGTATGTGGACGCCCTCATCAAACGCTATATCGTCTCCCTGGTGGAGGCGACCCGCAAGTCCTCCGAAGTGAGCCTGGGCGCCTCCCCGCGGGCCTCCCTCACCCTCTTCCGTACCGCTCAGGCGTTGGCTTTCATCCGTGGACGGGACTACACGCTCCCAGACGATGTGAAAGAACTGGCCCAGGCCGCCCTGGCCCACCGTATCATCGTTGCCCCCCAGGCACGCATGCGGGGCATAGACGGGCCCAAGGTGGTGGAGGACATCCTGGAGCAGGTGCCGGTGCCTGGGGTGAGGGGACGCGTGTAGCGCTCTGTTTATGTAACATAGCGAGGAAGGAGGCGTTGT
Organism: Dehalococcoidia bacterium; assembly: GCA_046294495.1. GTDB lineage: Bacteria > Chloroflexota > Dehalococcoidia > Lucifugimonadales > HRBIN23 > HRBIN23. The sequence goes on along the minus strand of JBKBKV010000015.1, from coordinate 8,767 downwards.
GCGCAGGGCCCTTGTGGGAGTAGCCCTTACGGCCGTAGCCCTCCTTTTCGGGCTGGCAACGGGTTTCCCCCTTTTCTACCGCCTGGCCTATGCCCTGGCCCTGGTTTTGGTAGTAGGCATGGTGTGGGCGTGGGCGGGACTACTGGGCCTCCGGGTGGAGGTGCGCCGACGCACCCATCGCGTCCAGGTGGGCGAGCCTTTTGAGGAACGCATTACCGTCTATAACCGCTGGCTTCTCCCCAAGGGCTGGCTGGAGGTGCGAGAGCGCTCGGACCTGCCGGGGCATAGCGGGGGGATGGCCATCACCCTACCCGCACGAGGCTTCCGCTCCTGGCGGACAGTAACGGCGGCCAACCGCCGGGGCCTCTACCGCCTTGGGCCGGTCGAGGTGCGTGCCAGTGACCCCTTCGGCCTCTTCACCTTCCGCCGTGCCTTCCTCTCCCAGGAGACGCTTCTGGTCTACCCGGCTGTGGTGAGCATCCCCTTCTTCCGCGTGCTGGCGGCCGACACGCCGGGGGAAGGCCCACTGCGCCAACGAAGTTTGGCCCTTACCCCTCACGCCGCCTCGGTGCGCGACTACGCCTATGGCGACAGCCTCGCCAGGGTCCACTGGCCCTCTACCGCACGCCTGGGGCGTCTGATGGTCAAGGAGTTTGACCAGGGCCTGGGGGGCGACCTGTGGCTCTTGCTGGATATGCACAAAGGAGTGCAGGCCGGCGAAGGGCGAGACGCCACCGACGAGTGGGGAGCCACCATCGCCGCTTCGGTGGCCCATCGCTATCTGGATGCCGAAATGTCGGTGGGCCTGCTGGCCTATGGCGACCGGCAGGTGGCGGTGGCCCCCAAGCGAGGGTCGGGGCACATACTGCGCGTTCTGGAGGAACTGGCCACAGTGCACGCCGATGGGGACACGCCCCTAGCGGAGGTGCTCCAGCAAGAGGGGGGACGCTTCAGCCATATGAGCATCCTGGTCATCGTTACCCCGTCGGGGGATGAGGGGTGGCCCCTCGCCCTGGCCCCTCTCCTGCGCCGTGGTGTGCGCCCGGTAACTGTCCTTTTAGAGCCTCGCTCCTTCGGCAGGCCCGAGGGTGCCGAAGGGGCGCTGGAGCGCCTGGCGGTGCTGGGGGTCCCCACCTATCTGGTGCACAGAGGGGATATACTGGCGCAAGCCCTGGCACGCCCTACAGGGGTGCCCGCCTATGCAGGCATAAGGCGACAAGAGCGAGGGATGGTATGAGCGTTGCAGGAGGTGAGATAGTCGTCGCCCGCCCTTGGTGGCTTCGGGGAGTGGAAAGGTCCTACCAGGCCGTTGCACCCCGCACCGGCTGGCCCACTGCCCTGCTGGTGCTCCTTTCTCTGCTGGCGGTGGTATGGAGCGTAGACCGCGCCCAGTGGGCCGACACCCCCAACCTGGCCCTGGTGGTCTTCCTGGCGGTGGTAAGTGCTTGGCTGTTGGACAAGGTGCGGGTGAACGGGTGGCTCCTTCAGCCGGTGGGCCTCCTACTGGGGGCAATCATTACCTACTGGCTCTCCAGCACCTTGACAGAAGCCCAGGGATTGCCTACCCAGGTGGCCGAGGTGAACCTGCGTCTGGCCGCCTTCTGGAAGGCCTTCCGCACGGGAGGTATCAGCACCGACACCCTGCCCTTCGCTGTAGCCCTCACCGCAGTGGGATGGTTGCTGGGCTGGGTATGTGCCTGGTCTGCCTTTCGCCTGCAGAATGTTTGGCTGGCTGTGCTACCCAGTGCCCTGGCGCTTCTTACCAACCTCAGTTACCTCCCCTCCGACTTCTTCATCTATTTCTACATCTACCTTTTCTTTGCCATGCTCCTAGCGTCGCGCCTGCACATCCTGCGTCAGCGCCAGGCGTGGGCACAGGTGGGGGTGCAAGTGTCGGCGGCCCAGGAGTGGCTGGCCCTGAACGACTCCCTTTGGCTAACGGTGCTGGTGCTCATTGTAACGGCCACCCTTCCCTTGCGAGCACCCACCGCCGCGCCCCTGCGCCGCGCCTGGGATGAGGTGCGCTCCCCCGTTGACCGCATAGAGAACGAGTTCAACCGCATGTTCTCGGGGCTCCCCGCTCGGAAGGCGGTGCCCTTCCGTTCCTTCGGGCTGGTGCTCCCCTTCCAGGGGCCTATCACCCTGAGCGACGAGCCTCTCTTCTATGCCGCCGCCTTGCGCCCCTCCTACTGGGTAGCCCGCATTTACACCCTCTACACCCCCCAGGGGTGGCTTACAGAACCTACCGAGGTGCGTGACTTGGGGTGGGTTTCCCCCGACGCTGTTGCTAAGCCCTCCCTGGGTCGCCAGGAGATGACCCAAGAGATTACCCTGGCCTTCCCCACAACAAACCTCTTCGCCACCGAGTTGCCACTGCAGGCGAGCCTCCCCGCCCAGATAGAGGTGGCAGCCCCCAAGTCCTTTACCCTATTCCTGGCCGAGGGTGTTCGCCAGCCCGAGTTACCCCCCGACCTGCAGGAGGCGCGGGAGCGCCTGATGCGTTTGCGCTTCGCCCGCCTGCAAGGCGACCCCGTGGACAACCTGCTGAACGCTCTCCCGGAGGATGTTCTGGTCACCCGCCTCTTTCTGGGGAGTGGGCCGGGGGCGCGCCGGGAGGTAGAGATACCGCCAGGAGAGGGCTACCGCACCGCCCTGGAGCAAGCCCTCCTGCGCCTGGACATTCTGAGGGGGCTGGTGGTAACCCGTCGCCACCCCTCACCTCCAGACATCCTGGCAGTGCAGAGCAAGGACAGGCTTTCCGCCGGCTTCCGCTACCAGATTACCTCCGCCGTCTCCATTGCCACAGAGGACGACCTGCGCCAGGCAGGCACCGATTACCCCTCCTGGATAACAGACCGCTATCTGCAGTTGCCCGACACCCTTCCCGCCCGCGTGCGGGAACTGGCCCAGCAGTTGACAAAAGACGCGGACAACCCCTACGACAAGGCCGTTGCCATTCAGGACTACCTCCACACCTACACCTACACCCTTACAGTTGAGGCGCCCCCCTTCGGCGCCGACGGGGTAGATTACTTCCTGTTCGTCTCCAGGAAGGGGTATAGCGACTACTTTGGCTCGGCTATGGCTGTGCTCCTCCGGGCGGTGGGAATCCCGGCGCGGGTAGTGGCCGGCTACGCCCCAGGCACCCTGGACCGCGAGAAGAAGTCATATGTGGTGCGCGACCGGGACAGCCACGCCTGGACGCAGGTCTACTTCCCAGGCTACGGGTGGATAGACTTTGAGCCGACCCCGGGGCGTCAGCCCCCGCCTAGGGGGCCTCTCCCCGAAGTGGGTTCTGGCGATGTGGCCGTTGGCGCGGGGGAAGAGGAGTTTTTCCCCGAGGACGATATCTTCCTCGGCGAGGCAGCGGGTGGGGGTGTCGGCGGTGGAGCGGGGCATATGCGCCCCTGGAGCCTCTCCCTGTTGACCAGCGTTGGCACCCTGGCCCTTATGGCCCTTGCCCTGTGGCTGGCTTACCAGCGCACCGTCGCCTCGGCAACGCGGGTGGAGGACATCTTCCGACGCATGTCGTGGCTGGGTAGCCTGGCTGGGGTGCCTTTGGAGCCTCACCAGACCCCCTCCGAGTTCGCCCAGCGCCTTGGATACCTGGCACCCGAGGCTGAAGGGGACATCGCCTTCATTGCCCACACCTTCGCCCGCTCCCGCTATGGGCGCAAGGCCATCCCACCACAGGAGCAGGAGCGCCTGCGCAGGGCCTGGCACCACACCCGCCGCGCCCTGTGGAAGAAGGTGTTGCGGAGGTAAGGGATGGATACCTGCTACGACCTGTTTGAGACGGCGTGGGGGTGGGTGGCCGCAGTGGCTTCGCCCAGGGGCATATGCGCCCTCTCTCTGCCCTGTCCCACCGCCCAGGAGGCCCTGCAGAAGGTATGGCGTTGGCTTGCCGGGGCACGGCGGGACGCCAGCGCCCTAGCCCAGTTGCGGGAGCGTCTGTCCGCCTACCTGGAGGGTGATCCCATAAGCCTGGACGATCTCCAGGTGGATATAATAGAAGATGCCCCGCCCTTCTTCCGCCGGGCGTGGGAGGCGTGTCGGCGCATCCCTCGGGGGCAGGTGCGCACTTACGCATGGTTGGCGCGAGAGGTGGGGCGCCCAGGGGCGGCCCGTGCGGCGGGGCAGGCCATGGCACGCAACCCCTTGCCCATCCTGGTGCCGTGCCACCGGGTGCTGGGGAGCGACGGGGGTCTGCACGGTTACGGGGGTGGGTTGGATATGAAGGCGCGCCTGCTGGCGCTAGAGGGGTGGAAGGGGTGTCAAGCCTCCCTGTAGAATAGTTATGGCTCCCTGTGGAGGGCGCGGCGCCCATCTACTATTATGCAACATTTCTGAGGTAAATGATATGGAGTATTTTAGGTTGGGAGATGTTGTCATACTGAATTCAGATTTCCTCTCTTCGGATGAGGTTCCTGAAAATTCTGTGGATCTAGTCGTTACCTCACCGCCCTACAATGTGGATATCCATTATGGAGCCTACGATGACCGCATATCTTATGAAGCATACCTTGATTTCACCAGGCAATGGCTAAGCAAATGCTACAGACTTGTGAAAGATGATGGTCGCTTTTGTCTCAACATCCCGTTGGATAAGAATAAGGGTGGCCAGCAGAGCGTCTACGCAGATATTGTAACCATTGCTAAAGATATAGGGTGGCGTTATCACGCCTCCATAGTTTGGAATGAGCAAAACATTTCGCGACGGACCGCTTGGGGGTCGTGGCAAAGTGCAAGCGCGCCTTTCGTTATAGCACCTGTGGAAATGATAGCCATTTTTTATAAGAAATGCTGGAAAAAACAGCATAGTGGCGATTCTGACATTACACGGGATGAATTCATAGAATGGACGAACGGTGTATGGTCTTTCCAGGGGGAAAGCAAGAAACGCGTCCAGCACCCTAGCCCATTCCCGCTAGAGCTTCCCAAAAGATGCATCAAACTCTTCAGTTATGTTGGCGACCTTGTGCTAGACCCATTCCTGGGAAGCGGCACTACCCTTCTGGCATGCCTTGAAACCGGGCGAAAGGGGATAGGTGTAGAGATAGACCCAAAATACTGCGAAATAGCCAAACGCAGGCTCCTGAAAGAGGGGAAACACCTGCAGGTGCCTATGCAGCTCGGGGTATGACAAGGACAGTCCGAGACCTTATTCTGGCGTATTTTTCGGCTCACCCAGGACAAGATGTTCGGCAAGGGGATGTTGCTGTTTGGGTGCAACAGGAGTATGAAAGGGTGCACGGACGCCCTTGCCTTGACCCATGGAGGGAGGTGAGGCGCCTTTACCAGGAGGGCGTTTTAATCAAAGTGCGAAAAGGGTTCTACCGCTATGAACCAGAGCGCGCAACAAGACACGAACTACCGGATTTTCCCCGGCAAGTGAAAGAGGCTATCTTCCAGAGAGACGGCTACCGCTGCACCGTTTGCAATCGTGGACCAAAAGAGGGCATTGAAATTGTTGCAGACCACATTCAGCCAATAGACAAGGGTGGCACAAACGATGTAGAGAACGGCCAAACCCTCTGTTCTGAGCACAACCTTCTCAAGAAGAACTATTCGCAGACGGAAGCAGGAAAGAGGTTCTTTATCCGGCTATACCGGCGTGCCGTTGCACTAAACGATGAACGGATGATCAGGTTTTGCCAGCAAATTTTTGACTTGTATAACAGCCACAAAATCAATCATCACATACCGAGGCCCGACAAGCGCTCTTAGTAGCTCTGCATACCGCCACCGCCGCCCACGCGCCAGGGCTGACCCCGCCCTAAAGGGCTATCCTCACCCTCCCTATGCACTAATCCCCCCTCTCCGGGTGTGGTATCCTTTGGACAAAAGAACCATACACCCTTGAGAAGGAGGGCCACATGCCCAACCAAGACTTTACCTGGCTCCCAGGCTGGCGAATCCGCGAACTCATCGCCCGCCGACAGGTCTCCCCAGTGGAGGTAGCCCGCCACTTCCTGGAGCGCATTGACCGCCTCAACGCCCGCCTCAACGCCTTCCTCACCGTAACCCACGAGGTGGCCCTGGCACAAGCCCGAGAGGCGGAGGAGGCTGTAATGCAGGGCAAACCCCTGGGCCTTCTCCACGGCATCCCTATCACCGTCAAAGACCTTTTCTACACCAAAGGCATCCGCACCACCAGCGGCTCCCTTATCTTCAAGGACTTCGTCCCCCAGGAAGACTCCGTGTATGTGGAGCGGGTGCGGAAGGCGGGGGCCATTATCCTGGGGAAGACCAACACCCCTGAGTTTGGACTCCTGGGTTCCACCGAGAACCGCCTGGGGGAGCCGTGCCGAAACCCCTGGGATCCCCAGCGCACAGCCGGAGGCTCCAGCGGGGGCGCAGGGGCAGCGGCCGCCGCTGGCCTCGCCCCCCTCCATATAGGAAGCGACGGGGGCGGCTCGGTGCGCATCCCCTGCGCCTTCTGCGGGGTCTTCGGCATCAAGCCAACCCAGGGGCGCATCCCCAGATACGGGGGTATCGGAGGGTGGCCCCTCTTCTCCCAGGTAGGCCCCATGACCCTGGATGTGCGAGATTCCGCCCTTCTCCTTCAAGTCCTGGCGGGGCGCGACCCACGAGACCCCTCCTCCCTGCGTGCCCCAGTGCCCGATTACCTGGCGGAGACAGAGAAGGGGGTGCGAGGGCTGCGCATCGCCTGGACACCCGACTACGGCTACGCCCCGGTAGAGCCAGCGGTGCGGGAGGCGTGCAGGCGCGCCGCCCTGGCCCTGGCCGAACTGGGGGCCATCGTAGAGGATCCCCCCATCGCCCTGGAGGAGACCCTGGATGCCTTCATCACCATAGTGGGCGCCGATACCTACGCCAACCTGGGCGACATAGTGTGGGACGACCCATCCAGGCGTATTCTCCTCACCCCCTACGCAAGGGATGTGCTCCAGAACGGGCGCCAGGTTACCGCCAAGGAATACTCCCGCGCTCTGCAGGTGCGCACCCGCTTCATCTCTGCCCTGGAGGATATCTTTGAGAAGTATGACCTGCTGGTAAGCCCCACGATGCCCATCGTAGCCTTCCCCCACGGCCAACCTCCACAGAGCATCGCCGGCCGCCCGGTGCACCCCTGGCTGGGCTTCTTGCCTTTCACCTACCCCATCAACCTGGCCGGCTTCGCCGCCGCCTCGGTTCCCTGCGGGTTCGTGGACGGCCTGCCGGTGGGTCTGCATATCGTAGGAAAGCCTCTTAGCGAGCCTCTCCTCCTACGGGCCGCCCGCGCCCTGGAGCAGGCCCGCCCCTGGACCGACAAGAGACCCCCTATCTCCTAGTAAGGAGGAAGCCATGCCCGTGGTGGACTACCAGAAGCGAGGGCGCATAGCCCTCATTACCCTGAACCGCCCCGAAGCCCTCAACGCCATCAACAGCGCTGTGCGCCGAGGCCTGCGGGACGCCTTCCTAGACTTCCGCCAGGACAAGGAGTCGTGGGTGGCCGTCGTTACTGGGGCGGGCGACCGCGCCTTTTCGGCCGGGGTAGATGTGAAGGAGGTGGCCCAGACATCCCCTGACCAACAGTGGGACGCCTTCTGGGGGCTGGAGGGCTACGGTGCCCTGGAGACGGACCTGCACCACTACAAGCCCGTCATCGCCGCCATCAACGGCTACTGCCTGGGCATCGCCTGCACCCTGGCTCTGGCGTGCGACTTCCGCCTAGCGGTGCCGGAGGCGGGTTTCGGCTTCCCTGAGGTGAAACGAGGGCTGTGCACGGTGATCGGCACCATTCGCCTGGTGCGGGCCATCGGCCTGAGCAACGCCCTGCCCGTGCTCTTAACAGGGGACATCATCCCCGCCTCCGAGGCGGTGCGCATAGGCATGGTGCATCGCATTGTGCCCCGGGAGCGGTTGATGGAGGAGGCCGTAGCCCTGGCCAACAATCTGTTGGAGAACGCTCCCCTGGCGGTGTGGGCCACTAAGGAGATAGCGGTGCGCAGCGCCGAGATGCCCTTTGACCACGCCTGGCGGCTGGGGGAGAGCCTGCGCTACATCGTGAACCAGAGCCACGACGCCCGTGAAGGCCCCCGCGCCTGGGTGGAGAAGCGCAAGCCAGCCTATGTGGGGAGGTAGGGGTTAGAGGGCACCCGGCGGAAGCACCCAGGCAGCATCGGGCGCGTGTGTCCCAGCGTCCCAGCGGGCGAGCGTCAAGCGACGGGGTTGGTGCCCGTGCTGGTGGTAATAGTCCAGGATATCCCATCGGCCATAGGTGGTCAGGAGAGCCTGCACTAAAGAGGAGACACCCCCCTGCGAGAAGAGATAAGCTGCCCACGGAAGGGCCACCCGCGCATACCCCAGGGTCTGGGAGAGGTCACGCAAGGTGATGGGGCGAAGTTTGCATTCCACAAGGACAAGGTCGGACATTCCCTGCTATGTCGGCAAAGCCCCGTATAAACTCCCTCTTGACATCTTTTGGAACATCCTGCCCGAGCAAAATAAGAGGCACCCCAAAGGTGGTGAAATGCGTCTTCTCATTGGTAAGACGGGTGAGGTTGCGCAGGGCGATAGTAGTTCTTGAAGATGCGGGGGCTAGGATTGGAAATAATTTCACCTCTGGCAACTAGCAAGCCCAACACATAAGGGACATCACTATCCAAATATCCATATATATTCATCAGCGGCGCATAATGTGTTTCGACTTCTGAAATATCAGGATAAACTCATGCACCTTGTTCACGCGGAACTTTGAGGGGTATCCCAACGGACGTATGTTATTGTATTCGTGCCTTCGGTCCCAGATAATGATATCATC
>JBKBKV010000014.1:0-36240 GCA_046294495.1 Dehalococcoidia bacterium | reverse complement strand
ACTGCCAAGAGGAAGTCGCTTTTCATGCTCCCACCCTTGCACGGCACCCTCGGAACAAAGAAAGTGGGGGGAAAGCCCACTCTCGGTTCTACTATACCATAGAAAGAAGCAGGGTGCAAGGCAACCCCTCAACCCCAAAGAGGCCTATACTGCAGAGGGCCTGATGGCTTGACAGGCCTTCCACACCCTCTTACACTGGCAAAGGCTATTGGGGGAGACATGGGCTATGCAACACTGGACATAGAGCAAGGCGACGGTTGGGCCCTGGTGGCCCTGAACCGTCCAGAGCGCCTCAACGCTATCACGCCTGAGATGCAGTCGGACCTGGAGCGCGCCTTGACAGAACTGCGCGCCCAAGAGGTGCGCGTGGTAGTCCTCACAGGCAGGGGACGAGGGTTTTGCTCCGGCGCCGATGTGTCGGGGATGGCCGCCGCCAGGGGCGAGGCAGTGTCCTCTCTGGCGGGTGGGCCGGCCACTCGTCTGCGTCGCCCCTTGGGCTGGCCAACCGCCCTTATCTACCGCTTCGGACGCCCCACTATAGCCGCTGTAAATGGGGTTGCGGCCGGGGCGGGCCTCTCCCTGGCCCTAGCGTGCGATATCCGCATCGCTGCCGAAAGCGCCCGCTTCTCCGCCATCTTCGTGCGCCGTGGGCTAATGCCCGACTACGGGTGCACCTGGCTCTTGCCCCGTATCATCGGCCCCTCCCGTGCCTATGAGATGATGTATTCGGGGCGTATGGTCTCCTCACAAGAGGCAGAGGGCTGGGGGCTAGTAAGCAAGGTGGTCCCCGACGACCGCCTGCTGGAGGAAGCCAAGACCCTGGCAGCCGAACTGGCCAAAGGCCCCCCCATAGCCCACGAAGCCATCAAGCAGGCCGTCCAGAGAGGGCTGGAGACCCCACGCTTGGAGGAACACCTGGCCTTTGAGGCCTACGGCCAGAGCATTATGTCCCAGACGGAAGACCACCTGGAGGGGGTGCGGGCTTTCCTGGAGAAGCGGGAGCCACAGTTCAAGGGCCGTTAGGCTAGTGCCCCTCTCTCCCTCGGCGTTGGGACGCCGCTCGCCGAACGAAATCGGCAATTTCTTTTGTGGACGCGCCCGGCCCGAACACCTCCGCCACGCCCAACTCCTTCAGGGCCTTCCTGTCCTCCTCTGGGATGATACCCCCTACTACCACCACCACATCCCCCATACCCCGCTCCCGCAGGCCCTGCAGGATAGGTGGCACCAGTTCCATATGAGCACCCGAGAGGACGCTCAGCCCCACCACATCCACATCCTCCTGCAGGGCCGCCTCTACAATCATTTGGGGGGTCTGGCGGATGCCCGTGTAGATAACCTCCATCCCCGCGTCCCGGAGGGCGCGGGCCACCACCTTGGCCCCCCGATCGTGCCCGTCCAGGCCGGGTTTGGCCACCAAGACACGAATAGGAGGTGCCTGCACCATAGTGCTCCTCACCTCACCCTTTCTGGACTAATTCTATCAGCACGCCTCGGGTGGAGCGAGGATGGATAAAAGCGATAAGCCCGGCTAGCCCCTGGCGCGGCTCTGTGTCTATTAGGGTGAAGCCCTGGGCAGCCAGGCGGTTCAAAGCGCCCTTCTGGTCATCGACCGCGAAGGCCAAGTGGTGGAGGGCCTCCCCTCGCTGGGCAACGAAGCGCCCCACCCCTGTATCGGGGGCGGTGGGCTGAATCAGTTCCAGGCGTGCTCCGCCCCCCAAAGGGATAAGGCAACCCAGCACCTTCTGATCTGGCACCTCTTCAATCTCCACCCCTTCACCTATGCCGAAGACTTGCTGATAGAAGCGCAGGGCCTCCCGAATGTCCGGTGTGGCTATGGCGATGTGGTCAACAGCGCGGGCGATGCAGGGGGCACCCATCCACTACCTCCCCACTAACTGGCGAGCAATAACCAGGCGCTGGATTTCACTGGTTCCTTCGTAGATGGTGAGGACCCGGGCATCCCTATACAGGCGTTCCGCCAGGGTGGGGCTGAAGTAGCCATACCCCCCATGGAACTGCACCGCCCGGTCTGAGCACCAAACCGCTGTCTCCGAAGCCATCCACTTAGCCATAGACGCCTCTTTAATGAAGGGCTGGCCGGCGTCGTAGAGCATAGCGGCCTCTAATGTCAAGAGACGGCTTGCCTCCAGGCGAGTAGCCATCTCCGCCAGGACGAACTGGGTGTTCTGGAAATCGGCCAGGCGCTGGCCAAAGGCCTGCCGTTGTTGGACATAGGCCAGAGCAGCGTCGTATGCAGCCTGGGCGATACCCACGCACTGGGCAGCGATGGAGATGCGGGAGGCGTCTAGAATCAGCATGGCCTCCTTGAAGCCCTGGCCCTCGGGGCCCAGACGGTTCTGTTCAGGCACCCACACCTCCTCTAGGTGCACTGTGGCGGTGTCCGAGGCGCGCATACCCATCTTGCCGTGCAAAGGGGTAGCCGACAGCCCTTTGGCGCCACCTTCTACCAAAAAACAAGAGATGCCTTTGGCTCTCTTGGTGCGGTCGTGGGTGGCAAACACCACAAACACATCGGCAACCGTGGCGTTGGTAATGAAGGTCTTGGTGCCGTTCAGCACATAGCCCCCGTCCCGCCAGGTGGCGGTGGTCTGGAGGGCGGCGGCGTCGCTTCCGCCCCCGGGCTCGGTAAGGCAAAAGGCACCGATACGCTCCACCCGCACCATAGAGGGAAGGAGGCGGGCCTTCTGTTCCTCGTTGGCGAAGCGATGGATAGTCTGCATGGCCAGGGAGAGATGGGCCAGATAGGTAACACTGGTGGCGGCGCAGGCACGGGCAATCTCCTCAATGGCCACCACCAGGGCCTTGGTAGACCCCCCAGCGCCTCCATACTTGGGGTCTATGGTAAGGCCCGTGAGGCCCAGGCCTGCTAGCCCCCGCATGTTCTCCCAAGGGAACCGAGGGTTGGCATCCAGTTCGGCGGCCCGGGGGGCCACTTCCTTCTCGGCAAACTCGCGGACGCTGTTGCGAAGCAGGCGTTCCTCTTCGGTCAACAGGATGTCGGCCATATGCTACCTCCTGTGGCGTTTTGGTGCTGGGGAAGCACAATAAGGTTCTCCTTGCCCATCCCAAGAGATGGTGCAGAGGCGCTCCACCCAAGTTCCTGCAAGCGCTGGACGGCCCGCTGGTAGTAGTTAGCATCCTGTTCTACCCCTACGCAGTGGCGCCCAATCTTCCAGCAGACAGCAGGGACGGTGCCCACACCCATAAAGGGGTCTAACACCCAGGCCCCCGGCTGGGTGTGGCGATGCAAGAGGCGAGCAATAAGGTATTCAGGCTTCTGAGTGGGGTGGCCCCAGCGTGCCCTCTCCCTGCCCATGCAACTGGGGCCACGGATAAAGTTGTGGGCGGCGAAGCCCCTTTGCGTCTCCCAGCGGCGGAAGAAGGGGTGCCCCTTCACTGCATACACGATGGCCTCGCAGGCGCTCTTATAAGCGGGCACATGCACCACGCCGTTGGTCTTATGCCAGACGATAGTGGTCTTATAGGTGCACCCCAGAGAATGGAGAACAACCTCATAGTCCCCAATGCGCTCAAAGGGGGAGAAGATGAGGATGGCGGCGTCTTGCTTCAAGAGGTGGGTTACCACGGGCTCCAGCCAGGAGTAATCGGTGTTCTCCACTGCATCCCACTCCCCGAAGTCCCGGTTCTGGTGCTTCTGCCAGGGCAAGGCAAAGTAGGACTTGCGAGGGGAGTTATAGGGGGGGTCGGTGAGGAGCACGTCAAAGCGAAGACCCAGGCCTACCAGGGCGTTGGGAGTGCGCCCATAGATGAGGCGAATCTGGGGCGACATCTCCCCACTGACAGACTGGTGTGCCCCGTTCGGAGAGGAAGGGGTATATGTAATGCTACGGCGCATGTTCAGGCTGTATCCCTCTCAGCGCACCTCGGTCCTTTAGGAGTGGGGCCGGCTCTGGCCCAGTTGCTCCAGGGCCAGGCGCTCGGCCAGGGCCACCGCCTTGGCGCACACCCGCTCGTGCACGCCTGAGGTGAAGAGTTGGCGATACCCTTCAGGGGTGCGCAGGTCCAGGCCAGTGAGTTGGCGACACTGGGTGCTCCCCATCTCCTGCTCAAAGGCACTGTAGATGCGCTGGCTTATGGCATAAGGGCGGCGCCGGTCGTCCTGAGGGGTGTTGCGCCCATACATAAGGCCTACAGCCATAATAGCCCCCACCAGGGCGCCGCAGGTGGCGCCGCTGCCGGCGATACCCCCGCCGAAGCCTGTGGCCATGCGGGGGAGGAGGCTGGTATCCATTCCCAAGGCCCGGCACACGGCCAAAGCAACCGATTCGGCACAGTTGAGACCGGAGGCGAAAAACTCGCTGGCGTTTTTGGCTTCTGGCATGCCCCCTCCTTTCAGTTTCCCCTCCCCCTGGCTACTGTCTAAAATACCTCCTGCTTCTGCTCCCCGAACACCTTGCGGAACACATCACAAATCTCGCCGATGGTGCAGTAGGCCTCCACGCACTCCAGGATAGTGGGCACCGTGTTCTCTTCCGAGCGGGCCACCTCTTCCAGGCTGGCCAGCAGGCGCTGGACGCTGGCATTGTCTCGGCGCCGGCGCACCTCCTGCAGACGCTCTATTTGGCGGCGCACCGTTTCTGAGGAGATGCGCAGGATGTCTCTAGGGGGCGGCTCCTCCAGGGTGAAGCGGTTCACCCCCACAATAACCGCCTTCCCAGCCTCCATCGCCTGCTGGAAGCGGTAAGCGGATTCGTGGATCTCCCTCTGCTGGTAGCCCTTCTCCAAAGCGGCCAGAGCACCGCCCATCTGCTCTATCTGGTCCAGATAGCGCTGGGTCTCCTCCTCCAGACGGGTTGTCAACCACTCCACATAGTAGGAGCCCCCTAGTGGGTCGGCCACATCGGCCACCCCGCTCTCGTAGGCCAGGATCTGCTGGGTGCGCAGGCTGATGCGCACCGCCTCTTCTGTAGGGAGGGCTAACGCCTCGTCGTAGGAGTTCACGTGGAGGCTTTGGGTGCCACCCAACACCGCTGCCAGTGCCTGAATGGTGCACCGTATGACATTGTTGAGAGGCTGTTGGGCGGTAAGGGTTACCCCGGCAGTCTGGGTATGAAACCGCAAAAGCCAGGAGCGGGGGTCTTGCGCCTTGAAACGCTCCCGCATAATGCGCGCCCAAAGTCGCCGGGCAGCCCGGAACTTGGCCACCTCCTCAAAGAGGTTGTTGTGGGCAGCAAAGAAGAAGGATAGGCGAGGTGCAAAATCGTCTATATCCAGCCCGGCGTTCACGGCCGCACGAACATACTCTATGGCGTTGGCGAAGGTGAAGGCCAACTCCTGGACAGCCGTTGCCCCGGCCTCCCGCATGTGATACCCGCTGATGCTAATAGTGTTCCACTTGGGCATATGCTGGGAGCAGTATTTGAAGATGTCCACCACTAGACGCAGGGAGGGGCGTGGGGGGTAAATGTAGGTGCCGCGGGCGATGTATTCCTTGAGGATGTCGTTCTGAACGGTGCCACTGAGGGCCTCCTGAGGAACCCCCTGCTGTTTGGCCACAGCGATGTAGAAGGCCAGCAAGACAGACGCAGTGGCGTTGATGGTCATGGAGGTGGTTACCTTGTCCAGAGGGATGCCCTCCAGCAGGATCTCCATATCTCGCAAAGAGGAGACTGGGACACCCACTTTCCCCACCTCCCCAAGAGCCATTGGGTGGTCCGAGTCGTAGCCCATCTGGGTGGGAAGATCAAAGGCGATAGAAAGGCCCGTCTGTCCCTGCTGAAGGAGATAGTGATAGCGACGATTAGATTCTTCGGCCGTGGCGTAGCCGGCATACTGGCGCATGGTCCACAGCCGCCCACGATACATATTGGCATATATGCCGCGGGTGAATGGATACTGGCCGGGGAGGCCCAGGTCGCGCCCCTCGTCAAACCCCAATTGCCGCAGGTCGGCCTGGGTGTAGAACATCTTCAGGGGGATACCCGATGGGTTCTCCAGGGTATCCTGTTGGTTAAGGTTTGCCCCGCCTTCACCCGAGCGCTTGGCTGGAACGGACATGTGGCCTCCTCTCACCATCCCCCTAAGTGTAGGAGAGAGACGCCAGCGTGTCAAAGAGGAAGAGCCAGCCAGGGCTTTGCCTAGCGGTGTGGGGCGCTGGCCAAAAGGCCCTAGGCCGCCTTGGCCTCCTGGGCGGCGGCTCCGATGAAGTCCCTAATGCGTGTGAGGGCCTCTTCGGGCAGGCTACTGCTCATTACCAGGTCTATCCTCCCCTGTGGCCCACGGAAGGTAACGCGCCAGGTATCATCGCCCCGGCGCTCCCACAGCATTGTGGGGGCATCGCGGTAGCGGAGCGACAGCACCGCCAACTGCTCTGTCCAGGCGTGGCTGACCCGTCCCACTGCTAGCCGATGGGTCGTCAGGGCGAACCAGGCTGGCCTGTCGCCCTTCAGGTCCTCCCCATTGACCTGCACCTCCCGCAGGAGGGGGTCGTCGGTGCACCACGCCTGGACGAGATGCTCACTGTAGACCGCATCGGATACTAGATAAGGCGCATCCCCACCTCTAAAGGCCGTCTCCGCCAGCCCTCTGGCCCTAAGGAAGTCTGCCAGTTCTTGGGCAGGCCCGCTCAAAAGAGAGATAGTGCCCATAGGCGTGGGCGGAGAAGACTCCCTCGGGGTAGCGGGTGAGCGATGGAACATCCGACGGAACAGCCCGACCATATGCCACCTCCCTTACGCACCCGGTCGATGTCGCCAGGTGGGACAGCATCTACACGGCCAGCGCCCCACCGATACCATAGCAAGGAACAGCAAAAAGGGCAAGGGAATAACCCCGCCTTTGCCCTACAATAGAATAGTGAACCTCTTCAACTAGCGAGGAATGCTATGGCACTTATCGTGCAGAAATACGGGGGAAGTTCCCTGGCCGATGCGGACAAGATCCGCCATGTAGCCCGTCGCATCGGGGCCAGCCGGGACAAGGGGAACCAGGTGGTGGCGGTGTGCTCGGCCATGGGCGACACTACCGACGACCTCATCAAACTGGCCTACAAGGTGAGCCAGCACCCCGACCCAAGGGAACTGGACCTGCTCCTTTCCACAGGGGAGATCGTCTCATGCACCCTGGTGGCCATGGCCCTGACCGCCCTGGGATATCCGGCAGTAAGCCTAACAGGCTTCCAGGCGGGTATCCGCACCGAGCGGATGTATGGGAAGGCCCGTATCGCCCACATTGACCCCCACCGCATCCAGAGGGAACTGCAGGAGGGGAAAATCGTCATCGTGGCTGGTTTCCAGGGCTTCACCGAAGATATGGACATTACCACTTTGGGGCGGGGCGGCTCGGACACAACAGCAGTGGCCTTAGCGGTGGCCCTGGGGGCACAGCGGTGCGAGATCTACACCGATGTGGAGGGGATTTATACCGCTGACCCCCGTATTGTGCCCGAGGCACGCAAACTGAAAGAAATTGACTACGAGGAGATGCTGGAACTCGCCGTATCGGGCGCCAAGATGCAACCCCGCTCCATTGAACTGGCGGCCCTATACCGGGTGCCTGTGCTGGTGGCCAGCACCTTCACTGAAGCACCCGGCACCCTTATACACGGAGAGGTGAGCATGGAACTGCGTGAGCGTGTGCGCGGAGTGGCTTCCGACACCAATGTGGCCAAAATCACTGTGCTGGGGGTGCCCGACCGCCCCGGCATCGCCGCCGCCCTCTTTGAGCCTCTGGCCAAGGTGGGCATCAGCGTGGATGTCATCGTGCAGAACGCTTCTGTGGAGGGGCTTACCGACTTGAGTTTCACCGTTGCCCGCTCCGACCTGCCCAAAGCCTTGGAGGTTATTAGGCCCGTGGCCTCCCAAATCGGGGCCAAGGGCCTCCACAGCGACAACCGCCTGGCCAAGGTGAGCATCGTAGGCACAGGTATGCAGTATGCGCCTGGCTACGCGTCCCGCATGTTCCGCGCCCTGGCCGATGCGGGCATCAACATAGAGATGATCACCACTTCCGAAATCCGCATCACCTGCATCGTCCGAGAGGACAAAGTAAAGGATGCGGTGCGGGTTCTGCACAAGGCTTTCCGCCTAGACGAGGCTGGCTAACCCTTGGAACGGCGCTAGCACCACTGGCAAAGGTATGCTACTCTAATCCCTGTGCACGAGTCCCCTGGGGCTTCCCCGGCCCGTCCGGGCAGGGGAGTAGTCATCGGCCAACTAGTGCTGGTGGTCCTCTTCTGGGCCAGCACCTTCCCCATCAGCAAAGTCGCCCTGGAGGAGACCACGCCCCTCCTGCTGGCGGGGATGCGCTATGCGGTAAGCGGGGTCTTGCTGGGGGTGTGGTGGGGCTTGCAGGCCCGCGCTAACACCCACGCTGGCCCCATCCCCTGGTGGGGCATCGTGGCTTTCGCCTTGGCGGGCGTTGTGGGTTTCAACGCCTTCTTCTACCTTGGGCTGGCGCAGTCTACAGCCGTCAACGGCTCCCTTATTCAGCCCACAACGGCGGCCACAGCTACGGCCCTTCTAGCCTGGGCCTTCTTGCGAGAACGGCTGGCCCCTTGGCGCTACCTGGCTTTCCCCCTGGCCACAGCAGGGGTAACCCTGGTCATTCTGGGTGACCCCGCCCGGAAGATAGACCCCTCCTCCTTGTTGGGCAACCTGTTTTTCGTGCTGGGAGGCTCCTCCTTTGCCCTATCCAATGTTATCGGACGGCGCCTATTTCGTCGCACGCCAACGGTGTTGGCTGTTGTCGTGGGAAACCCTTTGGGTGCCCTTGTCCTCCTGCTGGTGAGCGTTGGAGAAGGGGGTTGGCCTGGGCTACTTCACGCCTCCTGGCGGGTATGGGCGGCCGTTGCGTGGATGGGCCTTCTAGCCACAGGCCTGGGCTATCTGTGGTGGTATGAAGGGGTGCGCCGCCTGGGGGCCACACGCACGGGGGTGTTTACCTTCTTGGTGCCGGTGGTGGGGGCGTTCCTGTCGGTTATCTTCCTAGGGGAGAGCCTCCAAATCCTGCAAATCGTAGGGGGTCTCTTGGCCCTTCTGGGGGTCGCCCTGGTGCTGCTGTAAGGGGGATGAATGATTGAAGACATTGTGGGGGTCATCCTGTGGACAGACAACCTGGAAGGGATGGTGGGCTTCTACCGGGATGTGCTGGGCCTGCGGGAGCACAGTCGGCACGGGGAGTTTGTGGCCTTTGAGGTGCGCCCGGGGATGCGCCTGAGCGTTGGACGGCACAGCCAGGTGCAAGGGAAGGCGCGAGACCCCCACCGGGTTATGGTGAACCTTGGAGTAAGGGACATCCACACGGTTTACGAAGAACTGCGCCGGCGGGGGGTTTCTTTCTTGCGCCAGCCGGAGCGAGAGCATTGGGGAGGATGGGTTGCCACCTTTCAGGACCCAGATGGCAACATCCTCCAGTTGCTCCAGCAGGGTTAGGGGAAAGGGCCCAATGCTGGCCGCCGCTATTGTGCTGGCCCTTACTTATGTGGGCGTTATCTTTACACGCCTGCCCAGGACGAACCTGGACCGCCCGGCAGCGGCGCTGACCGGGGCCGTGTTGACGATCGTGCTGGGCGTATTGACCTTTGACCAGGCAGCCAAGGCCATAGATGTGCACACCATCGCTCTCCTGCTGGGGATGATGTTTCTGGTGGGGGTCCTCCAGCGGGCCGGCTTCTTCACGCTGGTTGCTGGCTACACCCTGGCCCTGGGTGGCACCCCTTTGCGCTTGCTGGCAGTCGTTATCGCCGCCACCGCCCTGGGTAGCGCCTTCCTGGTCAACGATGTGGTGGTGCTCCTGCTCACACCGGTGGTAGTGCAGGCGACCCGGGCCCTGGGGGTAAGCCCTGTGCCATACCTTATCGCCGAGGCCATGGCCTCCAACATCGGCTCCACGGCGACCATTGTAGGTAACCCTCAGAACATGCTTATCGGGGTGGCATCGGGTATTCCGTTTGGGCGGTTTTTTGCCCTTCTGGCACCGTTGGCGGTTCTGTCGGGAGTGGTTCTGTTCCTGGTAGTGTGGGGCTTCTACAGGCGACACCTGCGCCTGGCTCCCGGGGCAGACGCAGTGGAGGGACGCGCCCTAGCCGTGGCAGCGGGCCATACCCTGCCTGCAGAGGCGCATCGCCTATTGTGGCGCTCGCTGCCCGTGCTCCTGACCACGGTGGCGGGATTCTTCCTAAGCACATCCCTGGGTGTAGGCGTGCACACTGTGGCCCTAGTAGGGGGAACAGCAGCCATTCTGGTTAGCGGGGTGCGCCCCTCCGAGGTTATGCGCGCGGTGGACTGGACACTCCTGGTCTTCTTCGCAGGGCTGTTTGTGGTGATCGGAGGCGCCCAGGAGGCAGGGCTACTGGACATTTTCCTGGAACGCATCTCCCTGACGCCAGGGGTCGGAGGTATTGTGTCGGTGCTCCTGACCAGCGCCATCGTCTCCCAGGTGGTGAGCAATGTTCCCTTAACGATGATAGCCATTCCCTTGGTGCGCCCTGTGGGGAGCGACGCCCTTTGGCTCTCCCTGGCAGCCGGCTCTACCTTGGGGGGCAATGCCACCCTCATCGGAGCAGTGGCCAACATAATTGTGGTGGAAATGGCAGCACGAGACGGCGCTGTAGTGGGGTGGTGGGAGTTTACCAGGGTGGGGTTGGTGGTGAGCGCCTTGACCCTTGGGCTATCCGTAGCCATATTGACCCTGGAGTGGCGCTGGGGCCTCCTGGGATAAACATACCCTATTGGGGAGGCGACCTGTGCAAGAGATTGCCCCTGGTGTTTACCGTATCCCGAGGGTGCCGGGATGCAATGTCTACCTCCTGATGGGGGAAGAGAGCCTGACGCTGGTGGACAGCGGTCTGCCTTGGGCCGCCCCTCGGATTCTTGAGGCTATGCGCGCCTTGGGCCATACGCCCATTTCCCTGCGGGCTATCCTGCTAACCCACGGCCACCCTGACCACTACGGAGGTGCCTACGACCTGCAACAGCAGACGGGTGCGAGGGTCTACGCCCACCGAGCGGATACCACACCAACCCCTAGGGGCGACACGGTGCCCCGCTTCTTCCCCATCCCAGGCTCTCCACGGCCGATGGTAGACGGCTTCTTAGAAGATGGCCAAATGCTCCCTATTGCGGGGGGTCTACGGGTGCTCCACACCCCTGGGCATACGCCAGGGAGCGTGTGCTTCTATCTGGAGGAACACCGCCTCCTTTTTACCGGGGACACCCTTCTCACCGTTGGATCCCGCTTTGCCCGCCCCCTGCCTATACACGACCCGGAGGCGTATATGCGCTCCCTGGAGCGCCTGGCTGGGCTGGCCTTCCAGCGAGCGTGCCCCGGGCACGGCAGGCCGATTCTAAACGGTGCCGACGAACTCCTCCGAGGGCTGGTAAGGGCGGTAGTGGGCAAAGGGGGGCCTGCCTGGTGGCGCCTTTTCAAGTGGCTACTCGGCTTGGGGGGTCCCTGGGGCAAGGGCAAACGCCACAAATAGCCCCCTGGTGCGTAACAAAAGGGCAATACCTCTGAAACCCTCCCGAAACACCCCAGGGCGATGCTGTTTGTGAAAAACATCCCAAGAGGGAGGGGCGTATGCACACCTTACCCTGGTTCTCCCACCTCGCCACGCCGGCCTGGCAAGCGGCCGAAGTGAACCCCGGGGACACAGCGTGGCTGTTGGTGTCGGCGGCGCTGGTGCTCCTAATGACGCCTGGGCTAGCCTTCTTCTATGGTGGGCTGGTGGGGCGTGCCAATGTGCTGGCCACCATTATGCACAGTTTCATCACCATCTGCCTCATAAGTGTGGCCTGGGTGCTGTGGGGCTACTCCCTGGCCTTTGGCCCCGACAAGGCACACATCATCGGGGGGCTGGAGTGGGTGGGCCTCCGCGGTGTGGGGGGCGAGCCCAACCCCGACTATGGGGCAACGGTGCCCCACCAGGCCTACATGGCGTTCCAGTTGATGTTCGCCATTATCACCCCTGCCCTAATCACCGGCGCCTTCGCCGAGCGCTTCAAGTTCAAGGCGTTCTTGTTGTTCATCTTGCTCTGGTCAACGCTGGTGTATGTCCCCCTTGCCCACTGGGTATGGGGAGTGGGGGGGTGGCTTCGTAACCTGGGGGCGCTGGACTTCGCCGGGGGCACAGTAGTGCATATCTCCTCGGGGGTCTCCGCCCTGGTATCCGCACTAGTGGTAGGGACGCGCCTGGGCTATGGCAAGGAGGCCAAAGAGCCTCACAATGTCCCCTTCGTGGTGCTAGGGGCGGCTCTCCTGTGGTTCGGCTGGTTCGGGTTCAACGCCGGGAGCGCAATCGCCGCCGGCTCCCTGGCCACCAGCGCATTCGTGGTAACCAACACCGCAGCCGCAATGGCTGCCCTTTCCTGGATGACCATGAGTTGGTGGCTTGGGGGCACGCCCAGCGTAGTGGGGGCGGCTTCAGGGGCAGTGGCCGGCCTGGTAGCCATCACCCCCGCCTCAGGGTTTGTAGGGCCTATGCCCGCCGTTATTATCGGTCTGGTGGCCGGTGCCCTGTGCTACCTGGCTGCTCGCTGGCGCGCAGGCTGGAAAAGAGTAGACGACGCCCTGGATGTGTGGGCAGTGCACGGTGTAGGGGGAACCTGGGGTGCCATCGCCACAGGCCTCTTCGCCAGTGTCGCCATCAACCCGGCAGGGGCCAATGGCCTCTTCTTCGGTGGCCCTGGCCTCCTCTGGAAACAGGTGGTGGCTGTGCTAACCACCTGGGCCTTCGCCGCGGGGATGACTTTCGCTATCCTAAAAGTGCTGGACCGCTTGGTGGGCCTGCGGGTGTCTCCGCAGGAGGAGGAGATGGGGCTGGATGTAACCCAGCACGGCGAAGTGGCCTATAAACTGTAGAGGAGAGAGACGAACATGAAAAAGATAGAAGCCATTATCCGCCCAGAGCGGCTAGACAGGGTAAAGGATGCCCTGGCAGCCTCGGGGTTCGTGGGCCTGAATGTGGTAAATGTTACTGGGCGAGGCAGGCAACGGGGCGTGGTCTACCAGGGGCGTGCAGGGGAACGCTACGTAGTAGATATGCTCCCTAAGGTGAAACTGGAACTAGTGGTGCCCGATGCAGTGGTGGATGAGGTCATCAGCGTCATCATCCAAAACGCCCGCACTGGCAACATAGGGGATGGAAAGATTTTCGTAAGCCCCGTGGAGGACGCCGTTCGTGTCCGCACAGGTGAACGGGGCGACCAGGCCCTGTAAGGCCTACAGGCTCCAGCGAGCCATCCCTCCACGCCTGGCTTAGGGGGATGGCTCGCTTCAACAGGCGTTCGCATCCTACAGGCCCCTTAGAGCCACCAGCAGAGAGGGTTGGCAAGGCTCTCGGTTGTTACACCCCTGTAGCACCCTGGTAACACGCCCGAAACACACCCTGGGCATACTGTGATAAAAAGCACAAACCGAAGGAGGGCGTCATGGCTATAGAGACAGCAGTAAGCCTGGCCAGTTTCCTGGCGCTGGTGGGCCTGTGGGTGGCCCTGCCCATACGCCTGCGCCGCGCCCAGGGGTAACCCCTATGTAACACGGCTGTAACCTTTTGGTAACATACCTGAAACCCACCATCACTACTCTGTGAAAGAGTGCACAAATAAGGAGCAAGCATGGCCAAAGCACGCGGCCCTCGCCCCACCGGGAGCGGGCGCCTTACCACCCCTGAAGAGGTCCTGCGCTTCGCCAAGGACAACGGCATCAGGATGATAGACCTGAAGTTTTGCGATATCCCTGGCACCTTGCAGCACCTGACCATCCCTGTAGAGGAACTAACCGAGAAACTCTTTAGCGAGGGGACAGGGTTTGACGGCTCCAGCATCCGCGGCTTCCAAGCCATTCACGAGAGCGACATGCTCCTAGTGCCGGACCCTGCCACGGCCGCCCTGGACCCCGTTTTCACTATCCCCACCCTCTCCCTTATGTGCAATGTGGTGGACCCCCACGGGGGCGGCTGGAACCGCCCTACCCCTTACAGCCGCGACCCCCGCTACGTGGCTCAGAAGGCAGAGGGTTACCTGCGCCAGACGGACATTGCCGACACCAGTTACTGGGGACCAGAACTGGAGTTCTTCATCTTTGACAGCGTCCGCTTTGACCAGAACGCCCACGCCGGCTACTACGAGATCGAGTCGGACGAGGGCATCTGGAACAGCGGCAAGGAGCGCGACCTGAAGGGCAACCTGAACCTGGCCTACCGCCCCCGCCATAAAGAGGGCTACTTCCCCGTCCCACCCACCGACACCTTCCAAGACATCCGTTCGGAGATATCCCTGAAACTGGCGGGCTTCGGCATACAGGTGGAGAAGCACCACCACGAGGTGGCCACCGCCGGCCAGGCAGAGATTGACTTCCGCTACGATACTTTGGTGCGCACGGCCGACAGTGTTCTTATCTACAAATACATCGTGAAGAATGTGGCCCGTGCCCACGGGAAAGTGGCCACCTTTATGCCCAAACCCCTCTTCGGGGACAACGGCTCGGGCATGCACACCCACCAGTCCCTCTGGCGCAACGGCACCAACCTCTTTGCGGGGGAGGGTTACGCCGGCTTGTCCCAGCTGGGGCTCTGGTATATAGGTGGCCTGCTAAAGCACGCCCCAGCCCTGTTGGCCTTCTGCGCCCCCACCACCAACTCCTACCGCCGCCTGGTGCCCGGCTTTGAGGCTCCGGTGAACCTGGTCTACTCCATGCGCAACCGGAGCGCCTGTGCCCGCATCCCCGTCTACTACGACAAGCCCGAGGCCAAGCGCGTGGAGTTCCGCTGCCCAGACCCCTCTTGCAACCCATATCTGGCCTTCGCCGCCATGCTTATGGCCGGCCTGGATGGTATCCGCAATCGCATTGACCCGGGGGAGCCAGTAGATAAAGACATCTACGCCCTGCCACCAGAGGAGGCGGCCAAGATCCGCCAAGTGCCCGGCAGCCTGGACGAGGCCATCAAGGCCCTGGAAGAGGACCATGAGTTCCTTCTGGAAGGCGGGGTCTTCACCGAAGACCTCCTGGAGACCTGGATTCACTATAAGCGGGAGAAGGAGATAGACCCGATCCGCCTGCGCCCTCACCCCTACGAGTTCTTCCTGTATCTGGACGCCTAAACTGCGGACAAGGGCAGGGGGGTTCTGTCTCCCCCTGCCCTCCTTGACAGGGACAGTAGGGAGGGGCTAGGATAAAAAGGGATTGTTTTGTTTTTCACAATAAGGGGTCAAGGAGAGGGCATGGCGCTCCAGCGAGACGAGACAGCCATCCAGTATGTGCTCCATCAGGCCCGGGAGCAGGACATAAAGTTTATCCGCCTCTGGTTTACCGATATCCTGGGCAACCTGAAGGGCATGGCCATCACGGTAGAGGAGTTAGAGGATGCCCTCACCCGGGGGGTTGGCTTCGACGGCTCCTCCATTGAAGGGTTTGCCCGTGTGGACGAGTCGGATATGATCGCTATGCCTGACCCCACTACCTTTCGCATCCTCCCCTGGCGCCCCCGTGAAAAGGGGGTGGCCCGCCTCTTCTGCGATATCCTTATGCCCGACGGGCGCCCCTTTGAAGGGGACCCCCGCTATGTGCTGAAGCACAACCTGGAGCGGGCCGCTCGCTTGGGCTACACCTTCTATGTGGGCCCCGAACTGGAATACTTCTACCTAGCGTCTAGCGAACGCCCTGAGCCCCTGGACCAGGGGGGGTATTTTGAGCAGACCCCTGCCGACGAGGCCACCGACCTTCGCCGGGACACCGTGCTCACACTGGCGGAGATGGGTATCCCGGTGAAGCACTCCCACCACGAGGGTGCCCCAGGCCAACACGAAATAGACTTCCAATACACGGACGCCCTGACCATGGCCGACAACGTAATGACCGCTCGCCTGGTCATCAAAGAGGTGGCCCTGAAACACGGGGTATATGCCACCTTTATGCCTAAGCCCATCTACGGGGTCAACGGCTCGGGTATGCATACCAATGTCTCCCTCTTCAAAGGCGACCGCAACGCCTTCTACGACCCCAACGACCCCCTTAGAATTTCTGGTTTGGCCAAGTTGTTCATCGCCGGCCTGCTGCGCCACGCCCCTGAGATTACACTGGTTACCAATCAATGGGTTAACTCCTACAAACGCCTGGTGCCTGGACACGAGGCACCCGTTTACATTACCTGGGCACCCATAAACCGATCTGACCTGATTCGCATACCCGCCTTCAAGGGGCGCGAAGACGCCGTGCGCATTGAATACCGCGCCCCTGACCCCGCCTGCAACCCCTACTTGGCCTTCGCCGCTATTTTGGCTGCCGGGTTGGAAGGCGTGGAGAAGGAGTATCCGATGCCTCCCCCCGTGGAGGAGAATGTGTTTACCCTAACCGAAGAGGAAAGGCAGGCGCGGGGCATCTTGCCTCTCCCCAACAGCCTGTGGGAGGCCATCCAAAGAGCCAGCCAGAGCGACCTCCTGCGCAAAACCCTGGGCGAGCACGTGTTCACCACCCTGCTCCGGAACAAGATCATTGAATGGGAACGCTTCCGCGCCCAGGTTACCGATTACGAAGTCAAGCGCTACCTCCCCATCCTGTAACTTCCCTCAGGAGCCTATGCCATGACTACCTCCTTGCTAACTAACAAGTCCACAAGCAGACTTAGAAGTTTCACAGGGCCCCTCTAGGGCCACACCAGGAGGGCACCATGGTAAGCCCCATACGCCCAGCCCTCTACAATCCCGCGCACGAGCGAGACGCCTGCGGCGTCGGCTTCATCGCCCATATAGAAGGGAAGAAGTCCCACGCCATCGTGGAGATTGCCGTGCAGGCTGTCAAGAACCTGACCCACCGAGGGGCCGTCTCCGCCGACGGCAAATCGGGCGATGGGGCGGGTGTGCTCACCCAGATACCCTTGCCCCTGTTCAACCGTGCCCTCCTTCCCCTGGGTGTGCAGGCAAAGCGCGACGGCGACCTGGCGGTGGGGATGCTCTTCCTCCCCCAAAAGGCAGAGGCCTCCCAGGCCGCCCGCCAACTAGTGGAGAGGTGCCTAGAAGCACTTGGACTGCACATTGCTTTATGGAGGCCCGTGCCCACCGACCCTTCGGCCCTGGGCAATAAGGCCCTGGCTACCAAGCCCGATATCTGGCAGGCGCTGGTGCTCCGCCCACGGGATATGGATACCACTGCCTTCGCCCGTTCCCTCTACCTGGCACGCAAAGATGCAGAGCGCCTGGCCCAGGAGCAGGGGCTGGAGGGCTTCTACATCCCCTCCTTCTCCAACCGCACCCTAGTCTACAAGGGACTTATGGTAGCCCCCCAGTTGGACAAGTTCTACTTGGACCTGCAAGACCCCGACTACCAGAGCGCCCTGGCGGTCTTTCACCAGCGTTACAGCACCAACACCCTCCCCAACTGGTTTCTGGCCCAACCCTTCCGCTTCCTGGGCCACAACGGCGAAATCAACACCCTTATGGGTAACCGCAACTGGGTGCGGGCCAAAGAGCCGGAACTGACCTCCCAGGTGTGGGGGGAACAGGTGCGCCGTCTCATCCCCATCATCCAGCCCGGCGGCTCCGACTCTGCCCAACTGGACAATGTGCTGGAGGCCCTGGTGCTCTCCGGGCGGGGCCTCTTGCACAGCATAGCCATGCTTGTCCCTGAAGCGTGGGAAAACATGCCCAACCTGGACCCAGCCTGGCGTGCCTTCTACGAATACCACGCCTGCCTGATGGAGCCGTGGGACGGCCCCGCGGCCCTGGCTTTTACCGACGGGGTGGTGGTAGGAGCAGCCCTAGACCGCAACGGCCTGCGCCCAGCCCGCTATAAGGTAACCTACGACGGGCTGGTGGTTATGGCTTCCGAGGCGGGCGTGCTGGATATACCTGAGGAGTCCATCGTGGAGAAGGGGCGTTTAGGCCCCGGCCAGATGCTCGCCGTGGACACCTGCAGCCAGCGCCTCCTGAAGAACCAGGACATTAAACAGGAATTGGCACACCGCCAGCCCTATGGGGAATGGGTGAAACGCCATATGGTCTCCCTTGCCCAAACAGTGAAGGACCTGGGCTTGACGCCTGCTACCCCCCAGCGCACTGACCTGCGCCTGGAGCGGGCCTTCGGCTATACCAGCGAGGAGATAAACCTGGTGCTGGAGCCGATGGCCGCAGAGGCCAAAGAGCCGGTGGGCGCTATGGGCGACGATACACCCCTGGCAGTGCTGACTACCAAGCCACGCCTGCTCTATTCCTACTTCAAGCAAAAGTTCGCCCAGGTTACCAACCCCCCTATAGACCCCCTAAGGGAACAGATCGTGATGGCTCTGCACACCTACTTGGGCCCCCGTAAGAGTTTCCTGGAAGAGAAGCCGGAGGCCGCTCACCTCCTCTTCCACCCCAGCCCAATCCTTCTGAACCACGAACTAGAGGCCGTTCGCCACAGCCCAGACCCTGCCTTTCGTGCCGTTACTATCCCCTGCCTTTTCCCTGTTCAGGCGGGGCCAGAAGGGCTGGAACCGGCTCTGCGGGAGGTATGCCGCCAGGCGGTTCAGGCGGTAGACGAAGGCGCCTCTCTCCTTATCCTTTCGGATAAGGGTGTGGATGCCACCTACGCCCCTATCCCCATGCTGATGGCTGTGGGGGCGGTGCACCACGAACTCATCCGCCAGGGAAAGCGCATGCGGTGCTCCATCGTGGTGGAATCTGGCGAACCTCGGGAGATGCACCACATCGCCTGTCTACTGGGGTATGGTGCCCAGGCTGTCAACCCCTATCTGGCTTTCTCCGCCCTGCGCCACATTATTGAGGACGCCCACACCCCTATCCCCGACCTCACCATTGAGAAGGCTGTGCTCAACTACAAGAAAACCCTTGAGAAGCAGGTGCTGAAGATAATGTCCAAGATGGGCATCAGCACCCTGGCCTCCTACTGCGGCGCCCAAATCTTTGAGGCCATCGGCATCGGCCAAGAGGTTATAGATTTCTGCTTCGCTGGAACGGATTCCCCGGTAGGGGGTGTAGGTTTCCGTGAGATCGGTGCCGAGGTGCTGGAGCGCCACCAGAGGGCCTTCCGCGAAGAGACGAAACTTCTGGACGACTACGGCTATTACCGCTTCCGCAAGGGCGGGGAAGCGCACGGATACAACCCTTTCATGGTGCGTGCCCTGCATAAGGTCAGCATGGACGGCCTTCCCACCGCCTACCAGGAGTTCCTGAAAGAGGTGCGCTCTCTCCCACCCCTGGCCCTGCGAGACCTGCTGGCTTTTCGTCCCTTAGGAGAGCCAGTGCCACTGGAGGAGGTGGAGCCCGCCAGCCAAATCGTCAAACGCTTCACCACCGCCTCCATGTCCCTGGGGGCCCTCTCCCCGGAGGCCCACGAGGTGCTGGCCATCGCCACCAACCGCATTGGCGCCCGGGCCAATACCGGGGAGGGGGGAGAGGAGCAGAGACGCTTCCGCGAGCGACGCGACGGAGACAACCCCAACTGCGCCATCAAGCAGGTTGCCTCTGGCCGTTTCGGGGTAACCCCCGAATACCTGGCCATGGCCGACGAACTGGAGATCAAGATGGCCCAGGGCTCCAAGCCTGGAGAGGGGGGGCAACTGCCAGGCCACAAGGTGGTAGCCCACATTGCTGCCATCCGCTACACACAGGTGGGAGTGCCCCTCATCTCCCCACCCCCACACCACGATATTTATTCTATTGAAGACCTGGCCCAACTTATCTACGACCTGAAGGTAGCAAATCCCAGGGCCAAAGTGGCAGTGAAACTGGTTGCAGAGGCTGGGGTGGGCACCATCGCCGCCGGAGTGGCCAAGGGGTATGCGGACATCGTGCACATCTCTGGCCACGAAGGGGGCACAGGGGCATCTCCTCTCTCCTCTATCAAGAACGCCGGCTCCCCCTGGGAACTGGGGGTAGCCGAGGCCCAGCAGGTGCTGGTAATAAACGACCTGCGGGGACGGGTGCGCATCCGCACCGATGGCATGATGCGCACCGGCAAAGATGTTATCATCGCTGCCCTGCTGGGGGCCGAGGAATACGCCTTCGGCACCGCCGCCCTTATCGCCATTGGATGCCAGATGGCCCGCCAGTGCCACCTGAACACCTGCCCCGTGGGCATCGCCTCCCAGGACCCTAAACTGCGCGCCAAGTTCAAGGGCCAGCCAGAGCACCTCATCCGCTATTTCTTCGCAGTGGCGGAGGAGGTGCGCCAGATTTTGGCACAACTAGGGGCGCACAAACTGGAGGACATCATCGGCCGTGCCGACCTCCTTTACACCATCCCTATAGAGGGCCATCCCAAAGCCCACACCCTTGACTTGACACCCCTGATAGCCCTGGCCGACCCCACTTTCACCCGCCCACGCCACTGCATCCAGGAGCGCAACGACCGCCCGGAGCCCATCTTTGACGATAGCCTCCTGCCTGCACTAAGGGAGGCCCTGGAAGGACGCTCCTCGGTGCGCCTGGAAATTCCCATCCGCAACATCCACCGCACGGTGGGGGGACGCATCGCCGGGGAGATCGCCTACCGCTACGGGGACAAGGGGCTCCCCGAAGGAGTGCGTATTGAGTTGGTATTCCACGGCTCGGCAGGGCAGTCCTTCGGGGCGTGGTGCATCAACGGCCTGCGTCTGGTCCTATACGGCGAGGCCAACGACTATGTGGGCAAGGGGATGCACGGGGGAGAAATCGTCCTTCGCCCACCGGAGGGTGCGCCCTATCTGCCCCACGAGAATGTCATCTGTGGGAACACGGTGCTATATGGCGCCACGGGGGGATACCTCTTTGCGGCTGGCCGGGCTGGGGAGCGGTTTGCAGTGCGCAACTCCGGAGCGTGGGCAGTAATAGAGGGCACAGGCGACCACTGCTGTGAATATATGACAGGGGGCGTGGTAGTGGTGCTCGGGCCAACAGGGCGCAACTTCGGGGCGGGCATGTCCGGTGGCATCGCCTTCGTGCTGGACGAGACTGGTGCCTTGGAGCGCAACCTGAACCCCGAAATGGTTCAGATGGACCCTGTTACCGACCCCCAAGATGTAGACTTGCTCCTGTTCCTTGTCCAGCGCCATGTGGCCGAAACAGGGAGCCTGAAGGGGAAGCAGGTGCTCGCCAAGTGGGACGCCTTCCTGCCCCTCTTCCGCAAGGTGAGTGCCAAGCCCACAGTGGCCCCACCCCCACCCAGGGAACTATTGCGCCAGCGTCGGGACGCCCTCCTGGCAGCGGCGCAAGTAGGAAAACAGTAACGCCCCGTCTTTAGTAAGCCGCCGGGCGCACCATAGCCCTGTGGGCTTTATGCTACAATATCTCCACCAGCCCCTAGGAGGCAAAGGTATATGCCCCAAGACTGCATCTTCTGCAAGATCTACCGCCGCCAGGTGCCCAGCACCATCCTCTACGACGATGGCCATGCCTTTGTCATCCGAGACATCCACCCACGAGCGCCGGTGCACCTCCTGATTATCCCCACTCGCCACTTCACCTACCTTACATATCTGAACGAAGGCTTTGAACCTATGGTGGGGCACCTCTTTACCGTGGCCGAGGAGATGGCCAAGCGGGAAGGCCTGGGGGCATCAGGCTACCGCCTTATCGTCAACCAGGGGCCCAACTCAGGCCAGGAAATCCCACACCTGCACCTGCACTTATTGGGGGGCAAACGCCTAGGCCCCATGGGATAGCCGTGAAACACATCCCCCCGCCTCTGGTAGAGGCAGTTGGCCGCCTCCCGGAGGGGTTGCAGGCCCATCTCCTGCGCACCCAAGCCCTGGCGTCAACCCTGGCGCAGGCACACGGCCTGGATGCCTCAAAAGCATCCCTCGCAGCCCTGGCTCACGACCTCTGCCGTGCCGAACCCCCACACTCCCTCCTGCAACAGGCGCGCCAGCAAGGGCTTCCCATTCACCCTATAGAAGAGGCCATCCCACTCCTCCTACACGGTGCCATCGCAGCCGAACGCGTCAAAAAAATGGGTGTGGACGACCCAGAAGTGCTGGATGCTATCCGCTGGCACTCCACCGCCCACCCCAGTCTGACGGCTATTGGGAAGGTGGTCTTCCTGGCAGACAAACTGGACGAGGGGAAAGGCGCCCTCTCCGACCCCCTCCTGGGGGACATAGGCGACCTTGCTCGGCGCAGCCTGAACGCCGCCTTGCTGGCCTACCTGCGGATGCAGATACACCGCTTGCTGGGCTCCCATAGCCTCCTGCACCCTGCCACAGTGGAGACATGGAATGCCCTGCTCCTGTGCACCAAGGGGTAGACACAGGCATACCCGAGCGCTAAACTAGGGGAGAAACGGGGCGAGGGCAGAGGTGCAATAGTGAGCCACTGCACACGCTCCCGCCAGGGTGGCGGAAGGGGTAGCCACGCCACTCCAAGGGCGTCCCACCCCATTCGGTGGCTGCTAGCGGTCTTGCTAGTTCTCGTGATAGGCGGCGTGGTCGCCGTAGTGCTGGCGCTACCACAGGACGCAAACCCACCCCCAACCAGCCAGCCCCCATCAATAGCCACCCGTTCCCACTGGAAGCGTGTGCTGGACGACCTGGCCCCACTGCCCCCCTTCCTACAAAGCGCCCCCTCACCTATACAGGAGGCCTATGCCTTCGCCGCCGCACGCCCCGATGTGCTGATGTGGCTCCCATGCTACTGCGGATGTGTTTTCCACGGTGACAACAGCAATCTGGATTGCTTTATCAACGCCTTCCAGGGGAACGGGAAGCCAATATGGGACCCCCACGCCTCCACCTGAGGGGTATGCATAGGTATCGCGCGTGACGCGAAGCGAATGGTAAACGAGGGAAAGCCGCTACGAGAGATACGGCAGTTTATTGAGGAGCGCTACAGTGGTGCCGGGCCAGGCACCAACACCCCTTGGCCACCCGGCTAGGGCACAGGTCTATTCTGCGAACATGGCCCCCACCGACAGGCCCTCGTGAATGCGTCGTATGGCCTCCCCCAGCAGGGGCGCTACCGACAGCACCGTAATCTTTGGGATGCGCTTGTTGGGGGCTAGGGGGAGGGTATCGGTAACCACCACTTCCCTTATTGGGCTGGCATTTATGCGCTCAATGGCTGGCCCTGAGAAGACGCCGTGGGTTGCGCAGGCGTAAATCTCCCGCACACCAGCCCTTAGCAATGCCTCGGCCGCCGTCATCAGCGACTCAGCCGTATCAATCTCATCGTCCAGGGTAACTGCCACCTTCCCCTGCACATCCCCAATTATGCTTAGGGTTTTGGTGCGCTCCAGGTTCCCCAGGCGGCGCTTCTCAATAATGGCCAGCGGCACCCCCAGGCGTTGGGCCATGTCGCGCGCCGCCTTGCTGATACCGATGTCCACCGCCACCACCACCAAATTGTCTAACCCCTTTTCTCGGATATAGCGGGTCAGAAGGGGGCGAGCCGACAGTTCATCCACCGGAATGCTGAAGAATCCCTGAATCTGCTCGGAATGGAGGTCTATGGTAAGCACCCTGTGAGCACCTGCTATTGTCAGCAGGTCAGCCAGCAGCCGGGCTGTGATAGGCACACGGGGCTGGTCTTTCTTATCGGTGCGCCCGTAGGCGTAGTAAGGCACAACCACGGTAATACGCCCGGCTGACGCTCGCTTGGCGGCGTCGATCATAATGAGAAGTTCCATAATGGTGTCGTTGACCGGGTAGGCAAAGGGCTGGACCAGGAACACATCCCGCCCACGGATGTTTTCCAGGAACTGGACAAAAGTGTTGTCGTTGCTGAACTTGAAGATACTAGCCTGCCCCAGCGGTATGCCCAGATAGGAGCAAATGCCTTTTGTGAGTTCTGGGTGCGACCGTCCGCTAAATACCCTCAATGGTGTATATATAGGCATAAGGCTCCTCACAGTAGGTATGCTGTTCATGTGCTGGCCCATACTCGCAGGCCGAGCAGAAGCGACCTAGGAATATGCTCTCACAGCAGGGCATTTAGCGCCCCTGGTATACTGGCTTGCGCTTCTCCCGAAAAGCCGCCACGCCTTCACGATGGTCCTGGGAAGTAAGAGTAATAGTCTCGGCGGCGGCGGCCATCAACATAGCGGTCTCCAGGTCAAACTCCAGGCCACGGTAGAGCATCATCTTGGCCAGGCGAATAGCGATAGGGGGGCCATCGGCGATGCGCGTGGCCAAAGCGAGGGTCTCCTCTTCTAAACGCTCTCTGGGCACCAGACGGTTTAGCAGGCCAAAGCGATAAGCGTCCTCCGCTTCTAGCCAGTCGCCGGTGAAAAGGAGTTCAGCAGCCTTGGGGATGCTCCCCAGGGCACGGGGGTAGAGCCAGGTCCCTCCATAGCCTGGGAAGAGGCCTATGCGCACGAAGGCCACCATAAAGCGGCTATCAGGGCAACCCACCCGCAGGTCGCAAGCACAGGCTAGGTCAAAACCGGCGCCAGCAGCCAGGCCGTTGATCATGCCAACAACGGGCTTCTCCATTCGGTGCAGACCCAGGATAATGCGCTGAGGGGAACGGAAACCGCGGCGCACCTCCTCGGCGCTGCGGGTATCGTGAGGGCCTCCGCCGCCGGCCATACCCCCCACATCGGCCCCCGAACAGAAAGCGCGCCCAGCCCCTGTTAGCACCACTACCCGAACCTTGTCGTCGTTGGCGACCCGCTCAACAGCATCCACCAGTTCATCCTGCAACTGGCGATTGATAGCGTTGAGCCGATCGGGACGGTTGAGGGTAATACGGGCGATGCGCTCATCGCCCCAGGAGTCCAGGACAATCGTCTCGTAAGGCACGCCTCCTCCTTCCGCACGCTATTATAGCACTGGCAGGGGGACGGAGCACACCTTTGGCGGCCCGATGTGCACCCTGACCCTTGACACACTCTTGAGGAGAGGTTACCTTTGGCACCGACAGGCAGATAAAAGAGGTGGAGCGCAACAATGTGCAGGATGTTCCGCCGTCTGGAGCAAAACCCCAACTACCCGGTGTTGGTGGGTGTTCTTTCCGTTGGGGCCTTTGCTATCGGGGCCGCCCTCTTGGTGTGGCTAGACTGGGCATCCGGCTCGGCAGAGCAGCGCTGGGGCCTGAATGTGTGGGGGGCTTTTGTTACCGGCCTCACTTTCACCATTGTTCTGAATATATGTCTGGGACTGGCAAGCATCCTATGCGGCAAGGAATAAGGTGCGGGACGCTGGGGAACTGCTAGACCTGCTTCGCCGGGCGTGGTAGGAGGTGTCGGTGCGCTACTTTGAGGATGTAAGGGAGGGGGAAGAACTGCCACCTCTTGCCAAGCCCATCACCACCGTGCGGATGATGATGTATGGGGCGTCCACCTGGGACTTTATGCGCATCCATTACGACGCGGACTATGCACGCGCACGGGGTTTCCCAGGTCCCTTTTTAGATGGCCAGATGCTGGGGGCCTTCCTAGCACAACTGGTGGTGGACTGGGCTGGCGACCCGGGGGCTCTGAAAGGCCTTTCGGTGCGCTACCGCGCCTTCGTTTTCCCGGGGGACACTGTCATATGCCGTGGGCGCGTTCAGCAGAAACGCCTTGAGAGAGGGCAAGGGCTTGTAGAGTGTCAGTTGGTGGCCGAGAACCAGCGGGGGGAAGTTGTGGCCGGGCCGGCCAGCGCCCTGGTGGTGCTCCCTTTACGAGGGAAATAGGGCGCACAGCCACCCCGGCTTGGAACGCCCTATCCCGTGGCGACCTCCGAGCAAAGTATGGGTCGTAGGACGCGATACGCCTCTGGGCTAGCACGGTATGCAGCCTAATAGGGTAGACCTGGGATGGCCTATGGGACCCCAGCCAATGACCCCCTCATTGGCTAGTGCCCCAATGCGCTCCCCGGGCCAACCCAGCCACAGGTCTGCTAGCACAGGGATGTTGTGCTGCCCCAAGGTAGGAGCAGGCGGGGAACGGCTACCGACCTCGCACTGACATCTAATATAGCGGGGACCTGGGCAAGCGGGTTGTTGCGCGCACCTTCCCGGCATGCTAGTATGGTTAGCGATATACTGTAAAAGATAACGAGGCGCACAAATGCCTGAAGCCCACCACCTGATAAACCTGGAAGGCGCGGGGCGCCTTCCAGACATCCGCCCTGGCGATACAGTGCGTGTGCACTTCCGCATCAAAGAATTGGATCGGGAACGCGTCCAGGCCTTTGAAGGGGTTGTCATCCGCAAACGAGGCACTGGCCCTGGTGCCTCTTTCACCGTGCGGAGGATGGCCTTCGGAACGGGCATCGAGCGCACCTTCCCCCTCGCCTCGCCACTGATTGAGGGGGTAGAGGTGTTGCGCCGCGGCAATGTGCGCCGCTCACGCCTCTACTACTTGCGCCAACTGAGTGGCAAAGCAGCCCGCGTTAAGGAGAAGACACGGTTCCCCCCAGAACAGGCCGAAGCGGCGCCTTCTAGGGCGCCTGCTACACCCTCTCCGTAAGGAGCCACCATCGGGGCTAGGTTTGTGGCGGTGGCGGTGGACGCCCCCCTGGCACCGGGGCGTTACCTTACCTATTCGGTTCCTGAACACCTGGATGTGCACCCCGGCCACGCCCTGTGGGTGCCCCTGGGCGGCAGATTGGCCTTTGGGGTGGCCCTAGCGGTGCACGATACCCCTCCCCAGTTCCCTACGCGCCTTGTCGCCGGCTTGGTGGATCCCGAGCCGCTCCTTCCCCAGCCTTACCTCTCCCTGGCCCAGTGGCTCAGTGAGACGACCCTCTCCCCCCTCATAGAAACGGTGAGCCTCTGCCTGCCGCCCGGCTTTCGCCGGCGCGTGCGGAAGGTCTTCGTCGCTAGTGCAAACCAACCCCCCGAAGGGGCGCCCGAAGAGGCGCGGCGGGTGCTCGCCCGCTTATCCCGTTCCCGAGTTCTCACAGAGGCCCAGATAAAGGAGAAGTGGGGGCGAGCCGGGGTGCTGGGCCTGCGTTGGCTAGTAGGGCAGGGGCTGGTGCAACCCGAGTGGCGCATAGAGCGCCCCCGTGTCCAGCACCGCAAGGTAGCGCTCCTCCACCCCACCCAAGAGGCGCATCCTGCTTCCCTTGCCCCACGCCAGGCAGCGCTGTGGGAGCACCTCCGCTCTCATCCCTCCACGCCCCTGACCCTAGCGCGCAAAGAGTTTGGGGCTTCAGCGGTGCAAGGCCTCTTGCGGCGGGGCCTCGCTACGGTTCAATACGCTCCCTCCATGCGGGACCCCATGGCTGGGCTAACATTCACGCCGTCCCCTGGCCCTCCCCTCACACCAGAACAGGAAAAGGCCTTTGCGGCGGTGCGGGACGCTCTTGAGGGGCGCTCCTCCCAGCGGGTCTTCCTCCTTTATGGCGTAACCGGGAGCGGCAAGACAGAGGTCTACCTGCGGGCCATACAGCACTGCCTCACTTTGGGTCGCAGCGCCCTTTACCTGGTGCCCGAGATATCCCTTACCCCCCAGTTGGTGGAGCGTGTGGGGAGCCGCTTCCCCCAGGGGCTGGGGTTACTCCACAGTGCCCTGTCTCTGGGCCAGCGCTTTGACACCTGGTGGCGAGTGCGCCAGGGCCAAGTGCGCCTTCTCCTGGGAGCACGCAGCGCCCTCTTTGCACCGCTGCCGCGCTTGGGGCTTATCGTTCTGGACGAGGAGCACGACCCCTCCTACAAGCAGAGCGATACTGCCCCCCGCTATGACACCCGGGAAGCGGCTCTGCAGTTGGCAAGCCTCACCGGGGCGGTGGTGCTCATGGGAAGCGCCACCCCCAGCGTGTCCTCCACCTTCCAGGCACTGCAGGGTGAGAGGAGGCTGCTCACCCTCCCCTACCGTATTGTTCCTGGGCCAAGGGGGGAAGCCCACCCAGGGCCTCTCCCTACAGTGCAGGTGGTGGACATGCGAGAGGAGTTGAAGGCTGGTAACCGGGGTATCTTCAGCCGCGCCCTTACCCAAGCCCTGCACGAGACCCTGGCCCAGGGGCTTCAGGCTATTCTATTCTTGAACCGGCGTGGGGCAGTGCCTGTAGTGCAGTGCCGGGAGTGCGGCGCCAGCCTGCGATGCCCCTCCTGCGACTTCCCCCTGACCCTTCACAACCAGCCGGCCCCTATGCTGGTGTGCCACCACTGTGGGCGGAAGCGAAAGACGGTGGAGCAGTGCCCCACCTGTGGCAGCCCCAACCTGCGCCACCTGGGGATTGGTGTCCAGCGGGTGGCGAGGGAGGTGGAAGAGCGGTTCGGTATAAGTCCACTGCGCTGGGACAGGGATGTGGCACGTCATTTCCGTGAACATTGGGATATCTTGGCCCGTCTGGAGCGAGGGGAGTCCCAGGTGCTGGTAGGCACCCAAATGGTGGCCAAGGGCCTTCATCTGCCCAAGGTGGCACTGGTTGGTGTTATCCTTGCCGATGTGGGGCTTACCCTGCCCGACCCCTTCGCCGGGGAACGGGCTTTCCAGGTGCTTTGCCAGGTAGCAGGGCGCGCAGGGCGGGGGGAGGAGCCAGGGCGGGTGATTGTGCAGACCTACCGCCCATACCACTACGCCATCGTAGCGGCCGCCCGCCAAGACTATATGGCCTTCTATCAGCAAGAGATTGCGGTGCGCCAGCGCTGGCTAGACCCCCCCTTCCGCCGGCTAGCCCTATTGCGCTTTCGCCATACCAACCCCCTCCGCGCCCAGCGGGAGGCCCAACGCCTGGCCTCTGCCCTTCAAGAAGCCAGGGCCTCCCGCGGCCTAAGCGAGGTAGACATCGTAGGCCCAGCGCCTGCTTATCCGCCCCTGGAGAAGGGACATCACCGCTGGCAGATCATAGTCCGTTCCCCAGACCCCATTGCCCTCTTGCGAGATATCCCTATACCTCAGGGATGGAGTGTGGATATAAACCCTGCCTCCCTGGTGTGATCCCCAAGCACAACTTCGTAGGCATGGGAGAATGGAGCAGAAAAGACATAAGCCCTTGTGCGTGGCAAGGGGCAGGAGTAGAATAAGGTGCGTTGGGCAGAATGGACAAGGTTACAAACAAAGCATTAGCCGAGAGCGATGCAGTTGCCCGGGCGGAAGGCCCCCTCCCTAGAGGAGTCCCCCGCACCTTTCTTTCCCTGCGCCACCGGGACTTCCGCTTTCTTTGGCTGGGCATCCTCTCCTTCGGGGGCGCCCAGTGGATTCAGCAGGTTACCCTGGGATGGCTTGTCTATAGCCTGACAGGCTCCGCCATCCATTTGGGACTGATCAACGGGATGCGCTCGCTTCCGGTTTGGCTTGTGGCCCCGCTGACTGGCGTAGCCGCTGACCGCTGGAGCCGCCGCCCTCTTCTAGTGATCACTGCCTCCCTGCTGGCTGTAGTGTCCTTTCTTTTCGCCATGGATGTAGCACGGGGGTGGGTGCAGGTATGGCACATATATGCCTTTGCTTTCATTATGGGGTGTGGCACATCCTCTCAGCAGACCTTACGCCAGGCCGCCATTCCTGGCACTGTGCCTCGGTCAGACCTGATGAACGCCATCGCACTGAGTTCTGCTGCCTTCAACCTTACGCGCATCCTTGGACCTGCGGTAGGGGGCGCTCTCATCGCTCTGGTGGGAATGGCGGGGAACTTCTTCATTCAAAGCGGGTGCTATATATGGGCAGCGGTAAGCCTTGGTGGCATCCGCAACCCTCTGCACCCCAGCGGAGGTCAGCGCTCCCAGCCTATGCACAGCGCCTTCTTGGAAGGCCTACGCTATGTGCGCCAGGACAGGCAGGTTTTGTCCCTTATCGTGATAGGGTTACTTCCCTTCCTGCTGGCCATGCCAGCCAATAGCCTGATGCCCATCTTTGCCAAGGATGTCCTCCATATGGGGCCCGAGGGCCTGGGCTTCCTGCTCAGTTCTATGGGAGGAGGGGCGCTGCTCGGCTCTTTGATGCTGGCAACCCTAGTCAATGTGAGACGAAAGGGGCTGGTAGCCTTCCTGGGCCTGGCTATGATGGGGTTAGGCCTAGTTTTCTTCGGCTTCTCCCGATGGCTCCCCCTCTCGGTGGCACTCCTTATAGGGGTCGGCGCCGGGCAGATGACCTTTATGGCCACCAACAACACCCTGATCCAGAGTGCTGTTTCAGACCAGTATCGCGGGCGCGTTATGAGCATCTACAGCCTGGACCACGGTCTTGTGCCTCTGGGGAGCCTGCTGGCTGGGGTATTGGCCACCTACATTACCGCACCATGGGCAGTTATTGCCA
Organism: Dehalococcoidia bacterium; assembly: GCA_046294495.1. Lineage (GTDB taxonomy): Bacteria > Chloroflexota > Dehalococcoidia > Lucifugimonadales > HRBIN23 > HRBIN23. The sequence continues at coordinate 6,168 of JBKBKV010000014.1, read as the reverse complement.
TGGGCGCTAGCCTGCTAGTCCTGGCCTTCGGGGCATCCCTGGTCCTCCCCACCGTTCGCCGCCTGTAACGGCTTTTACCTCGTCCGCCGTCGGAACGCCGCAAAGATACGGGGATACCTCTCCTGGCAGAGGGCAAGGGCCTGCTCCATCACCGCTCGCAGAGAGAAGTGGGCCTGGGGGCCAGTGCGCAAACGGAAGAGGTGCCAGCATTCTCGCAGGTTCATATGCGCCAGGACACGACGACGGTGGGCGTGGGTAACCAGGTATTCGGCTACACGGGGGTTCCATTGGGCCACTGTTGCCCATACCCTTTCCGCTGTGAACACCGCCTCTTGGAAGGTTACCTGCAAACCTGCATCGTATAGAAGCGTTGGAACGGTATACCCCATGTCGGCTGTCAGGGGCTGGGGCAAGTAGGTCTGCATCCGGTGGCGTTTGAACTCCCGATATGCTCCGTAGTCCAGGATGAACTCAAAGGTTACCGAAGCCACTTCCAGGGCACGGGGCGGCGTATCAAAGTCCCCCATACCTCCCAGCACCCCGCCCAACAGAGCACCCCGCTCCTCGGGAGAGAGGTGGCGCACTGTTTCTTCCACCTCGGTATAGGGTCGGCGGGCAGTAGGATAGAGCAGGGCCGCCAGCACCCGCTCCTCACCCTGGGGGTCGGCATACACCAGGCGCACCGTGCTGGAGGGCTCCACCGCAGGGGGCGCTGGCAAAGGCCGGCCCTCCAACGCCTTGCGGACATTCTGCAAATAAGGGCTTGCCTCTGCATACTTCACCAGCGTAGGGGTAATGCGACGGGCTTCCTCCTTCAGCAAAGCCCCTATCTCCCGCTCTTCCTGCAAGTCTGACGACAGCAACTTGGCGATGGCCCGCTCCAGGACGCGGGCGTTCATGGTTACGCCTACATTGGTCAAAGTAGCGGCAGGTAGGACGAAGCGGCATGAATCGGTAGCCTCACGGCGCAGGCGAAGGGCGTAAGCGCTCTCCCGTTCCCCTGGTTGCATAGGGCGCGCCCTTCTCAGGTAGTCCACACACGCCGGCACCATCTGGTGATATGCCTGGAACAATGCCTGGCATGCGCGCACAAACTCCTCTCGCAGGTCGGGACGCGCCTCCAACTCCGGAGGCACAAAGAAGGCGTCTGGGGGGAGCACCTGGAAGCGGGAGGATTTTTCGGTATAGGATGCCAGACGGTTGTCCTCCAGGGCATCGCAGGCGAGACGGGAGACATTTTCCACGGCGAAGTGGAGGACGGCGTGCTCCGCTACAGAAGCATGCCCATACCCCAGCACCCACTTCTCGTGAAACTCAGCGGCTTTCGTCTCTGTTACCTGGCGGGCTATCTCGTCAAAAGGCTCCGGCCGGCGGGAGGTCATAGCGAAGACGACAGCCAACTGCTCCTGGGAGAGGGTGCGCGGGTCTAGGGGATAGATGCGCATGGGGTAGCGCTCAGGCTCGTTACGCACAACCCCTCCTTCTCTAGTGGCGGAAATGACGCACCCCCGTGAACAGCATCGCTATCCCCAAGCGGTCAGCGGCGGCGATCACCTCGTTGTCCCGAATGGAGCCCCCAGGCTGGACGATGGCGGTAACTCCTGCCTCACCGGCCGCCTCCACGCCATCGGGGAAGGGGAAGAAGGCGTCGCTGGCCAGCCTGCTACCCTTAGCGCGCCCTCCTGCCACCTGGACCGCCAGGCGCACGCTGGTAACCCGGTTGGGTTGCCCCGCCCCCACCCCTACAAGGGCCCTGTCCTTGACCAGAACGATGGCATTAGACTTGACATGCTTGACGACCTGCCAGGCGAAGGCCAGGTCTTCCCGCTCGGCGGGGGTAGGCGCACGCTGGGTAACCACCCTCCAGGAGGCAGGGTCTTCTCGGGGAACATCTACTGTCTGCACAAGAAAGCCCCCGCTGACGGTGCGAACCTCTAGGCTGGGAGGCCCCGCCGGGACTTCCAAGATGCGCAGGTCGCGCCTCTTAGCAAGAATGGTAACCGCCTCGGGCGTGTAGCCTGGGGCCACCACCACCTCGTAGAATACGCCCCGCATAGCCTCAGCAGAGGCACCTGTAACAGGACGGTTGAACCCCACAATGCCCCCGTAAGCGGATACAGGGTCACCGGCGTAGGCGCGCCGATAGGCCTCGGCCTGGTCGGGATGCACGGCCAGCCCGCAGGGGTTGGTGTGCTTGACGATGACACACGCCGGCTCTGCAAGGTCGTTCACTGCCTCCCAGGCGGCCGAGGCGTCAAGGATGTTGTTGTAGGAAAGCTCTTTGCCATGGAGTTGACGGGCCATGGCAACCCCCCCTTGGGAGGGTGCCCAAGCATACAAAGCGCCCTGCTGATGGGGGTTCTCCCCGTAGCGCAGGCGCTGGACAAGGCGGCCCGCGAAGACAACCTCCTCAGGGAAAACTTCCCCAGCACCCAGAAGCCAGCGGGTGATTAGGGTGTCGTAGAACGCCACATGCTGAAAGGCCTTGGCCGCCAGGGAACGCCTCTCTTCAAAAGTCAGGGTGCCGCTGGCGGCCTTGTCGCCGGCCCAGGAGTAGTCGTCCGGGTCGCATAAAGGCACCACCCAAGGGAAGTTCTTGGCGGCGGCGCGCAGGAGGGTAGGTCCCCCGATATCAATTTGCTCCAGGGCCTCCGCTAGAGGCACATGGGGGCGCTGGACAGTGGCCTCAAAGGGATACAGGTTGACTACAACGATATCAATAGGGGGCAAGTTCCGGCGGGCCAGTTCGGCCATATGCTCCGGCTTGTCCCTGCGGGCCAGGATGCCGGCGTGCACAGCAGGATGCAGTGTCTTTACACGCCCGTCCAGCAGTTCGGGGAAATGGGTGATGTCGGATACCTGCTGGACAGGGATGCCCTCCTGAGCCAGGAGACTGGCGGTGCCCCCCGTGCTGATAAGGGCCACCCCGGCCTGATGCAAACGCCGTGCGAGGGCCACAACCCCTCGCTTATCGGATACGCTTATAAGGGCCTTCACGGTGCACCTCGCCCCTTTTCCCCCATGCTACACTGAAAAGGGGGAGGTGGGGTATGCCAGTTCTCAAAGCAGAGGTTCGCCCCCTCGCTGAGGTGTTAGACACCTTCACCCAGGAGGGGGAATGCTATGAGCACCTGGAGGGGGGTAAAGTCCGCTGTTGGGCATGCGGGCACCGATGCCTTATCCTCCCTGGCCAACGGGGTATCTGCCAGGTGCGTTTCAACCGCGACGGTCGCCTCTTGGTGCCCTGGGGATATGTGGCTGCCCTTCAGGCTGACCCCATAGAGAAGAAGCCCTTCTTTCACTTCCTCCCTGGCTCCATTGCCCTTACTTTCGGTATGCTGGGGTGCGACTACCACTGCCCTTATTGCCAGAACTGGATTACCTCACAAGCCCTGCGGGACCCTGCCGCCCGCGCCGAGCCTTACGAAATCTCCCCAACTACCCTGGTGCGCCTGGCCGTCCAGCACGGCGCTAAAGTGGTAGCCAGTTCCTACAATGAGCCCCTCATCACTAGTGAGTGGGCAGTGGCTATTTTCAGGGAGGCGCGCCAAAAGGGTCTACTCACCGGCTATGTCTCCAACGGCAACGGCACGAGCGAGGTCCTCGCCTACCTGCGCCCCCACCTGGACGCCTATAAGATTGACCTGAAGTCTTTCAACGACCGCACCTACCGCAAACTAGGGGGTGTTCTGGAACGGGTTCTGGAGACCATCCGGCGCACCTTCCAGATGGGCTACTGGGTGGAGGTGGTTACCCTGCTGGTGCCTGGCTTCAACGACAGCGAGGAGGAGATACACAGCGCCGCCCGTTTCCTGGCGTCCATCTCCCCAGACATACCCTGGCACATCACCGCCTTCCACCCAGAATACAAGATGCTGGAGCCAGAGGCCACCACCCCCCAGCGCCTGCGGTGGGCATGCGCTATCGCCAAAGAGCACGGCCTGCGCTTCGTCTACGCCGGTAACCTTCCAGGCCTTGTGGGGTCCTATGAGCACACCTTCTGCCCACAATGTGGGAAGCGTCTGATAGCCCGCCGCGGGTTTGAAGTGCTAGAATACACCCTCACCGAACGGGGGGAGTGCTCTGCCTGCGGAAGGCCTATACCGGGTATCTGGCACGGGCCGAAGGGGCAGGTGGTGCGCATCCCCCTGGAAAACCAGCCGGCCCTTGTCTCCCCTTAGCCTTCCCCTTCCGAGAAGGGAAAACCCCGCTGGGTCTCGCTAACGATGTGACCAAGGGCCTCCCGAAGCGGAAGAGCCTCGGGGGGCCACGGACGAGATAGGAGCTCTTCCAAGGCGCCCAACAGCCGCTCAAAACGCTCCCTTAGAATGCCGTAAGCCTCTTCGGCCTCCTCCTTGCGCCGACGCAGGGCCTGGATGTCCTCTATCCGCTCGTTGAGAAGGGCGTTGAGGGCCTCCGCCTGCTTTTGCATCTGCTGGAACTGGCGGTAGAGGTCAGCCCAATCTTTGGCCAACTGGCGGGCCTGGGCATACAGAGGGTCTTGGCGGCGGGAAGGCATTCACTCCTCTTACGTGGGGTATCGGGGAGGCGGGATTTGAACCCGCGACCTCACGGACCCGAACCGTGCGCGCTCCCCCTGCGCCACTCCCCGTATCGTAATCATCATAGCCAAAAGGGGAAATAGACACAAGTCTACAGCGCGCTTTGCCTAGCGGAACATATCCTGGGCCGGGTCGCGCAGGAGAAGGCGCGAGGAGCCAGGGGCCGGCTCGTAAGATAGGCCCCGCAAAATCGCCACCGGAACTTGGGTCGTCTTGTTCATTACCAGGTCGGCGGCCCCGGCAACCTCGTCGGCGATAGCAGCGATGCTCACCCGCAGTTCCCTGCCATAGGGGTCCTTCTTGCCTCGGTAGTCCATCAGAGGGTGAATGCCCGCAACGCCGATAGCCACATTTGTGGTGCCCTCCCGCCAGGGGCGCCCAAAGGTGTCGCTTACCACCACCGCTACCGTAACACCGGCTAGCGCCTTTATGCCCTCGCGAATGCACCGCGCCGATGCATCTGGGTCTACAGGTAGGAGCGATACAACCCCTTCGCCTGGGATGTTAGAAGCATCCACCCCCGCATTGGCACAGATAAAACCGTGATGGGTCTCGCATATGATTACCCCGTGGTCCATCCGCACAATGCGCCTGCTCTCCCGGAGCACCACCTCCACCTGGCGGGGGTCCTTCCCCCACTGCTGGGCTATCTGCAGGGCGAAGTGGGAAGGCTCCACGCTGGCCAGGTATACTAGGCGCCCCTCGGCCTTGGAGACGATTTTCTGGGTTACTACCACCACATCACCATCCTGAAGAGGGGTGCCCTGCCTCTGGGCAGCCTGGAGGATAAGAGATGCCAAATCGTCTCCTGGGTGCACCTCGGGGATGCCAGCGATGCCGATAATTTGCAATCTGGGGTAGTCCATGTGTGCTGGCCTACTTACCAGCCTCTATGCGCGCCAGAAAGCGGTCCAGGACACTTAGGAAAGCCAATGGCTGCTCTAGGTGTGTCCAGTGGCCGGAGCCAGGCACTACCTCCACATGGGCCTTCTGGGCCTTCTGTCCAATGAAGCGAGAGCATTCTACCACCGGGTCATCCAGTTCGCCATACACCACGAGGGTAGGCACTGCCAGACGCACCAGATAAGGCTCTAGTTGAAATATGGTGGGGCGCCTCATTTGGACGCCTCGGATGGTGCAGGCTATACCTTGGGGCGAGCACGCCAGCACCTCTTTCGCCAAGCGTGGGCCAGTTTGAGGACGGGTAAGGGCTGGTGTCCAGGCCGGGAACTTCTTTATCTCCTCCAGAACTGGCCCCATCCCCTCCCTCTCGGCCAGGGCTGCCAGGCGTCCGGTGTTGGCCCGCCACCCCTCTGGGTCTGAAGAGCCCGAGCCAATGCCAACCAGGATCAAGGCGCGGCACAGGTCTGGGTAGCGGAAGGCGAAGTTCAGGGCCACATTGCTCCCCATAGAGTGCCCACCTATCACAGCCTGGTGGACACCCAGCACCCCCAGGAGACCTCGCAAGTCCTCCACCATAATATCCTGGGAGTAGTGCTCCTGCCGAGGGGGCACCTCGGAACGCCCGTGGCCGCGGGCGTCATAGGCGATGACCCGGTAGCGCCCCTGAAGATGCTTGGCCACCTCCTCCCACTGATGGAGAGTG
>JBKBKV010000013.1:0-38690 GCA_046294495.1 Dehalococcoidia bacterium | reverse complement strand
GCGGGGGGAATGGGGGGTCTGCCTGCGGGGGGAATGGGGGGTCCGCCAAGCGTCAAATACCAGGGCAGAGGCACCCACGACCAGATTGAGTTCGTGCGCTACGACCCCGCCACTGGCCGTGTCGCCATCAACAAGGACAAATACTTTGAGGGCATCACGCCCGAGATGTGGGAGTTCAGGATTGGCGGTTACCAGGTGCTGGAAAAGTATCTGAAAGACCGCAAAGGGCGCCGTATGGACGACCCTGTGCGTTACATTCGCATCGCCACGGCCATTGCTCGCACAATGGAGGTCCAAAGGCAGGTTGATGAGGTGTATTCGCAGGTTGAGGCCGATGTTTTGCAGTGAGGTGCCCAACCTGCGCTTACCAACTGGGGGGCTTGCAACGACCCAGGGTGCTCTCCGCTGGTGCAAGGGTTCACCCCATTGCCCTATACTAGTCTTACCAGGGCGGGCGTCTGGGTGGAAAGCAAGGGGCGCACATTATCGCACAGCGAGTAGGAAAGGGAGGGGTAATGCGCCGTATCCTGGTGATCAACGGACCAAATCTGAACCGTTTGGGGGCGCGAGACCCCGCCCTCTACGGCATCCTCTCCCTTCAGGACATCCAGGAGCGTCTGGAGGAGCGTGCGCAGGAACTGGGCGTGGAACTGCGCTTTTTTCAGTCCAACTGGGAAGGGGCGCTCATTGACTTCCTCCAGGAACACGCCACCCAAGCCCAGGGCATAATCATCAATCCTGGTGCCCTTACCCACTATGGCTACTCCCTGCGGGATGCCCTGGCCGATGCCCGCCTCCCCATCGTGGAGGTGCACCTCTCCAACATATACGCCCGGGAGGAGTGGCGTTCCCGCTCCGTTATTACTCCTATCGCCGTAGGGCAGGTGGCTGGCCTGGGGTGGCGGGGTTACCTTTACGCCCTGGACTTCTTAGCATCCCATATCCGAGAGGAGGAGCCTTGAGGGACCGCCTGGAAAGCGTGCGCGCTGGCCTCCTGGAGGCGAGGCTGGACGCCCTGCTGGTCTCCACGCCCGAGAACCGCCGCTGGCTCTCGGGCTTCACTGGCTCGGCGGGGTGGCTCCTTATTACCCAAAGGGACGCCGTTCTCGCCACCGACTTCCGCTATGTGGAGCAGGCGGGCCGGCAGGCCCCTGGCTTCCGCATCCTACATATCGGGGGTAGTTACGACTGGTTCCCCCGTCTTGTCCAGGAGGTGGAAGCCCACCGCATCGGCTTTGAAGCCACACACCTAACGGTGGCCTCTTACCAGGCCCTCATCGCTGCCCTGAAGGAGGCCCAGGCAGAAGGGGTTTCCTTGCAGGCTACCCAGGGGCTGGTGGAAAACCTTCGTATGAGGAAAGACCCTGGGGAACTGGCCCTTATCGCCCGTGCGGTGGCCATCGCCGACGAAGCCCTGCGCCAGGTGGCACCTACTATTCGGGAGGGGGAAACTGAACGGGCTGTGGCCTGGCGGTTGGAGAAGGCTATGCGCGAACTGGGTGCCGAAGGCCTGGCCTTTGAGACTATTGTGGCCAGCGGACCTAACGCCGCCCTGCCCCACCATCGCCCCTCGGACCGACCCATCGGCAGGGGGGAGACCGTGGTTATTGACTTCGGGGCGCGCTACCAGGGCTACTGCGCCGACCTGACCCGCACCTTTTGCCTGGGGGACCCCGATGAGACTTTCCGCAAGGTGTATGACATTGTCCTCACTGCGCAACTTACGGCTATGGCCACTATTCAAGGGGGTATGAAGGCAGGGGAGGCCGACGGCATAGCCCGCAAAATAATAGAGGACGCCGGCTACAAAGAGAACTTCGGGCACAGCCTGGGGCACGGCATCGGCCTGGCGGTGCACGAAGCCCCCCGTCTGGGGCCGGGGAGCGAAACGCCTCTGGAAGATGGGATGGTTTTCACCATAGAGCCGGGCATTTACCTTCCAGGCTGGGGGGGTGTGCGCATAGAGGATACGGTGGTGCTGGAGAACGGCAAGGTGCGCTCCCTAACCACCCTCCCCAAGCACGAAGCCCCGCAAAGGTTGGGTGAATAGAAGAGGGGCGGGGTCTGCCGCCCCTCTTGCCCTATAAGGTCATTAGCCCGTCAGTCTGCCTAGGAGGCCTCCCCCTCCACGCTTTCGGCCAGCAGTTCTAGCAGGTCTCGGGCCTTCCTCTGCTCGGCCATCCCCTTGGCGCTGATGCCCTCGGTGAGCATCTGTAGGCAGAAGGGGCACGATACCCCTACAGTTTCCGCCCTCGTTGCTAGGAAATGGTCGGTGCGGATGCGGTTCACTCGTTGGCCCGCCTCCTCCATCCACATGCGCCCGCCCCCGGCGCCGCAGCAGAACCCCCGCTCCCGACAACGCGGCTCCATCTCCACCAGTTGCACCCCTGGGATGGAGCGTGCAATATCCCGAGGCTCCTCGTAGACGCCGTTGTGGCGCCCCAGGTAGCACGAGTCGTGGTAGGCCAGGGTAGTGGCGATGGGTTTGAGGGGGCGCAGTTTGCCCTGCCTGATAAGGGAGGCGATGAAGGTGGTATAGTGGACAACCTCGGCCTGCCAGCCCAACTGGGGATACTCGTTCTTGAGGGTGTTGAAGCAGTGGGGGCAGAGGGTCAATACGGTCTTCACCCCATAGCGCTGGAAGGTTTGGATGTTCTGCTGGGCAAGCATCTGGAAGAGGTATTCGTTGCCCATTCGCCGGGCGGGGTCGCCGGTGCACACCTCCTCGTCCCCCAGGATGGCAAAGCGCACCCCCGCCCGCTGGAGAAGGCGGGCTGCTGCCCTGGCCATCCCCTGGCTCCGCTGTTCCAGAGCAGCAGAACATCCTACCCACAGGAGCACATCCGCCTCTGGGTCCTCGGCCAGGGTCTTCACCCCTAGCCCTTTGGCCCAGTCGGTGCGAGTGAAGGTCGTGCCCCTCCAGGGGTGTCCGCGCCTCTCCATGCTTTGCAACGCCTGGAGGGCAGTGTCGGGAATGGAAGATTCCTCCAGCACCAGGTAGCGGCGCATGTCCACAATATGGTCAATGTGTTCTATGAAAACGGGGCACGCCTCCATGCACGCTCGGCAGGTGGTGCACGACCAGACCACCTCCTCGGTTACGGCGTCCTGAACCATGCGGCGCTGTGGTGGGGGTGGCTCGGCCCCCTGGGCCTTGGAGGCTAGCAGGGCAGGGGCGCGCTCCTCCATATAAGCCTTCAGGGTCTGAATAAGTTTGCGCGGGGATAGGGGCTTCCCACTGGCCCACGCTGGGCATTGGTCCTGGCACCGCCCACAGTTAGTGCAGGCGTCAAAGTCCAGCAGGCCCTTCCAGGTAAAGTCGGTGATGTCTTTGGCGCCGAAGCGCTCCAGGGCTGTCAGGTCGCCCATGGGACGCAGCGCCCCCAGGGGGCGGTTGGAGCGGAGCACGGCGTTGGCAGGGCTAATGAAAAGGTGGGTGAATTTGCTGAAGCGGATGGAGGCATAGGCCACAGCGCCCGAATACAGGCTCACATGGAAAGCGTAGAAGACCCTGTGCAAGGCCAGTTGCCACCCCTCTCCGACACCACGGAAGGGCAGGGAGAAAAGGAGACCCAGAGGCTCCATCCAGGTCTGCTCCGGGGGGCTGTGGGCCCAGCGTAGACCCTCTATAAAGAAGCCGGTGAGGACCAGCAAAGCGATAAGGGCCAGGACAACACCGTCGTCCAGCAGGGTGTTCAGGCGCGGAGGGCGCAGGATGTAGCGTCGGAAGATAGCCATGCCCACGCCCAGGGCGGCGAACCCGCCTCCCAGTATGTCCCAAAGGAAGGAGGTGTAGGTGCGGGCGTAGGCAGTGGGGAACTCAATGCCAGTGAAGCGGGAGATGTATTTGTGCCAGTTGAACTCAATGGCCCCCAGGGTGGTGGCGATCACCAGGAAGGTGGCCCCCCAGAAGAGGAAGAGGTGCATCAGGCCGGGATAGAGTTCCTTTTTCAAGAAGCGCCGATGGCCGAAGAGGTCCACGAAGCCCATGCGCAGGGAGCGCCAGAGGCGGGGCCACCAGGGGCCGAGGTCTGGGTTGGGCTTGCCCAGGCGCCAGATGCGCCACCTGCGCCACAGCCCCCACGCCAGAAACCCGAAAGCCACCAGAAGGGTAAGGTAGTTGAGCGCCCCCCACAAAGGATAGCCGATGTTCCAGAACTCCGGACGGCCAGGGAGTTCGGGCATAGCGCCTCCTTATAGGGCCTTGTATCAGTCTAACAAAGGAAGGTTCAACAGGCAAAGCCCTGTGTGCCTTATGCCCACTTATCGCCAGTCAGGGGAATACCGTATACTACTAACAGGGTCTGCGCGTCCCTTGGGGAGGTAAAAGCATGCCTCTATACGAGTATCGGTGCACGGTGTGCGGGAGCCGTTTTGAGCGCCTGCGCTCCTACACCCAGGTGAACGAGCCGTTAGCGTGCCCCGACTGTGGCGGGGAGAGCCAGCGACTGTTGTCCGTTTTCGCCGCCTTTGTTACCAGCGCCAGCGGGGAGAGCCAGGCTGTAGCCGGCACAGGCGGAGGGTGTGCCGGGTGTGCAGGTGGGGCCTGTGCCTCCTGCGCCCACGGCGGCTAGCCTGTCCCAAAACCGCCTTGCTCCAGGATGCGTATCCTGGGTAGAATTGGCTTACCGCCACTGCCCAGGAGGAGGGTATGGCATTGCGTTTTGCTGCTTTATGCATGGCTTCCGCGGGGGTTATCCACCTGGTCCTAACACCATTCCATTATGCCCACGCCCCGGCGCACGGCATTCTCTTTGCCTTTGCCGGCGCCGCACAGGTGGTCTGGGCCGTGGCCTTCTGGCGCAAGCCCACCCTTCTACTGTGGAACCTGGGTGTCTTGGGTGCTGGGGCGCTGGTGTTGCTGTGGCTCATCACCCGCTTCCTTCCCGCCCCCTTCGGGCACGGCCCGGAAGCGGTGAACGCCACGGGCGTTGTGGTGAAGGTCTGCGAGGTAATCGCCATAGCCGCCTTGCTGGGGATGCTCCTGAGCCGGAGGGTGGAAAGGTTTGCGGTTGCTCGGCCTGGCTTGCATGCTATCCTCTGGGGGGTGTCGGCAATAGTCGCCGGCTTCCTTCTGTTCGGCGTCGCATCGGCAGTAGATGAGCGCCTCCCTGCCCTGGGCGCTCGCGAGGAAGCCCATACCCATCACGAAGAAGGGGCACAGGGCCACAGCGAGGCTCCGGCTACCTCTCCCCATCAGCACGATTAGGCTGCGCACCTTGCCCTGCCTTTCGCGCCAAGAGCACCCATCCCACCAGTGAACCTATCCCGGCCTGGGCAAGGGAGCCAGCGGCCACTAGCATAGTCGCCATAAACCAGAAGCCTTCAGGGAACAACTGGACGAGCAGGTCGCGGGAGGGGTCTAGTTGCCACAAGGGGTTGCGGAAGGAGAGGATGTGGAAGAGGGTGAACAGCCAGGGGAAGGCAAAGGCCAGGGCCAAGCCCGCCACAACCAGAAGCCCTATAGAAAGCCCCCCGCCCCCCAGGAGCACCCGCCCGGTATATTTTCTGCCCTGCAGAAGCAGACTTGCTATGAGCCATATTCCGATAACACCCCCGGCGACCTCCTGGGCGCGGTAGACCCCCCGCACAAGCCCTTTCACATCCCGCATGTGGAGCGTTTCTCGCTGGTTGAAGAGGGAGCGCTCCACCCCAAACACGGGTGCCCGCACCGCAAGCCACTCGTCCGGGCCGTTGAAGTATGCGATGAATGCCCGTGCTACTTGTTCCAGGGCCTCCGGCGCAATGCCTGTGGCTTCAGCCACGCTGTAGCGCCGAAAACCGTAGGTATAAAGGGGCAGGCTGTTCACAGCCACCCGCACGCTGGTGGTGACGAAAAACACGGGGAAGGCCGCCAAAGCAAAGGCTGTCAGGAGAGCCATCCCCCGGCGCAATATCTGGTCGGCTCGGGCTAGGGGAGGCATCGTGGGTCGCCCACGCAGTGGACAGCCTCGTCGGGGAAGTCAGGGGTTTCTACTTGGATAGTGGCGTGGTCAATGCCGAACTGGTGCTTCAGGCGTTCCCGCACCAGCACCAGCAGGCCCTGACTGTCTAGGCGCTCCACCACCAGGTGCCCGCTCATGGCGATGAAGCCTGTGGACAGTGTCCACACATGCAGGTCGTGGACGCCTATCACCCCCGGGAGGTGCATCAGGCTCTCCCGCACCTCCCTCAGGTCAATATGGGTGGGGACCGATTCCAGCAGGATGTCGGCAGTGGTGCGCAGAAGACGCCACACCGATACCAGCAGGATGCCCGCGATAAACATACTGGCGATAGGGTCGGCCAGACGCCACCCCTTCCACACGATGAGGGCACCAGCCACCAGCACGCCGATGCTCCCCAAGGCATCGCCTAGCACATGCAGGAGCACACTCTGCACATTGATGGTGCGTTTCTGCTGGCACAGGAGGAGCCAAACAACCGCCAAGTTGGCCAGCAGGCCGGCAAAGGCGATGGCCAACATGGGCCCCGCCAGCACCTCCGGCGGGTTGCGGAGACGCTGGACGCCCTCAAAGGCGATGTAGCCTACTACCCCCAACAGCAAGAGGCCATTGGCGAGGGCAGTTAGCACCTCTAGCCTGTAATAGCCCCAGGAGCGCCGCGCTGTTGGAGGGCGCAAGGCGAACCACGCTGCCAGCAGGGCCATAGAGGTCGCCCCCAGGTCGGTGAGCATGTGCCCTGCATCGGCCAGGAGGGCAAGGCTCCCTGTGAGGATACCCCCGACCACCTCCGCCACGAAAAAGGCTCCGGTGATGGCCAGGGCCTGCATCAGCGCACGGCGGTTACGCAGGCGCATCACCTGGTTTTCATTTCCCTGGGGTCGGCTGCCGGCTTCCACTGAAACGCCCTTACACCTGTTACCCTAGTAGGAGAAGGGGGAACCAGTCAAGGGCAGGGCGTCTAGTGTGCACGCTGAAAGGGCTGGGGCTATAATGGGGTCGCAAAACCCACTGCGGAGGTGTGCTATGCCCAGCACCGTTATCATTGACGGCGTAGAGTTCACCCGCTATGTCCAGTCCACCTTCAAAATAAAGAGCAATCGCCTCACCCTTTGGGTAGACCCCCACCGGGTGGGGGAAAAGGAGGTTGGTCAGGACAAGGCCGACTTGATTCTCATCACCCACCCCCATCCCGACCACCTGGACCCTGCCGCTATTAAGGCTTGCGCCAAGAAGGAGACGGTTATCGTTACCAACCCCACGGTGGCGGCCCAACTGCCTGATGATGTGAAAAACACCTGGAAGGTAGTAACCATCGGGGCAGGCCAGTCCACCGACCAGAAGGGAAGCCACATCAAGGCCTTCGCCGGTTACAACCAGTATCACCCCAAAGAGCAGGGCTTCAATACCATGTTCGTCTTCACTATTGGGGGGAAGACGGTCCTCCACTGCGGGGACACCAACAAAGTAGATGAGATGGGGCGACTAGGGCCTGTGGACATTGCCATGGTGCCCATCGGGGGCACCTACACCTGCGAAGAGACGGAGGCGGCCTCGGCGGTGAACGATCTCATCAGGCCCAAGGTGGTGATCCCCATGCACTATGGATATGCCACCGGGGGCGACCCCAATAAGTTCAAGGACCTGGTGAAGGGCGCCAGGGTAGAGATCCTGGACCCCGTGCTGAATGTCCGCTTCCAGTGGTAAACATATGGAGATAGTGCACCAGGACGCTCAGGGGCTACTGCTTCGGGTAGTGTGTGGGCGCCTCAGCAACAACGCTTATATCCTGGTTTGCAGGGCTACCGGGGAAGGGGTGCTTATTGATGCCCCAGAGGAACCCCACAAGGTGCTGGAGGCGCTCCAGGGTGTTCGGGTGCGCTTCATCCTGCTGACGCACCGCCACGCCGACCACTGGGCGGGTCTGGCCACCCTTAAAACCGCCCTTCAGGCCCCTGTGGGTATCGGGGAGGCCGATGCCAATGCCCTCCCCACTCCCCCAGACTTTATCATCGCCGATGGGCAGGTCTTCCACTTTGGGAGGCTCTCGCTGCGGGCCCTCGCCACCCCCGGGCATACTCCAGGTTCCACATGTTTCCTCTTCGGTAAGCACCTGATCAGCGGCGACACCCTCTTCCCCGGCGGGCCAGGGCACACCAACACGCCCCAAGACCTCCGCCAGATTGTGGAGAGCATCCGCCAGCGCCTTCTGGTGCTCCCCGATGATACCCTGGTGCTGCCCGGACACGGCGAGGGCACCACCATCGGCGAGGCGCGGGAGGAGTATCTCCTTTTTGCCAGCCGCCAGCACCCCCCAGACCTGTGTGGGGATGTGCTGTGGGCGGGGTAGCCCCCCCATCACTCTTTCTGGTAGTATAGGCACAGCATGGCGTGGTTGGTGCGTGGGCTGTTGGCCCTGGTAGACGGGGCGTTGGCCCTTCTAGACCTCCTGCGGGCACTCCTGGGGGCGGTGCGCTTCGCCCTGGTGTGCGGAGTGTCGCCCTCTTACCTGCGCCAGAGGCGTGCGTGGTTCTCTCACAAGATGCTGGGGCGTCCTCTGGGCCTGAAGGGCATCCTGGCCTTCGGCCTGTGGCACGCCGACCTGCGCCGGGGGCGGCGTTTCACCAGCCTATAACGAGGGAGGAAAGCCATGGCCCTTTCTCTAACTGTTACCACCGGGCGCAGCGTGGTGCTTACCCGCAATGGCATGGTGTGCTCCGCATCGCCCCTGGCAGGGGCGGCTGGGTTGCGGGTGCTTCAGGAGGGGGGAAACGCCATAGACGCCGCCATCGCCACGGCGGCGGCCGAGGGGGTTACCCTACCCCCTATGTGTGGGTTGGGAGGGGAGGTCTTCGCCCTGGTCTACTGGGCGCGGGAGGGGAAGGTCTATGGCGTTACGGGGAGCGGCAAGGCCCCCCTCAAGGCCACACGAGAGTTCTTCATCGCTCAGGGCTGCCGGGTTATGCCACAAGATGGCCCCCTGGCAGTGGCCATCCCCGGAGAGGTGGACGCCTACGACACCCTTCTTCAGCGCTTCGGGAGCGGGCGTTTCACCCTGGCGCGTCTTTTGGAGCCGGCTATCGCTCTGGCGGAGGGGGGCTTCCCCCTGCCCCAGCGCATCGCCCGCTACCTTGTGCTGTTTGCCCCACAGTTAGGACGCCACCCCTCAACGGCGCGCACCTTCCTGAAAGAGGGGCGCCCATACCAGCCGGGGGATATCCTGCGCCAGCCCCAGTTGGCCCGTTCCTTGCAGGCCATCGCCAGCCAAGGCCCCCGGGAGTTTTATGAAGGGGGGTTGGCCAGACGCCTAGTGGAGGGGCTGCAGGCCGAGGGAGGCCTCTACACCCTGCAGGAGTGGGCCGCCCACCGCACCATCCTCTACGACGACCCCATCGCCACTACCTACCGGGGCTTTACTATCTACGAAACCCATCTACCCTCCCAGGGCATCCTTGTGCTTCAGATGCTGAACCTGCTGGAGGGGTTTGACCTGAAAGGCTTAGGCCATACCAGTGCCGATTACATCCACCTGCTCACCGAGGCCAAGAAACTGGCTTACGCCGACCGCTTGGCCTACCTGGGAGACCCCGAGTTCACCCCCTCTCCCTGGCGGAGCCTTATCTCCAAGCCCTATGCAGAGGAGCGGCGCAAGGCGATAGATATGGGGCGGGCCTCCGCATCGGTGCCCCCTGGTGTGCTAGCGGCGGCAGCCGACGACGGTGCCACCAGTTACTTCTGCGTGATAGATCGGGAGGGGAACGCCGTCTCCTTTATCCATAGCCTCTCTAACGCTTTCGGGGCGTGTCGTGTGGTTGGAGATACTGGTATTCTGCTGAACAACCGGGTGGGGCGGGGCTTTAGCCTGGTGGAGGGGCATCCCAATGTTATCGCCCCTGGCAAGCGCACTATGCACACCCTAAACGCCTATATGGCCTTCCGGGATGGGCACCTGTGGATTGTGGGCGGCACCCCCGGAGGGGACAATCAGCCCCAATGGAATGTGCAGGTGCTTACACGCCTGATAGACTTTGGCCTGAACCCCCAGGAGGCGGCGGAAGCCCCTCGCTTCACCCACTTCCCCGGCACCGACCCCATCGCTGTGGACAATTCCCCCGAACTGCGCCTGGAGGAGCCTTTTATGCAGGACGGCGCCCTGGTGGCGGAGTTGCGCCGCCGGGGACACGCAGTGGGGCCCTATCCTGCCAGCGCCTTCCTGGGAGGGGTGCAGGTCATTATGCTTGAGCACGCCACAGGGGTGCGCATGGGGGGGTCGGACCCCAGGTGCGACGGCGGTGCCTACGCCCACTAGCGTGGAGGGAGAAAGGGGGAGCGTGGAAGCCCTATCGCATCTGGCGCGAGTTCAGGAAATGGTGGTGGTCGTGGCCAGGGTGAAAAATGCCCTGCCCTTCCGCTACCGTAGGCATTTGAACTGCTATGGTGTGTATGTGCAGGGTCGCCCCCTTCCCAACGGGGAGGAAGCATTCTTCGCCGGAAGTCGGGATGTATCCTTCCTCTCCTTCGTCCGCCGGGTTGACGGGCGCACCCGGCTGGTGCGCTACCAGCCGGGGGCGTGGGAAGAGGCCCTAGCCCATACCTATGACAAGGCCCTGCGTGTTCAGGCGGCCCTGGAAAGTGGGGACAGCGAAGCAACGCTCCGGGCGTTAGGGGTAAGGCCGGGCTAGAAGGGGCTGCTCCGTAATAGGGAGGGTCTCTAAGTTAGTGGCCCTTGGGGGGGTCTTCGCCCTCCACCCTGTAAGTGAAGTCGCAGAAGGGGGCGCCTTGCATAATGGTCTGGGTGCGTCGGAGGCGGATGCGCTGATTGAAGCCTTCCACAAAGGCTGTGTCCCGGTTGCACGATAGGAGATGTCCTATATCCCCCAGCCCCATCTCCCGATACATCTCGGCGAAGCGACAGCGCACGACCCGGAAGGTATACTCCTGGGGGGTGTCTTTCACCACCTCTATTTCCAGGTCCCCTGGGGCGTGGCGTCCTCGGGAGAGGGTTTTGAAGGCATCCAGGTCGTTGCGCCCAGTGTGGCGTGCCAAGAGTTGCCCCTGGGCGAAGGCGATACGGGCGATGGCTCTCTGGACAATGGCGTTAGCCCTCTCCACTCCCAACTCCTCTTGAAGGGTGCGGATGAAGGGCCCCAGGACACGGGCTTCGATGAAGCGCTGTTGGAGAAGGGTTAGAGGGGGCAGTTCTGGGGGCACGGATACCACCTAGCCCCCCGCCACGGCGGGGACGATGCTCACCTCGTCGCCGGGCTTGGTGGTGGTATCTAGACCTTGCAGGAAGCGCACATCCTCCCCGTTCACATAGATGTTCACGAAGTAGCGCACCTCGCCGCTTTCGTCCAGCAGGCGTTCACGGAAGCCTGGGAAGCGGGCCTCCAGGCGCTCCACCACCTCGGCGACGGTGTTGGCCTCCACATCCACCTTGTCCAGCCCCTGTGTTAGTCTGCGCAGGGGCGACGGGATGCGCACCACAACTCCCATGGCGAGTTCCTCCTACCGCTAGAAGTGGTTTCTCCTGACCTTATCCCTCTATCACATCACCAGTGGCCAGGTCTACCCTGACCCCTTGAGAGCGGACCCACTCCAGGGCCCGCTCAATGTCGGCGTCTTCACCCGTAAGTTCCAGCACCACCCATCCGTAGTCCTCCCGCACATCGGCACGGCGGATGTTGGTAACCACCGGGAAGCGGTGCCCCACCTCCCAGATGATCGGGCGGGTGATAAGGGCCTGTGGGAAGGTAAACTTTACGCGCCGTTTGCCCATAGTGCCCTACCGCCCGTTGAGGGCCTGCTGGAAGGATGCCACGGTAGGCTCTACCACCAGGGGGCGTGCCACCTGCTCCACCACCTCTTGGGTCTTCAGGCCGTTGCCTGTGATGTAGGCTACCACCACCTCGTCGTGCCTTACCACCCCCTGCTGGGCCAGGCGTTTCAAGGCCGACACCACTACGCCACCGGCCGTTTCGGTGAAGATACCCTCTGTTTCGGCCAGGAGGGTGATGCCTTTGGCCACCTCCTCCTCTGGCACGGCCACCGCCGTGCCCCCGCTGGCGCGGAGCACCTTCAGGACATAGACACCGTCGGCGGGGTTGCCGATAGCCAGGGACTTGGCGATGGTGTTGGGGTGCACCGGGCGCACATGGGTGAACCCGGCGTGGAAGGCTTGCACCACCGGGCTACACCCCTCGGCCTGGGCGGCGTGGATGCGGGTGTGCACGGGCCCCGGCACCAGGCCCAGGTCTACAAACTCGTGGAAGCCCTTCCAGAGCTTGGTGAGAAGGGAGCCAGAGGCCACCGGCACAATGCAGTGGTCGGGCAAGCGCCACCCCAACTGCTCGGCCACCTCAAAGGCCAGGGTCTTGCTCCCCTCGGCGTAGTAGGGACGCACATTTATATTCACAAAGGCCCAGTTATAGGTGTCGGCCAACTCGGCGCACAGCTTGTTCACATCGTCGTAGGAGCCTTTCACCGCCACCAGGGTAGGGCCGTATACGGCGGTGCCGATAACCTTCCCCTGCTCCAGGTCGGCCGGGATGAAGATGAAAGCCTTCATTCCTGCACGGGCGGCGTGGGCGGCCACACTCCCAGCCAGGTTTCCGGTGGAGGCGCAGGCCAAGGTGTCAAAGCCAAACTCTAGGGCCTTGGTGGAGGCTACCCCTACTACCCTGTCCTTGAAGGAGTATGAGGGGTTGACAGCGTCGTTCTTCAGGTAGAGGTTGTCCAGCCCGAGGATGCGCCCCAGGTTGCGCGCCTTCAGCAGGGGGGTAAAGCCTGTTTGCAGGTCAACGGCGTTCTCGCCGTCTACTGGGAGCAGGTCTTGATAGCGCCACATGGTTGGTGGCCCCTTCTGGACGCGCTCCCGACTGATAACGCGGGCGATAGCGTCGTAGTCGTAGCGCACCTCCAGGGGGCCAAAGCAGAACTCGCACACATGGATAGGCTGTATAGGATACTGGCGCTTACACTCGCGACACTGGAGAGCAGTTACAAAGGCCAACGGGTGTCCACCTCCACACCAACGGCATAGGGCCTACTAGTAGGCATGCTACCAAGCCTACACTGTGGGGTCAATGCCGCCAGGGCCACTTGGGGCCTTGACCGTCCTGTCGGGGGAGCCTACTATAGCCCCAGAGGAAGGCAGGGGCATACACGGGAAAGGGCCTCTGCTGGGCGTGTGGAGATGTTGCCAGAATATGACCTATCGGGCAAACGGGTGCTCATCACAGGCGCAGGGCGCGGTATTGGCAAAGGCATCGCCCTGGTGCTGGCCGAGGCGGGTGCCCATGTGGCCGTTACCGCTCTCACCGAGGCGAACGCACATAGGGTAGCCGAGGGTGTGCGCGCCTTGGGGCGCCGTTCGCTGGGGATAGTTGCCGACGCCACCAATGAAGAGGCTATGACCCGCCTGGCTGGGCAACTCCAACGGGAGTGGGGTGGGATAGATGTGCTGATCAACTGCGTTGGGGACGCGATCCAGAAGGCAGTGGCCCCACTCCCTAACCGCAATGAGCCTGGGATGACCCTGGAAGACTGGCGGAGGATTGTGGATATCAACCTGACAGAGGCGTTTCTAGGGTGCCGAGCCTTTGGCCCCTATTTCCTGCAACGGCAGAAGGGCAATGTTATCAACATCTCCTCTTTTGCTGCCTTTCAGGCCAGCCCCTTGCGTTCCGCCTATGATGCCGCCAAGGCGGGCCTCACCCATTTCACCAGGTCGCTGGCCCTGGAGTGGGCACCCTACGGTATACGGGTGAATGCTATCGCCCCCGGCCTATTCCCCGACCCAGAACAACTTCCCCCGGAGGAATACCGCCGGCGCCAGGAGAGGGCACTCCAGCAGGTGCCGCTGGGGCGGCTGGGGTCGCTGCGGGAGGTGGGCCTGCTGGCCGTCTACCTGGCCTCCGACGCCTCCGCCTATGTAACCGGGCAGACCTTCGTTATTGACGGCGGGTTGAGCGTGGCGTGAGGGCCTCCGCTCCTACTGGGCTGCCGAGGCGTGCCTCCAGAGGGAAACGGTTACCCGGTCCGGCCCTGGGAGGATGAACTGCACCTGGTCCACCCGCCGCACATTGTGGGCCTGCTGTGCATTTTGCACCGCCGACTCCCAGTCCGGGTTCTCCACGCGCAACGGGTATGCCACCAAGATAAGGATAGAAGAGGCTGGGTCTTGTTGCAGGAAGCGGAAGCGACGGGGCAACTCGTTGGCGTCGGTGAAGTAATAGGAGAGAGGGCGCTGGGCGCTAATAGGAACGGAGCGGATTTGCAGGCGCAGGGCCTGGCCGGCGGCGCTCATTTCCAGGTCGGGGTCGTCTAAGGAGCCACCCTGCGTTAGGCCGGCCAGACGCACATCCTTGAAGTATTGGCTGGCAATGTAGGGTTGGGTAAGGGAGTGGAAGGCCTCTACGGCTAGCCAGCCGTCGGCCCGTGCACCTTGCGCGATCAGGTTCGGGAACAGGGTCTCTTTCACCCCCAGGTAGACCGCCACACGCCGGAGAATATAGTCCATAGGACCCTTCACGAATTGAGTAGCAGGCGCAGCCATTGTTCCTCCTTTGGGCCCAATGCCTTTTTCCGCCCCTTCTAGCCTCTTGGGAATCGTTCTGAAGTGTAGAGGTGGAGACAGCCCCTGTCAAGGGGCTGCCCCCCTCCTGGTGCACCCAGCCCCCTTGCGCAGGGGCTGTCTGTATGCTAAAGTGGTAACAGATAGGCCAGGTTATCTGGCCTCGGGAAGGCCCGCAAGGGCGTAGCGACCGGCGGCCTTTAAAGACAGCCCCGTGAGGCTGGCAAGGCGTCGGATAGTGCAGAGGCGGAGTGGGCAACCCGCCTGCCAGCCGGGGCAGGCGGGTTTTTTGTGTCTCAAAGTAATGAAGGGATGCCAGCAGAGAAGGTCATCTTGACGGCAGAGGACATCCGCCGCGCCCTCTCCCGCATGGCCCACGAAATCCTGGAGCGCAATAAGGGGGCGCACGCCCTGCTCCTCGTTGGGATACTAACCCGCGGCGTGCCCCTGGCGCACCGTCTTGCCCAACGCATCCAGCAGTTTGAGGGGGTGTCAGTGCCGGTGGGGAGTCTGGACATTGCCCTCTACAGGGACGACATCTTCCTGCGTCGGCCCTTGCCTGCCGGGGCCACCCATATACCTGTGGATGTAACAGGACGCCACTGCATTCTGGTGGACGATGTGCTCTTCACCGGGCGCTCCGTGCGCGCCGCTATGGACGCCCTAACCGACTTGGGACGGCCCCGTTCTGTCCAACTGGCGGTGCTGGTGGATCGGGGCCATCGGGAACTGCCCATCCGTGCGGACTATGTAGGGCGCAACTTGCCCACCAGCCTGGTGGAGGAGGTGCTGGTGCGTTTGGAAGAAACAGACGGGCGGGATGAGGTGGTGCTGGTGCGCCTTGAGGAGGGGAGAAAGTGAGGCTACGCCATAGCCCCGTCCCTGAAAAGGTGTCTGTCCCCTTTCTCCATCGCCACATCCTGGATCTGGACACCTTTACCCACCAGGATATAGACCTGGTGCTCAACCTGGCTACCAGCATGAAGCAGGTGCTCCAGCGGGATGTGAAGAAGGTGCCCTCCCTGCGGGGCAGGACCATCATCACCTGCTTCTACGAGGCCAGCACCCGCACCCGTATCTCCTTTGAAACGGCGGGTAAACTCCTCTCCGCTGATGTCATTAATATGCAAGCCAGCGGTTCCAGTGTGGAGAAGGGGGAGTCCCTGGTAGATACACTCCTCACCCTCCAGGCCACAGCCGCCGATGTGTTGGTGCTACGCCATCCCCACGCCGGCGCCCCTTACCTGGCGGCGCGCTGGCTTCAGCGCACCTCGGTGGTCAACGCCGGGGATGGCACCCACGCTCACCCCTCCCAGGCCCTGCTGGACCTCTTCACCCTAAGGGAACACCTGGGGGCCTTGGCAGGGCGCAAGGTGGTCATCGTTGGGGACATCGCCCACAGTCGCGTTGCGCGCTCCAACCTGTGGGGCCTCACAAAGGCCGGGGCACAGGTTGTCCTATGTGGCCCTCCCACCCTTCTCCCCTGGGATATGCTCAACGGCCGGCGAGACATCCCCGGCCATCCCTTCGCCTCGGTGGAGGTGGAGACGCACCTGGACAAGGCAATAGAGGGAGCCGACGCTGTGATGGCCCTACGCCTCCAGCTAGAGCGGATGCAGGCGGGGTTGGTCCCCAGCCTTAGAGAATATGTGGCCCTGTGGCAAGTGAACGAACAGCGTCTGGCTCGTGCCAGACCTGGTGCCTTGGTGCTCCACCCAGGCCCTATGAACGAGGGGGTGGAGATTAGCCCAGGTGTGGCCCACGGCTCCCAGTCGGTCATTGAGGAGCAGGTAACCAATGGCGTAGCGGTGCGCATGGCCCTCCTGTATCTCTTGTGCACTGGGCAGGGGGGTGCCCAGTGAAGCCACTTCTTGTGCAAGGCGGGCGTGTGGTTGACCCCTCCCAGGGGTTAGACGCCCCCGCCCATGTGCTGATAGTGCAGGGTCGGGTGCAAGAAGTCGCCCCTTCCATTGCCCCTCCCGATGGGGCTCAGGTGCTGGACGCCTCTGGCCTGGTGGTGTGCCCCGGCTTTGTTGACCTCCACACCCACCTCCGGGAACCCGGAGAAGAGGAGAAAGAGACCATCGCTACGGGTGCTTTAGCAGGCGTTCGGGGGGGCTTCACTACCCTGTGCGCCATGCCCAACACTATCCCCCCTGTAGACACCCCTGCCCTGGTGGAGTGGGTGCTTCGCCAAGGGGCCGAGGTGGGCCTGGCTCGGGTGCTCCCCATAGCCTGCATAAGCAAAGGGCGCCAGGGGAAGGAACTGGCGGAACTGGCCGACCTGGCCCGCGCCGGGGCCGTTGCCTTCTCTGACGACGGCTCCCCGGTGTCCAACCCCTTTCTTATGCGCACCGCACTGCACTACAGCACTATTACCGGCCTGCCCATTGTCAATCACTTGGAAGAGCCAGCCCTGGCGCGAGGCGTTGCTCACGAGGGATGGGTGGCCAGCCGCTTGGGCCTCCCAGGCACCCCCCCTCAGGCAGAGGAAAGTATGGCCAGTAGAGACATCGCCCTTTGTGCCCTAACAGGGGGTAGGCTCCACCTGGCCCATATCTCCACAACCGGCACCGTAGAGATGGTGCGTAGAGCCAAGGAGCGAGGCCTTGCCGTTACCGCCGAGGCAACACCCCACCACCTCTGCCTTACTGACGAGTGGCTTCTGGGGCGAAAGGGGGAAGGCTCCCCCTTTGCTCCCCTCACGCCGAACGCCTACGACACCTACTGCAAGGTGAACCCACCTTTGCGGAGCCGGGCGCACCGGGATGCCCTTCAGCAGGCCCTGCGAGACGGGGTGATTGACGCCATCGCCACCGACCACGCCCCCCACACAGCAGTGGACAAGGCGTGCACTTTCCAGGAGGCGGCCTTCGGCATCAGCGGTCTGGAGACCGCCTTCGCCCTCTGCCATACCGTCCTAGTGGTGCAGGGGGGAATGCCATTGGCTCGCCTGGTGGAGGCCCTCACTATCGGCCCCGCCAGGGTGCTGGGAGAAAAGGGCAAGGGGCTGGGTAGCCTGCGCCCCGGCTCCTGGGGCGACCTGGTGCTCCTAGACTTGAGCGGGCATTGGACAGTAGACCCTAACTGCTTCGCCTCCAAGGGGAAGAATACACCCTTGGCCGGTGTTGCCCTGCATGGGCGGGTGGTGGCCACGGTGGTGGCGGGCAAGGTAGTCTATGACACACGCCAGGAGAAGCCGTCGTGAAGGGCCACGCTACCCATCTTACCGGTTTGAAAACGGCACTCGCTCTTCTCCCGGGGGACATCCTGATCTTCACTATCTTCGCTTTGCTGGGGCTGGTGAGCCATGGGGAAACGATAACGCCTATGGGCATTGTGCGCAATGTTGCCCCCCTTGCAGTGGTATGGCTACCTCTGGGGGCTCTCGCGGGGGTGTTCCGGGCCGGTGCAGTGAGGAACCCCCGATGGGCGTGGGTGTGGGCCTTGGGTGCGTGGCTACCTATCGGGTTCCTGGGGATGGTGGTGCGGAGCCTCTGGCTCCAGCGCCCTTTGTGGACACCGGCTCTGCTCCTTTTCCTGGCGGGCATTGCTGTCCTGCTTATGGTGTGGCGCAGTATCTTCAGCCTTCTGGGGGCACGCCTATGGGCAAGAAGGGCTATCTAGTTTTAGAAGATGGAAGTGTCTTTGAGGGGGAGGTGTTCGGGGCCGAGGCCTCAGCCTACGGGGAGGTGGTGTTCAACACCTCCATGACCGGCTACCAGGAGATGCTCACCGACCCCTCTTATGCAGGGCAGATCCTGGTGCCTACCTACCCCCTTCAAGGCAACTACGGGATCAACCGGGAGGACTTTGAGTCGCGGCGTATCCAGGTGGCGGGGTTAGTGGTGCGCCAGTGGTGCCCTCAACCCAGCCACCCTCGTGCCGAGATGACTTTGGACGAGTTCCTAAGGGCTTTTGGCGTCCCAGGTCTGGCCGGGGTAGATACCCGCGCCCTAACCCGTCGCCTACGCACCCGTGGGGTGATGATGGGTATCCTGGCGTGCGACGAAGGGCCAGAAAGTGCCTTGGCTCGCCTGCGCGAGGTGCCTCCCTACGGCAATGTGGACTTCGTCCGGCAGGTTACCACGGGTGCACTCTACACCTGGCCTGCTGTAGGGGAGGAGCGCTGGCACATCGTTGCCTTTGACTGCGGGCTGAAGTATAACATCGTGCGCCTGTTGAACCGTCGGGGGTGTAGGGTAACAGTTGTGCCATCCGCCTTTACGGCGGAGGAGGTGCTGGCCCTGCGCCCCCATGGGGTGGTTTTCTCTCCAGGGCCTGGCGACCCTGCCCTGCTAGACGGTGTGGTGGACACAGCGCGCCGCCTTGCGGGGCGGGTGCCTATCTTGGGCATCTGCCTGGGGCACCAGGTGCTGGCCAGGGCCTTCGGCGGGCGCACCTACAAACTGAAGTTCGGCCACCGGGGGGGCAACCACCCTGTGCGCGACCTGGCTACGGGGCGAGTTTACATAACTGCCCAGAACCACGGCTACGCTGTGGATGCCGATTCGCTCCCCCATGGGCTGGAGGTAAGCCATATCAACCTGAACGACGGCACAGTGGAGGGGATGCGCCACCGCTCATTGCCCATCCTTACCATCCAATACCACTCGGAGGCATCGCCCGGCCCCCGGGACAACGAATACATTTTTGATCGGTTTCTGGAGATGGTGCGAAATGAAGAGGAGAAAGAGCCATGCACCCCCCATATGGGGGGTGGTGATGCACCCTAGGGTAAAGAGCGGGATCTCCAAGGGGTAATCGTTGTGATTGTTGAAGGAGTGAGGACAAGGAGTGTCCAGTAAACCATCTAAAGTCCTGGTGATCGGCTCTGGCCCCATCGTTATCGGCCATGCAGGCTTCCTAGGGGGCCTCATACACCACCACGCCGGTGCGCTTTACCTCACCCAGGAAGGTGCCGGGTCCGGCGCGGCGGAGCTCCCCTGGCGTAACGGCGATGGCCTCAATACGGTGGTCACTGGCGTAGGCCGCTCGCACCAACAGGTCCAGGCGCTGGTGGCGGCCCATCCGGCGGAATCCTTCGGAGACCACCACCAGGTCTATGTCGCTGCCCCGGTGTGGCCACCCGTGTGCGTAGGAGCCGAACAGGAGCACCCGCTGGACACGCAGAGGGGCAAGGGCCTCCAGCCTTTGAACAAAGTCCAGGACTATGCTTCGGACTGCCTCTGCTGTTGCAACCATTGCAGGGCCGACTCTCCACGGGCAAAGGCCTCAAGAGCCAGAGTGCGCGTCAGGCGGAGGAGGTTTGTGGGATACCTTGCCTCCAAGGCCAGGCGCGTGAGCCGCTCGAGAGCCTGGCCGTGCTCAACCGGCAGCACGATGGATGCCACCTCCGCCAGGCGGACCAGGTCGTGGGTCCTGGGGGGCACACGCCCAGTGGACTCCACGATGCACCCTTTCAGGAACTTCTCCAGGGCAAGGTGCAGGGTGAACAGCGCAAAGCCGTATCTGCGGTTCCGCAACAATAGGCGTGCCGTGGATAGGTCTTGGGGGACCTGGTCAAACCAGAATTTCGCCCGGGCTTCCATAGCGCCTCTATCCTACAACACCCTTCAGGGGTGGTCAACGAAAACAAGCGGCAGCGTACCCAATCATAACGGCGTGCGCAGGAGAACCTAAACGCTATGCCCAGTAAACCATCTAAAGTCCTGGTGATAGGCTCTGGCCCCATCGTTATCGGCCAGGCAGCCGAGTTTGATTACGCTGGCACCCAGGCGTGCCGCTCCCTCCGAGAGGAGGGCGTGGTTACTGTCTTGGTCAACTCCAACCCTGCCACTATTATGACCGACGAGGGCATCGCCGACATCGTCTACATTGAGCCGCTCACGGTGGAGGTGTTGGAGCGTGTTATCGCCCGGGAGCGTCCCGACGGCCTCCTCCCCACCATGGGGGGTCAAACAGGTCTCAACCTGGCGGTGGAACTGGCGGAAAAGGGTGTCCTGGAGCGCTACGGGGTGCGCCTGCTGGGCACGCCCCTAATGGCCATCAAGCGCGCCGAAGACCGGGAACTCTTCCGCCAACTCCTGCGGGAGATCGGGGAGCCTCAACCCCCCAACGCCACAGTTACCTCTATGGGTGAGGCGCGCCGCTTTGCCGAGGAGGTGGGGCTTCCCCTGGTGGTGCGCCCTGCCTACACCTTGGGGGGGACGGGAGGGGGGGTCGTTCGCCGCTGGGATGAGTTGGAGGGGGTGGTTCTGCGGGGCCTCCACGCCAGCCCTGTGCACCAGGTGCTCCTGGAGCGTTCTGTGGAGGGCTGGAAGGAGGTGGAATACGAGGTGATGCGGGACGGGGCCGACAACTGCATCACCGTGTGCAACATGGAGAACATGGACCCCATGGGAGTGCATACTGGGGAGTCCATCGTGGTGGCCCCCTCCCAGACCCTGTCGGACAAAGAATACCAGTTACTACGCTCGGCATCCCTGCGCATTATCCGCGCCCTGGGGGTAGAGGGGGGGTGCAACATCCAGTTCGCCCTGGCGCCCCATCCCCTGGTGGCCCAAGCCCTCCCGGAAGGTGCGCGCCCCAAGTCTCCCCTGGATTACTATGTGATAGAGGTAAACCCACGGGTCAGCCGCTCCAGCGCCCTGGCATCCAAGGCCACCGGCTACCCCATCGCCCGTGTGGCGGCCAAAATCGCTATCGGCAAGCGCCTGGACGAAATACCCAACGCCGTTACCCGCAAGACCCTGGCCTGCTTTGAGCCGGCCCTGGACTACTGCGTGGTGAAAATCCCCCGCTGGCCCTTTGACAAGTTCCCCTACGCCGACCGCACCCTTGCTACGCAGATGAAGTCCACCGGGGAGGTGATGGCCATTGACCGCACCTTTGAAGCCGCTCTCCAGAAGGCGGTGCGGGGGCTAGAGCAACAGGCCAGAAGCCTTCAGTGGGAGGCCCCGGAATGGCGCGAGAGCAAGGACTGGCGGGCCATTCCCATCTTCCCACCCCACGACCTGCGCCTGTGGGCCATAGCCGCCGCCCTGCGCCGTGGAGCAACCCCTGAAGAGGTTTCCCGCGTCTCCCTTATAGACCCCTGGTTCACCCACGCCATAGCCCGCATCGTGAGTATGGAGCGCCGCCTCTTACAAGAAGAGTTGACCCCTGCCCTTCTGAGGGAGGCCAAGGTGATGGGCTTCTCCGATGCTGTTATCGCCTCCTTCGGGCATGCCCAGGGCCTGCCGGAGCGAGTGCGTGCCCTGCGCCGGCAATGGGGCATTCGCCCCGTCTACAAGATGGTGGACACCTGCGCTGCCGAGTTTGAGGCGGTAACACCCTACTTCTACTCTACCTATGAACAGGAGGGCGAGGCCCCACCCCTGAAAGGCCCCAAGGCGGTGGTCATCGGCTCTGGCCCTATCCGCATTGGCCAGGGCATTGAGTTCGACTACTGTTCGGTGCACACTGCCTGGGCGCTCCAGAAGGGGGTGTGGAAAGCCATTATGGTCAACTCCAACCCAGAGACCGTGTCCACCGACTTTGACACCTCTGACAGGCTGTATTTTGAGCCCCTGGACGAGGAGGCGGTGCGCGACTTGGTGGAGAATGAAGCCGATGGGGATGGCTTTCCCCCCTCTGTGGTGCAGTTCGGGGGGCAGACAGCCATCAACCTCTCCCAGGGGCTTGACCGTGCCGGGCTTCCTATCCTTGGCTCGTCGGCCAGGGCGATAGACATCGCCTCCGACCGCCGCAAGTGGGAGGAGTTTCTGGCCAGCCTGGGTATCCCCCAGCCACCTGGGGCGGCGGTGCTCACGGTGCAGGAGGCCCTGGAGGTGGCTGGGAACATCGGCTACCCCGTCCTTGTGCGCCCCAGTTATGTGCTGGGTGGCAGGGCTATGGAGATCGTGCATACCCCTGAGGAACTGGAGCTGTATGCCCGTGCCGCTCTAGAGGTATCCCCAGGTAAGCCACTGCTGGTAGACAAATACCTGGAGGGAAAGGAGTGCGAGGTGGACGCCGTCTGCGATGGTGAGGAGGTGCTCATTCCTGGGGTGATGGAGCACCTGGAGCGGGCGGGCGTCCACTCTGGGGACGCCATTACCGTTTACCCCGGCGTTACTTTGACCGAAGGGGAGGTGGATACCATAGTAGACTACGCCCAGCGCATTGGGCGGGAACTGGGGGTGGTGGGGCTCATGAATGTGCAGTTTATTGTGATGGGCGGCCCTCCCTATCGCACCCCGGCACAGCCCGTAGGGAGAGACTTCAAGTCCACAGTGTATGTCATTGAGGTCAATCCGCGCGCCAGCCGCACTGTCCCATTCATCAGCAAGGCAACGGGTGTGCCTATGGTTCATATTGCTGTCCAGGCCATGTTGGGCAAGACCTTGCGCCAGCAGGGGTGGCAGGGAGGCCTCTTCCGCCGCCTGAAACTGGTGGCGGTAAAGGCCCCCGCCTTCAGTATGAGCAAACTCACCGGCGCCGATACCTACCTTGGGCCTGAGATGAAGTCCACAGGGGAGGTTATGGGCATTGACCACCACTTCCACGCCGCCCTTACCAAGGCCCTTCTTGCAGCCGGCATGCACCTGCCCCAGAGGGGGAACATCCTGATGAGCCTGGCGGACCGCACCAAGCCCGAAGGGGCCGATATCGCCCTGGCCCTGGCGCGGCGTGGGTGGGGCTTCTACGCCACCGAGGGCACCGCCCGCTTTCTTCGCTCCCTGGGCATTCGCACCGTAACCACGGTGGGCAAACTAACCCACGGCACCCCCGACCGGCCTAGTGTGGTGGAGGTCATCAAAGCGGGGTTGGTGGATGCGGTGGTGAACACCCTCTCCGGGGGGCGCGACCCCCTACGGGACGGCTTCTACATCCGCCGGGCGGCTGCGGAACAGCGCATCCCCTGCTTTACCTGGCTGGACACGGCCCGCGCCGCTGTAGAGGCCCTTACTACCGACGGCCCCCGCTACACGGTCCGCCGCCTGCCGGAATACCGCCAGGGGCCGCCCAGGGAATCCTGATGCCCCCACAATGAAGGGGTGAGGGGCTACATAAGAGGGATGGTGATGCGCTTCCACTCCCGCTGAGAGCGGAAGATGGCTTCGGTTACCTGGCATACCCGCAGGCCGTCCATCCCCGTGGCCGGGGGTTCCCCTCCCTCCAGAATGGCTTTCTGGAACCCCTCTATCTCTGCCTGATACATGTCCCCGGCGGTGTAGGCAACGGCGGTCTGCACCTGCTGGGTCTCCACCTCTAGACGCCCAGTAACGGAGGTCCCGAGCGTGCCGTAGCCGACGGCGCGTCCGTTTACCCCATACACCACCAGGTTATTGAGGGAGTCGGGGATTCGGCGAGAGCAAACCAGAGTGGCAAAAGCCCCTCCGGAAAGGCTCAGGATGGCTACCGCCAGGTCTTCCAAGGGGTGGGCCTCCGACTGGCCGTCGGTCACAGCCGTTACCTCGGTTACCTCCTGTCCGCTAATGAAGCGAAGCAGATCAATCACGTGGACGCCCATGCCCATCATGGCCCCGCCTCCGGCCAGTTCAGGGTCGCTCCACCAGGCCCGCAGGCCGGTGGCCGGGGGAACGGTCTTCTGCCCGCGCACTCCTCTGGCCCACTGCCCCTGCAGGAGCACTAGGTCGCCTAAAACGCCGTGGTGCACCAGGCGCCGCACCTCCTGGTGGGCGGGGTGCTGGCGAGCGTGGAAACCCACCCCCAGTTTCACCCCTCGCCTCTGGCACTCCTCCACCATAGCCCAGCAGTCGCCCACCGAGAGGGCCATGGGCTTTTCTACCAGCACATGCTTGCCCGCCTGGGCGGCGAGGAGGGCGTGCTCCTTGTGCAAGGCGTTGGGGGAGGCGATGAAGACGGCGTCTAGCCCGGGGTGGCGCAGAAAGTCGGGGATGGAGTCGTATGCACCCTGCGCTCCGTGCTTCTCGGCGAAGGCGCGGGCGCGTCCCAGGTCTCGGCTGGCCACCGCTAGAAGGCGTGCCCCTTTGGCTTTGCCGATGGCAGGGGCGATGAAGCGGTCTGCGTGTTGGCCGATGCCTATTATACCCCAACCTATAGATGGCATAGGAAGCCTCTCCTTTCGCGCCCCCAGGGGGGGCCGAACCCTATTCGTGCAGGTGCTCGGTGATATAGCGGTAGGCTGAGAGGGCGGCAGTGATGCCGTCGCCTACGGCGGAGCCTAACTGGCGGTCGGAGAACTGGCGCACATCCCCACAGGCGAAAACTCCGGGGATGGCTGTCTCCATGCGGATGTTGGTGATGATGTGCCCTGCTGGGTCCATGGGCACCCCGCTCCCTTTCAGGAAGCCGGTGGCGGCGTGGAAGCCGATATAGATGAAGACGCCTTTGGTGGGGAAGGGATAGACCTGGCCTGTCTTCAGGTCTTTCAAAAGCACCCGCTCCACGGTGCCGTTGCCCTGTATCTCCTGGACGACGGTGCTCCATTTGAACTCCATCTTGGGGTTGGCGAAGGCGCGCTGTTGGAGGATCTTGCTGGCGCGCAGTTGGTCACGCCGGTGCACTACAGTAACCTTTTCCACCATACGAGTAAGGTAAAGGCCCTCGTCAATGGCGGCGTCGCCCCCACCCACGACTACCACAGGCTGGCCGGTGAAGAAGTTGCCGTCGCAGGTGGCGCAGTAGGAGACGCCCCTTCCGGCGAACTCCTCTTCTCCAGGGACGCCCAGTTTGTTGTGCTCGCCTCCAGTGGCCAGGATAAGGGCCTTGGCAGTAAGGGGGGCGCTGGAGGTGTGCACCACCTTGGGGTGCCCCTGCACCTCCACCCGTTCCACCACATCGTAGAGGATTTCAGTGCCGAACTTGCGCGCCTGCTCTTCCAGGGCCTGTGCCAGCAGGGGCCCCTTTACCCCTTCGGGGAAGCCTGGGTAGTTTTCAATAATGTCGGTGTTGAGGATTTGCCCACCGCATCCGAGTTTTTCCACCACCAGGGTCTTGAGTTGGGCGCGGGAGGTGTAGATGGCGGCCGAGAGGCCGGCCGCTCCTCCGCCGATGATGATGACATCGTAGTGCATGGCATTTGCGCTCCTGGGAGAGGTGTGCTGGATATAGTATAAGTGTAGAGCGGGGGATAGGAAAGCAAGCGAGGCCCCGTGCGTTGGAACGCACGGGGCCTCGGTCTTTTGGCGTGGTAGCGGGGGGTGGACTCGAACCACCGACCTTCGGGTTATGAGCCCGACGAGCTGCCGCTGCTCCACCCCGCGATAGGGGTAGGGAAGAGGGGGCGTGGGGGTCTAGGCCCTGCAGTGGGGGAAAGGCCTCGGCCGATGCGCACCGGTCGGCTCCAGCGGTTACCCGCCTTCCACCTCCGGCCGCTTAAGCAGGTCGTCTCCCTGCGGCCTTACCGGCTTGTGCCGTGGGAGGCCTCGTCTTGGGGTGGGCTTCGCGCTTAGATGCTTTCAGCGCTTATCCCGACCCGACATGGTTACCCGGCGATGCCCTGGGCAGGACAACCGGGACGCCAGAGGTCGGTCCGTCCCGGCCCTCTCGTACTAGGGACGGCCCCCCTCAAGCCTCCTGCGCTCGCGGCAGATAGAGACCGAACTGTCTCACGACGTTCTGAACCCAACTCACGTACCCCTTTGACAGGCGAACAGCCTGACCCTTGGGAGCTCCTTCACCCCCAGGATGGGACGAGTCGACATAGAGGTGCCAATCCGCGCCGTCGATGGGAACTCTTGGGCGCGATCAGCCTGTTATCCCCGGAGTAGCTTTTGTCCGCTAAGCCACGGCCCTCCCACGAGGGACCGCAGGATCACTTGGCCCGGCTTTCGCCCCTGCTCGGCCTGTGGGCCTCGCAGTCAACCCCCCTTCTGCCCATGCACGCTGCGGGCGATGTCCATCCGCCCTGAGGGGAGCTTGGGACGCCTCCGTTACCTTTTAGGAGGCGACCGCCCCAGTCAAACTGCCCACCAGGCACGGTCCCCCGGCTTCCCCACCGGGGTTAGGGCCAAGGCCGCGGAAGGGTGGTATTTCACCGTTGGCTCCACGGAGGCTGGCGCCCCCGCTTCATCGCCTCCCACCTATCCTACACAGCCACGACCCCAGTCCAATGCCAGGTTGCAGTAAA
The DNA here is from genome assembly GCA_046294495.1 of Dehalococcoidia bacterium. Classification (GTDB taxonomy): domain Bacteria; phylum Chloroflexota; class Dehalococcoidia; order Lucifugimonadales; family HRBIN23; genus HRBIN23. Next base: position 12,112 of record JBKBKV010000013.1, on the reverse strand, counting down.
GCTTCACGGGGTCTTTTTGTCCCGCCGCGAGTCGCCCGCATCTTCACAGGCCCTGCAGTTTCACCGAGCCCCCCGCTGAGACAGTCCTCCGGTGGTTCCGCCTTTCATGCGGGTCGGAACTTACCCGACAAGGGACTTCGCTACCTTAGGACCGTTAGAGTTACGGCCGCCGTTCACCGGGGCTTCAGTTTGGGGCTTGCACCCCTCCCCTTAACCTTCCGGCACTGGGCAGGCGTCGCCCGCTATACGTGGGGTTTCCCCTTCGCAGCGAGCTGTGTTTTTGTTAAACAGTCCCCAGAGGTGCTGTGCTGCGGCCCCCCGGGGCTCGGGAGGCGTGCTCCTTTACCCCAGAGGGCGCCCCTTATCCCGAAGTTACGGGGCCCTTTTGCCTAGTTCCTTAGCGGGGGTTCGCTCGTTCGCCTTGGGGCTTGCACCCCAGCCCACCTGTGGCGGTTTGCGGTACGGGCACCCACCACCCTCCAGGGAGGTCTTTTCTTGGAGGCGTGGGGTCGGCAGGGTCGCCCGGGGTTGCCCCCAGACTTCTCTCCCCCCTTACCCTTACGGGCTACAGGGGAGAACGCCCCGTGTCCAATAGGGGCGCCCTGCTTACCCTTCCCCGTCCACCTCCCCTTCATAGGGGGGTGGGTGGTGCTGGAATCTTGACCAGCTCTCCATCGCCTACGCCTTGCGGCCTCGGCTTAGGCCCGACTGACCCTCCGCCGAACAACGGTGCGGAGGAACCCTTGGGCTTTCGGCGGGCAGGATTTTCACCTGCCTTGGCGCTACTCGTTCCGGGATTCGCACTCCCCTGCCCTCCAGCGGTGCTTCCGCACCACCTTCTGCGGGCAGGGGACGCTCTCCTACCGCGTATCCCTGCGGTGCAGGGATACGCCCGTGGCTTCGGCGGCGGGCTTAGCCCCGATACATTTTCGGCGCAGGACCCCTCGACCGGTGAGCTGTTACGCACTCTTTGAAGGATGGCTGCTTCTAAGCCAACCTCCCGGCTGTCTGGGGAGCCCCACCTCCTTTACCACTTAGCCCGCCCTTGGGGGCCTTAGCCGACGGTCTGGGTTGTTCCCCTCTTGGGGATCGGGCTTATCCTCGACCCCCTCACTCCCAGGGAGCACCACTGGGTGTTTGCGGTTTGGTCGGGTTTGGTAAGCTCGCGCCCCCTAGCCCGTCCAGAGCCCTACCCCCCAGTGGCTTCCCCTGAGGCTGCACCCTCATGCATTTCGGAGAGAACAAGCTAGCTCCAGGTTCGGTTGGCATATCACCGCTACCCACGGCTCATCCCAGGCATTTGCCCGTGCCACGGGTTCGGGCCTCCACCCCGGGTTAGCGGGGCTTCACCCTGGCCCTGGGTAGATCACCTGGCTTCGTGTCTCTTCCCTGGGACTGGTCGCCCTGTTCGGACTCGGTTTCCCTACGGCTCCGGGTCTCCAGACCCTTAGCCTTGCCCCAGAGAAGAACTCCCCGGATCATTCTTCAACAGGCACGCCGTCAGAGGCCTTGCGGCCCCCTCCGACTGTCTGTAGGCCCACGGTTTCAGGTCTTTTCACTCCCCGCCAGGGGTGCTTTTCACCTTTCCCTCACGGTACTGGTCCACTATCGGTCGCCAAGGGTAGTTAGCCTTGGAGGGTGGTCCCCCCTGCTTCCCGCAGGGTTCCTCGTGCCCTGCGGTACTCAGGCTGGTGCCCAGAGCCTTCCCCCTTTCGCCTACAGGGCTTTCACCTTCTGTGGCATCCCGTTCCAGGGATTTCGGCTAGAGAGAAGGTTGGTAACTCTGTGGGGAGGCTGGGGCCTCCCCTGGCACCGCCTCCAACCCCCAGGGGGCATAGGCCCCCAGGCCACTAAGCCCTCTGGGTTTGGGCTCAGCCCCGTTCGCTCGCCACTACTAGGGGCCTCGCGGTTGCTTTCTCTTCCTCGGGGTACTGAGATGTTTCACTTCCCCCACTTGCCCTCCCCGGTTACCCGGGGATGACGGGAACTTACCGTCCCCGCCGGGTTTCCCCATTCGGGAATCCTCGGCTCAGCCTGCTAGACGGCTCACCGAGGCTTTTCGCAGTCTTGCCACGCCCTTCTTCGGCCCTTGGCGCCTAGGCATCCACCGTGGGCCCGTAGCACCTTTCCCCACTGCAGGGCCCAGACTCCACGCCTGTGCCCTGTTCTGATGCTGGCGCTCCTCTTCCCTTTTTAAGGTGCTTCAGACGCAGAGGCGGCGGCCACGCACGCGGGCCGCCGCCCTTGGTGCTGTGGCCTTGCCCTTCTTTCTCAGGTCCTCTGCATCTGCAGGGCTTTACCTCCTGACACGCCCCTGGGGGCATGCCAGCCATGTTTACTATATGCAAGACCTGGGTGGTTGTCAAGGGGGGTGGCCCATTTCCATCCTTAAATAGGGCAAATGGCGTTGTTCCAGCCAGAGGATGAGAGGAGTCGGGCGCTAGGGTTTTCAAGTGGGGGGATAGGCGTGCGCCAGGGCTGCCGCAGTTTCTCCTTCACACCGTTGGCACAGAAGGTATGGCGAATGCTATTGTGGGAACGAGCGCGTGCCTGTATGATGGCAGAAGGGGATTGGAGGTGAAGGGTGCTCCACCGCCCGTTCCCCAACAGACGATATAAAATGGGGGCGTCGTTTAGGGATGCGCAACCTGCACCTGTTCTTTGATATGGACTACACCATCCTGGGGATGGATGGCTCCCTTCGCCCGGGCGTGCGGGAGGTTTTCCAGCGCCTGCGAGAGGACGGGCACGTTATACATATCTGGTCGGGGATGGGGGTGCGCTGGGGGGAGGTGCGGAGTGTAGGGCTGGCGCCTATGGTGGCGGGCGTCTACGAGAAGCCCCTGCAGGACTACCGCCTAGCGGTCCAGCGCCTTGTGGCCCAGGGGAGTATCCCCTGTGCCCCCGACCTGGTGATAGACGACTATCCGGAGATCGTCTCCGCGTTGGGGGGTATTGTGGTGCGCCCCTACTTCTGGCCCAACCCCGATGACCGGGAGATGGAACGGGTCTACCGCATCATCTCCGAGTTGGCCGCCAACGGCCACAGCCCCGACCAGGCTTTTCGCAAGCCCGCCCAATAGGGGTGCCGTGCCTATCCGCGTCCTTGCGCCAGAGGTGGCCGCACGCATCGCCGCCGGGGAGGTGGTGGAGCGTCCCGCCTCGGTAGTTAAGGAACTGGTGGAGAACGCCCTGGACGCCGGAGCCTCCCAAGTAGTTATAGAGGTGGTAGGCGGGGGTCTGGAGCGTATCCGCGTGGCGGATGATGGGGAGGGTATCCGTCAAGCCGATGTGCCCCTGCTCTTCCAGCGCCACGCTACCAGCAAACTGACCACTGCGGACGACCTTTCGGCTGTAGCCACCCTAGGGTTTCGTGGTGAGGCCCTCTACAGTATCGCTAGCGTCTCCTGGGTGAGCATCCTTACGCGTCACCGGGAGGAGGAGCAGGGGATGTTGGTGGAGGTGCGGGAGGGGGAGGTGGTTCGCCGGGAGCCTGCTGGTGCCCGCCCGGGCTCCACCGTAACGGTGCGGGGCCTGTTTCGCAACTTGCCCGCTCGCCGCAAGTTCCTCCGCTCCCCCTCCTATGAAGGAGCCCGATGCCAGCAGGTGGTGTGCGCCTATGCTATGGCCTTCCCCAAGGTGCGCTTCCTGCTGCAGGTGGATGGGCGCCAGGTGCTGGCCTCCCCAGGGACAGGGAACTTGCGGGAGGCAGTGGGAGCGGTCTACGGGCAACAGGTGGCCCAGACGCTTCTAGCCTTCCAGGGCGAGGCGCCGGAGCGAGGCGTGCGGGTGTGGGGGCTTACCAGCCCCCCCGACCTGCACCGCTCCCACCGGGGGGCCATAACCGTTGTGGTGAACGGGCGGCCTGTTCAGGCGCGTGCCCTTGTCTTTGCCCTGGAGGAGGCATATCGGGGTTTCCTGCCCGAGGAGAGGCATCCCCTAGCCATTGTGCACCTGGACTTGCCCCCTGAGCAGGTGGATTCCAATGTGCATCCGGCCAAGGCCGAGGTGCGGCTTCTTCGGGAGTCGGAGGTGGCGGGGGTGCTCCAGCGGGCAGTAAGGGAGTCGGTAGTAGCTCATAGCCCGGTGCCTGGGGTAGTATCGCCTCTTTTGCGCCCCCAAGTCCCCTCCCCCGCCTTTGGGGGGCCTGGGCGGGCGGCTACGCCCCATCCCCCCTCTCCCTTACCCTCCCCTGGCTCACCGCCAGCGTCTCCCCTGGCTTCTTCTCCAGCGCCCCCTCCAGCCCTTATCCTTCCAGGCTTGCGCCCACTGGGGCAGGTGCAGGCGTGTTTCATTGCCGCCGAAGGGCAGGAGGGGCTTTACCTAATAGACCAGCACGCCGCCCACGAGCGGGTGCTGTATGAGCGTGTGCTGGAGCGTTTGCGCAAGAGGGAGCCCTGGGCACAGGGCCTCCTGGAGGGGGTGTTGGTAGAACTAACCCCATCCCAGGCCCTTGCTCTCCAGGACGCCCAGGAGGCCATAGCCCAATCGGGGTGGCAGGTGGAACCCTTCGGGGAGCGGGCAGTGCTGGTGCGAGGCGTTCCCGCCACCCTTGCCGGGAAGCCCCCACGCCAGGCCCTGTTGGATTTCTTGGATGCTCTGCTGGGGGAAGACCTACCCACGCCGGTAGAGGAGCGGGTGGCGGCCGTTATCGCCTGCCACAGCGCTGTAACGGCTGGTATGCTCCTGTCCCAGGAGGAGATGGCGTCGCTGCTGGAGGACCTGGGGCGCGCGCGGGAGCCTCATACCTGCCCCCACGGGCGCCCTACCATGGTGCTCCTCTCCCGCGCCTATCTGGAGAAGGAGTTTCGGCGCCGATGACCACGCCCTACACCCTGTGGGGTTTGCCCACCTGGGCTGCCCCTTGGGAACTCCCTCTTTTAGGGGTCATCTCTTTCCTAGTGGGGATATTGGGAGGATTTGTGGGGCTGGCCCTGGGCACCATGCGCCTGACGGTGCTCCTTCTCCTGGGTTTCCCGGCCGGGGTCGCCGGGGGGAGCAATATACTCGTCAGCACGGCAGGCGCCCTCACAGGGGCGTGGGTGCACCTACGGGAACGGCGAGTAGTGTGGAGGGTGGTGGCCACTATGGGGGGCGCTTCGGTGGTCGGGGCATTCCTGGGTGCCCTAGGCAGTGGGCGAGTGCCTGAGGGCGTTTTGGTAGGGGGGGCAGGTATGCTCGTCCTGTGGCAAGGGGTTGAACTGGTAGTTATGGCCCGTAGGGGGAGGCTGGCAATGGCTCCCATAAAGGGGCCCGCTCCCTCGTGGGGCGTCCGCCTGCGGGAGGAGGTGGGGGTGGGGTTGCTCATCGGCCTTGTGGGGGGAGCGGTGGGGCTGATTCTCGGCACTCTGCGCCTTCCCGCCATGCTCCGCCGTTTGAAGATGGACCCCCGCCAGGCGGCTGGAACGAATTTGGCGGTGGGCCTCTTCCTGGGGCTATCGGGCTTCTTCGGCCACCTACTGCGGGGGGAGCAGGACTGGGCCGTGCTTGTGGTTATGGTGCCCACGGGGATGCTGGGCACCTTCCTGGGGGCGCGCCTAACCGGGCGCACGCGCCTCACGGTGCTGGTTGGCAGTATGGGGGTGGTGCTTATGGTGGTGGGTGCTCTGCTGGTGTGGGACGGCTGGCGAAGGGGCCTCTGATCCTGGGGAAGCGCCTACACCACCGGGCTGGTGCCCCCGTCTATGTTGATGGCTACGCCGGTGATGTAACTGGCGCGCTCTGACGCCAGAAAGGTGATGACATCGGCCGCCTCTTCCGCTTCTCCGACCCGGCCCAGGGGCACATTCTTGCCCATCTCAGCGTAGAACTGCTCCAGGGTCAGGGAGGGGTTCTGATCCTTGGCCCGCTGGTAGCGCCGTTCGTGCTGTGCGCTCTTCACCAGGCCGATGCAGACGGTGTTTACCAGGATGTTATAGGGAGCATACTCTTTGGATAGGGCCTTGGTCAGGGCGATGCCGGCGGCACGGCTCACCGAGGTGGGGACCGAGCGGGCGCCGGGTGCCCTGCCTCCGATGTTGGTTACATTGATGATGCGCCCCCACCTTTGGGCTTTCATAGTGGGGAGGACGGCACGGCTGAAGCGGATGGCCTGCCACACCTTCAGGGCAAAGTCGGCCTCCCAGTCTTCGTCGGAGACAGACTCAAAGGGATGGGCGGCTGAGGTGCCGGCGTTGTTCACCAGGATGTCTATCCTTCCCCACTGGCGGAGCACCGTGTCCACCACCCGCTGAACATCCTCGGGGCGAGAGACATCGGCGGGGATGGCCAGTGCCTCACCACCATGGGAGCGGATAGCCTCGGCGGCCTGCTCTAGGGGGCCGGGGCGCCGGGCGCAGATGGCGACCTTGGCCCCTTCCTGGGCCAAGCGCAGGGCGGTTGCTCGGCCAATGCCCTCGCTTCCCCCGGTTACAATGGCTACCCGTCCTTTCAAACCCAAATCCAAGATCTCCTCCTGCGAACCTTCCAGGGCCCAGGGCACCCTGGGTTGGTGTGTTGGCCTCTATCATAAAGGGATCCCACCTTTCTGCCAAGAGCCTGCCCCCGGACCGGGAGACCCGATCAGGAGGGCATCCCCTCAAGTAGGTCTCACACTCCCTGTCCCAACTCATTCCTTGTCGGTCTTAAGTGGGGGCTGTTGCGCATCCCGCGTCCTTCTGCTATTATGGCAAAGCCCTGGGGAATTCACCGTGTGCTACCTTTTCCGTATACCAGTATGGGGGAGGAGCATATGCCCGAGAGTGTGCGTGCCCGCAAGGTGCAGTATCCCCACGATGGTAGCAAAACACCCGCTTACCTGGCCCATCCCCAACAGCCCGGCAAATATCCCGGCGTGGTGGTGATCCAGGAGTGGTGGGGGCTGGAGCCTCATATCCAGGATGTAGCCCGCCGCTTTGCGCAGGAGGGGTTCATTGCCCTGGCACCCGACCTATACCACGGCAAGATCGCCAAGGAGCCTACGGAGGCCGAGAAACTCATGATGGCCCTGAATATGGAGCAGGCGGTGCGGGAAATTGTTTCGGGCGTGAACTACCTGAAGCGCCAGGAGAGGTGCACCGGCAAGGTGGGGGTAGTGGGCTTCTGCATGGGCGGGGGGCTGGCGCTCCTCGCTGCCCTGCGCTCGGCCGGGGTGAGCGCCTGCGTGGACTTCTACGGGGGCATCCCAGACCCGCTGGACCAGGTGAAGCACCTGGAGTGTCCGCTCCTGGGCATCTTCGCCGAAAAGGACGGGTGGGTAACGCCTGCATCGGTGCGCCAGATGGAAGAGCGCCTGAAGGCGTTTGGGAAGCCGGCGCAGGTGCACATCTACCCTGGGGTAGACCACGCCTTCTTCAACGACACTCGCCCTGCCTACAACGCCCAGGCGGCCAGGGATGCGTGGGAGAAGACCCTGGCCTTCTTCCGTCAGCACATACGGTAGAGGCTAAAGGGTTCTAGAATTGTGGGGCGTAGAACCCCCAGTAGTAAATCAGATACGCCCCTGCCCCGATAAGGAACAGGGCGCTTACGCGGTGCACATGGGGGATTACCCCCCGCACCCAGCGGGTAGCCGCCTCCCGAAATAGGGCCGTGCCCACCGTAAGCAGGATAAGGATGGCCCCCATTCCCAGGGAGTAACTGAGGAACTGCCCGAAAGAGGCGCCAAGCCCCCTTGTTGCCAGGGCACTACCCACCACTACAAGAAAGATTGGCAAGGTGCAACTGAGGGAGCACACGGCATAGGCCACCCCGAAGAGGAACACATTGCGCAGGGTGCGCTTCGGTGTTACCACTACCCGGCTAGCAGCCATTATGCCCACGGCCTGGTGGGATACTAGAAGCCACATCCCCAGCCCCACCATGCCGATGCCGATGGCGAGGCCGGCGTAGGGGAATACCCCGGTGAGCCACCTTCCACCAAGGGCTACGCCTGCGCCAACCGCGCCAAAAGACGCCACAAACCCAAGGGTAACTACCCCACCCACCAGGAGCGCCCGCACCACCCGCCCCGCAACAGGCGCCCGCGAGAACCCCTCCTCATTAACGCCCAGGTAGAAGGCCAGGTAAGAGGGGAGCATGAAGAAGCCGCACGGGTTCACGCTGGAGACCATCCCGGCGGCGAAGGCATAGCCCACCGGGAGCACCTCCGTTAGGCTGGCTACCCCCGCTGTTATCCCGTTCCGCAGGCTCAGGAGCAGGAAGAGAAGCCCCACCACCAGGGCGCTGGGGAGCAGAAAGGACGCCACAAGGGCCAAAGCCCCCCCTTTGCCTTTGGCCTTTGGCAGATGGGCGAACTTTGCCATACCCCTCTTCCCTCCCTTCAGATGGGCCGGATAATCCTCTGCTGTTTTGATGATAGAGGAGGCGAAGATATGCCGTAAAGGGCACCCCTTCTATGGTATGCTGAGGGTGTGGAAGCCGTGGCCCATCCTATCCCTGGGCGACAGCGCCGTCTCGTGTTCCCCAGTTTTCGCTGGGCAAAGGACTGGCTCTTCCTTGCCACTCTCCTGCTGGTGGTGGCTATGGACCAAGCCTCTAAGGCTGCCGTTCAGATGCTACTGCCAGAGCGGGCATCGCTGGTCCTTGTCCCCTTCCTGCGCCTGACCCACATAACCAACACTGGGAGCGCCTTTGGCCTGTTCCAGGGGCGTAACCTCTTCCTCATCGGGGCCTCGGTGGTGGGGCTGTTGGTGCTTATCTTCTTCTACGGACACAACCACCGCTCCCATTCCCTTTTGCGCTTGTGCATCGGGCTTATGGTGGGTGGGGCGTTGGGCAACCTAGTGGACAGGGTGCGCCTGGGGTATGTTATAGACTTTGTGGACCTGGGATGGTGGCCGGTCTTCAATCTGGCAGACTCGGCTATTGTGGTTGGCATAAGCGGCTTGGCGCTGGCCTTCTTGGCGGCCCAAAGCCGGGGGCATCGGCGGGTGGTGGTGCATCCCCTTCCTAGGGAACGCTTCCGCCGCCATCCGCCGGAGGTGGGGTGCTAGTGGCCTCTGCCCCCCAGCGCCTATCCTTTGTTGTGGAGGCGGGTGGCATACGCCTGGACCGCTGGCTGGCCCAGCACGCGGGAGGCCTCTCCCGCTCCCGTATCCAGGCGCTCATTGCCCAGGGGCTGGTAGAGGTGAATGGGAGGCCCGCAGAGCCGTCATACAGGGTGCGCCCGGGCGACCGAATCCTCGTGAGCATACCGCCCCCCCAACCCCTGGCCCTGGTGCCTCGCCCCCTTCCCCTGCGTATCCTCTATGAAGACCAAGACATGCTGGTAGTAGACAAGCCACCGGGGATGCCCGTGCACCCTGGCCCCGGCCATAGGGAGGACACCCTGGTCAACGCTCTCCTGGCGCGGGTGCGAGACCTTTCGGGTATAGGGGGTGTGCTACGGCCAGGCATCGTGCACCGGCTGGACAAAGACACCTCCGGCCTTCTGCTGGTGGCGAAAAACGATGTCTTCCATCAGGCCTTGGCCCAGCAGATAAAGGAGCGCAGACTTCAAAAGGGCTACCTGGCGCTGGTGTGGGGTGTGCCCTACCCCTCTGAGGGGGAAATAGACGCCCCCATCGCCCGCTCGCCTCGCGACCGCAAACGGATGGCAGTGGTGCCGGGGGGCCGCCCTGCGATCACCCGCTACCGGGTGCTTCGTTCCTTCCCCGACTGTGCGCTGGTGGAAGTTTCCCCGGAGACAGGGAGGACGCACCAGGTGCGGGTGCATCTGCAGGCCATAGGGCACCCCCTGGTGGGCGACCCACTCTACAGCCGCCGCAAAACACCCCTGCTAAGGCGCCAGTTCCTCCACGCCCACACCTTGCGCTTCGCCCACCCACGCACAGGGGAAGAGATGGTTTTCCAAAGCCCCTTGCCCCCAGACCTATGGCGTGTCGTGGAGGCACTGGAACATGGCGAATGTCTATGACCTGCTGCCGAGGCGAGAATGGGGGAGCGGGAGCGGGAGGGAGTCGAACCCACTGCCCACCGACGGTGGGCCTACGGTTTTGAAGACCGCGAGGGCCACCGGGCCCCATCCACTCCCGCGGGCGGTGTGGTTAGGAAGGCATGGAGAGGGCGGCCTCTAAACGGCGGCGCAGGGAGGCCTTTGGCACCGCCCCGACAATCTGGTCTATTGGCTTACCACCTTTGAATATGATGAGGGTCGGGATAGCACGGATGCCATAGCGCACAGGGACTTCCGGGTTGGCGTCCACATCCATCTTTGCCACTTTTACCCGGCCGTCATACTCTTTGGCTAGCTCCTCCACGAAAGGGGCGATCATCTTACAGGGGCCACACCACTCGGCCCAGAAATCAACCAGCACGGGCGTTGTAGCCTGTAGCACCTCTTGCTCAAAGGTGGCATCTGTAACAGCGATAGGCTTGGACATGCTTCCCCCTAGAGTATCTTTGCCACGCCAGGTAAGGGGCTGCCCCCTCCATATCTAAAGGATAGGCCATAGAGGTAGGGTCGTCAACCATAGCGAACCCCAGTCCCAGTGTCAGAGGTGTGTTATAGTCCACACCCCAGCCGCCGCTGCTATCGGCCCCCAGAGGTTGTCATCTGGTGGGGGGTTAAGGGCTTCCACCAGGGTGGCGCTAGCGGCGCCTGCCACCCCTGCCCACCAGGGCACTCCCCATCCCAGGGCGGTAAGGGTCCCTATGGCCAGGCATGCACCAACAAAGTAGGCTAGGCTCCCCTCAAGGCTTTTCAGGCCTCGTATGCGGTGTCGGCCCCAAAGGGTGCCTACCAGTGCCCCTGCCGGGTCTCCCCATGCCTGGATCAGAATGCCCACCCTTGACGCCTCATGTCCCAAAAGGAGCAGGGCCAGTAGGGCACCCCACGCCAGGAAGGATGCGCCGGTAACCCTGTGCATCTCCTGGGGTTTCAGGAGAGGTCTAATCCAACCCACCAGTAGGCGCCCCAGCCAGTGGATGCGTAGGCGGGCTAGTTCGGCCGCTACTGCCAGCGCACCTAGGCCCCCCATGGCTCCTACTGCCCATCCCCAGGGCAAAAGGGTAAGAGCCGCCAGGGCTGAGCCTGCGCCCATGTGGAATAGGTGTCGGCACGGTAGCAGGGAACGGTGCATTGCCCATCTAGCCTACCAGCGTTCACCGAGGTGGAGAAGGGGAACGCTCGCTTCTTCTCTGGGGCGCACCAGTTCCTTTTCCGGAAAAGTCCAACCGTGCTATCCTGGGGGAAGAACCAGTGGAGTGGAGATGACCCTAGCCCGCTGTAAGCCTATAGTTGGTGTCCTACGGGGGGGAGAGGCCGCTCTGGGGTTGGGGCTGGCCCTTCTTACCAGCGGGGGCGCATTGGGGGTAGCCATCTTGCTAGGGGTGCGTGCCCCCTCCTCACTGCCTCTTTTCCTGGGGATCACCATTTTTCAGGAGGCCAGCCTGCTCCTCATTGCGCTGGGGGTGGCCAGGAGCAGGGGGGTATCCTGGGATACCCTGGGTCTGAGGCCACCTTTGCGCGGGGGTTATATGGGCTGGGCTGTCTTGGCCCCCTTTGCTATTTTTGGGTTTACCCTCCTATACACACTGGCGGTGCAGAGGCTAGGCTATACCCATCTGCTTCCTCCCCCCACACCCGCCGCCCTGCGGGAGGCCCAAGGCCTTGAGGTGCTTCTGGTTGTGGGCATAGTGGTCGTTCTGGCGCCTCTGGCGGAAGAGGTGTTCTTCAGGGGCTTCTTGTTGACGGGGCTTTCCCACCGTTTCACCCCTTCAGGGGCGCTGGTGGTCTCGTCGGCCCTATTTGCGGTGCTCCACGGGGCTGTGGGGCTTATGGTCCCTGTCTTTTTCGCTGGGCTGGTGCTGGGGCTCCTCTACCTACGGAGCGGCTCCCTTTTAGTCCCCTGGATGGCCCACGCCCTCCAAAATGCCCTCGCCTACGCATTTGGAAGGTAGCGTGCCGTGGGTGCCCAGCGCATCACCGACGCCTTGCTTTCTGCCGTGCGCCAGAGGGGCTTGGGGCTGGTGGCCTATGTGATGGCCGGCCACCCCCGCCCAGAGGCCACGTCCCCCCTGCTCTTCGCCTTGGCCGAGGCTGGTGTGGATGTGGTGGAGGTGGGTGTCCCCTTCAGCGACCCGGTGGCCGAAGGGCCCGTGATTCAGAGCGCCTCTTTTTCCGCTTTGAAGA
>JBKBKV010000012.1:28979-40569 GCA_046294495.1 Dehalococcoidia bacterium | reverse complement strand
GCCCAACCGCCATGGCCGGTAGCCACCTCACAAAGAGCCTCGCCAACTGCCCTTGACTTGGCTACCTCACTCCTGTAGGCTCCTTGCAGGGGGAAGGCTGTGCACCACGCGGAGGGCCAACAAGGGGATATCCTCACAGCAGGCGTCTCCCCTGCCAGCCCAACGGGGGGTAAGGTGGGGGCACTGGTGCGGGCACTGCGCCCCAAGCAGTGGGCTAAGAACTTCCTGGTCTTCCTCCCCTTCGCTTTCAGCATTCACGAGCGGTGGAGCCCCGCCGAGCCTGGGGTGGCCTCCATCCTGCTGGGCAAAGCGATGCTGGCCTTCCTCCTCTTCTGCCTGCTCTCCTCGGCCGTTTACCTGGTCAACGATGCGGTGGACGCCCCTCGCGACCGTTTGCACCCCCGCAAGCGCTTGCGCCCCATCGCCTCGGGCGCCCTCCCGCTGGGCATGGCTTGGGGGGCCGCCCTGGGCCTAGGCCTGATGGGTGTGGCTGGCTCCTTCGCCCTAAGGGAATGGTTTGGGGCAGTAGCCCTTATCTATCTGGCTTCCACCTCGGCCTACACCTTCATCCTGAAGCGGCTGGTCATCATCGATGTAATGGCCCTGAGCGCGGGGTATATCCTGCGGGCAGTGGCGGGGGCGGTGGCGGTGCAGGCCCCTATCTCTCCTTGGCTATACGTGGTAACGGGGCTAGGCGCCCTGCTTATCGGCATTGGCAAACGACGCAACGAACTGGCGCTAGCCAGCGCCCACAACCCCGCCACTGCCCATGCCCAACGCCCCGTCCTGGGGGAATATACAATCCCCCTCCTGGACCAACTCCTGGCGGTGGTTGCCCCCTCCACCCTTATCGCCTACACCCTCTACACCTTCACCGCCCCCAATCTGCCCAGCAACCACGCTATGATGCTCACCATCCCCTTCGTGCTCTTCGGCCTCTTCCGTTACCTCTACCTGGTGCACGCCCGCAACCTGGGGGAGGCTCCGGAGGATGTGCTCCTGACCGATAAACCCCTCCTGGCCGCCGTAGGGCTGTGGGTGGCTACAGCAATGGCAGTGCTCCTCCTCCTGCGCTAGCCCTACGCCCCATACTTCTTGCGGAAGTAGGGGATGATGTGCAGGCCAAAGAGTTCAATAACCCGCAGGGTGTGGTAGTTCTCCATCCCCGGCCACTGCACACGGAAAAGGAAGAAGTTCGCCCCCAGGCGCTGGCGGTAACGCTCTATCTCGGCTATGGCGTCTTCTGGTGTGCCCAGGATGAAGCGGTCGCGTGCCAACTCCTCAAAGGGAACACGAAAGGATTCCTGCCCCGGCAACGCCCTGTCCTGACCCCACTCGGCGTAGGCCTGGTATTTGCCCTCCAGGTAGGGGCGGGCGATGCGCCACGCTTCCTCCCCCGTAGGGGCAATGAACAGTTCCCGCCCCAAAGGCAGGTGGGCAGGCAATGGATGGCCGGCGTTGGACAACTCCCGTCGGTAGAGGGCCATCTGGCGCTCTATAGTGGGCAGGGCAGCGTGGGGGTTCACAAACCAGGCGTGCCCCAGACGCGCCGCCCGCAGGATGGCTCCGTCGTTGTTGGCGGCCACCCAGATAGGGGGATGGGGCTTCTGCAGCGGGCGCACCGTGCACACCGCCTCCCGCAGGCGGAAGTGCTGCCCTTCAAAGGTTACACTCGGCTCTGTCCACAGGCGCTGCACCAACTCCAGGGCCTCCAGGAATCGCCCCACCCGCTGGTGCCGCTCCACCCCGAAGGCCTCGTATTCAATTTCCCGGTAGCCCAAGCCCACACCAAAGATAACCCTCCCCTCGCTGATGATGTCCAGGGTGGCAACATTCTCCGCCACCTCCACAGGGTTGAGCATGGAGAGGAGGAGCACACCTGTTACCAGATGCATAGAGCCGGCCTCGGCAGACAGGCGGGCCAGGTAGGGGATGGTCTGGAGGCTCTGGTAGGGTGGCGAGAGGAAATGCTGGCCGGTGGCGATAGCGTCAAAACCGGCATCCCGCGCAAGGCGCACCTGCTGGAGCGCCTCCCGAAAGCGACGCACCGGCGAGTCGGTTACAGGGTGCTGGGGTATAGTGTAAAGACCGAAGCGCAGCATACTACCCCCTAAACGGGTTATTGCCCTAGGTATTGTCTATTCGTATCCTGGGAGCAAGGGTGCGGAGCGTGTCAAGGAAGCCTTGCTCGTCAGCCGGGCTTACCACCACCTCCCTCCAGACACCCTCTGCGGTCTCCAGCACCAGGTTCTTGTGGGAGAAGGCCGCTCGTAGCCGCTTGACCCGAAAAGAGGATGTAAAATACCACCACCCGCCACGGCGCACCCGTTTCACCCTCTCCAATGGGATGGCCCACTGCAGGAAACCCACCTGCACCACCAGCCGTTCCGCCTCCAGGCAATACCCAGACACGGCGAAAAAGGAGGCGATAAGGACAAAGGCTCCCCCAACTACCGCCACCCCCCACATCTGCTCCCGCCCCCGGTCTGTCAACAGCACCAAAACCAGTGCACCCACCATCGCTCCCAACGGGAGGGCCAAAAGCCACCAGTCTATCCTGGGGCGAAACCAGCGCGCAGGCATAAGGTGTTTGGCGTCTAGATAAGCCCCTCTTTCTCAAAGAAGCGTGCCAGCAGGTGAACACCCTCCTGAATCTCCTGCACTTTGGGGTAAGCATAGCAGAGGCGCAGGCAGTTCTTCCCCTTCCCCTCAGGAGAGAAGAGGCTCCCATTGTAGTAACTGACGCCGGCCTGAAGGGCCCGCTCCTGAACGGCGGCGGCGTCGGCGCCTTGAGGCAGGCGCACCCAGATATACATCCCACCGTTGGGGTGGCTCCACTGGGCGCGGGGACCGAAGGCCTCCCCCAGGGCCGAAAGCATAGCGTCCCGCTTCCTGCGAAGGCCATCGTTCAGTTCCGCTACATGGCGCTTACGATGCTCCCGCAGATAACGGTGCACTGCCATTGCCGCCAGGTGATTAGTGCCCGCGTCCAACTTAATGGTGGTGAGGCGCTCCATCACCTCCGTGGGAGCCACCACCCACCCTATGCGCACCCCAGGGGCCACAATTTTGGAGAAGGAACTGGCGTAGAGCACCGCCTCATCTGCCCCCTCCAGGCTGGCAATGGCGGGTGTAGGCTCCCCCTCTATGCGCAGGTCTACATAGCAATCGTCTTCAAGGATCGGGAAGCCATAGGCATGGGCCAGTTCCACCAGGCGGCGCCTACGCTCCAGGGGCAGTTCGGTGCCCTGGGGGTTCTGGAAGGTGGGGATGGTGTATAGGAGTTTGGGGCGCAGGCCGAAGCGCTTCAGGCTAGCCAGGGTGTCTTCCAAGGCGTCCATACGCATACCCTGCTGGTCGCAGGGGATGCCAATAACCCGCGCCCCGTAGCGCCGCAAGGAGCGCAAAGTGCCCAGGTAGAAGAAATCTTCTGTAAGGACGATGTCGCCAGGGTCTATCAGGGCTTCAAGGATGAGGTTAAGGCCTTGCATGGAGCCGCTGGTAAGTAGCACATGCTCCCGGTCCGTGCGTATGCCCCGCTCCTCGGCCAGTTTCTGCACAATAAGGTCGCGCAACCCTTCATGCCCCAGGGGAGGGGGGTAGAGGGCCAGGGAGCGCCCCTCCTCCCTCAGGGCTTGCGTCATCGCTTGGGCCAAACCCTCCAAGGGGAGCAGGTCAGGGTCTGGGTAGGCCACGGCGAAGTCGTAACGGGCGTGGGAAGGGGCACGGCGCACCGGCAGGGGGGTGCGCTGGCTGAAGAGCCCCTCATAGCGAAAGGGGGACATAAAGACCTCCTATGCCAACAGGCTAGGGGTAGTGTAGCCTCTTACACGCGGGAACGCAACCCGTGCTACAATCCTAGCGAGGCCGCAAAAAGCAGAGCGGCCAGAAGGCTGGAACGAGGGGAGGTGCGCTATGCCAGCCACAAAGACCGAACTTATCGCCTATGGGGACGGCTACCTGCCGGTGCAGGTGCCGGAAGGGGCGCGGGTGCTGAAGCCCAAGCCCCCCCTCCCACCGCTGCCCGATGTGCGAGAGGCCCTGCGGGAGGCCCTCTATAACCCCATCGCCCACGAGCCGATAAACCGCCTGGTAGGGCCAAAGTCCAAAGTGCTGATCTGCTTTGACGACGCCTCTGGAGCCACCTGGCGGGTGAAACCCCCCGATGTGCGCCAGGTGGCTATAGAAGTGCTCCTGGAGGAAATGGGCAAGGCCGGAGTGCCCCTGGAGAACATCACCCTCCTGTGCACCCAGGGCCTGCACCGCAAACTCACCCGCACCGAGATGGAGACCTTCCTGGGGCGCGACCTGATCCTCCGCTTCGGCTACACCCGCCTCTACTCCCACGACGCCGAAGATAAGGAGAACATCATCCACCTGGGATACACCCGCCGCGGTTTTGATGTGGAAATTAACAAGGCCATTATAGACGCGGACCAGGTCATCTACCTCTCGGTGCCGGGCACCCCCTTCAACGCCGGGTGGAAGTCTATCGTCATCGGGGCAGGCACCTTCAACACCATCCGCCACACCCACAGGGCATGGCCCACGGCCACTGGCCAATCGGTGGACGACCCGGAGCGCTCCGCCTTCAAGAAACTGGTGTGGGAGCAGGGGGCGGTTATTCAGCAATACCTGGAGAAACAGGGGAAGCGGGTTTTCACCATTGAGGTAGTGCACAACAACGCCAGCCCTCGCGAGGTGGTGGCCATCCACGCCGGGCACCCCACCGAGGTGCACCCCCATACCCTGCGGGTGCTTCAGGAGCAAGATGTGGTGGAGACCCGTGGCCAGAGCGATGTGCTCCTGTGCGGGATGCCCAACACGGACGGCTACTCCAAGTTCTCTATCTTCAATCCCATCTTGCTGGGCAACGCCATTGGAGCCTACATCTACGGAGCCTTCCAGGGCCAGCCCCTGGTAAAGAAGGGGGGCATCGTTATCGTGGCCAACCCCGCACGGGCGGAGTTTGACGCCCGCTACTTTAGGCCCTATATAGAGTTCTGGGAGCGCCTGCTGCCCCTCTCCACCGACCCCTACTGGCTGTGGGAAAACTTCGTGGAGGAGTTCGCCCATCGCCCTGAATTTATCCATGGCTACCGCTACGACCACGCCTACCACGGCGCCCACCCCTTCTTTATGTGGAACCAGACGCTGGTGGCACGGCGCAATGCGCGAGTGTGGGTGGCGGGGTGCAAAGACCCGGCTGTGGTGCGGCGCATGGGCTTTGAGCCTTTCCCCGCCGTGCAGGAAGCCCTGGCCGCCGCCGAGGCAGAGATGGGCAAGGGCTACTCCCTCACGGTGCTGGAGCGCCCACGCGCCCTTATCCCACGCGTCCTGGGATAACGGCAGGCAGCGCTATCCCCGGGGGAGACGCGCCTGCACCCCTCCCAGTTGCTCTAGGGCCTTCACATACGCCTGGGTGCCCTCATCCCCCAGGCCCTGGCGCTCAATAATCTGAAACACCTGGTGCACAAGGGGGGTGGTGAAAAGGGGCAGGTGCCACTCCCGCGCTGCCTCCAAGATAATTCGCAGGTCCTTCTGCTGGAGTTTCACCATGAAGCCGGGGGCGAAGTCGCCCTTCAGGATGCGTGCCCCCAGGTTCTCCAACTGCCACGAGTTGGCGGCACCACCCGTTACCGCCTGAAACACCGCCCCCAAATCGGCCCCGGCCCTGGCAGCGAACACCAGCCCCTCGCACACGGCGGCCAGGGTGCCTGCCACGATAATCTGGTTCACCGCCTTGGCCACCTGCCCCATGCCGTGCCCCCCACAGTGGGTAATGCGCTTCCCCATAGCCTGGAGCACGGGCATGGCCCGCTCCAGCACCGCCTTTTCACCCCCCACCATAATGGAGAGGGTGGCGTTGATGGCCCCCCACACACCCCCGCTCACCGGGGCATCCAGCATGTGGATACCCCTCTCCTTCAGGCGCTGAGCGATGCCCTGGGTAACCTTGGGGGAGATGGTGCTCATATCAATCACAATACTGTCGGGGCGAGCACCGTGAATCACCCCTTGGGCACCCAGCACCACCGCCTCCACATCGGGGGAGTCGGTAACGCAGGTTACAGTTATATCGGCCTGGCGCGCCGCCTCGGCGGGGGAGTTGGCCCAGTGTGCCCCCTCCTTCAGAAGGTCATCGGCCTTCTCGCGGGTGCGGTTCCAGACGGTCAGGGGGAAGCCGGCCTTGAGGATGTTGCGGGCCATAGGCTTCCCCATCAGCCCCAGGCCAATGAAGGCAACAGATACAGGCATCTTCTACCTCCAGCACAGATTACTGGCCCACCACGGCAACCCCCTCCACCTCAACCAAGAAGTCGGGGGAGGCGAGTCGGGAGATAACCGCCAGGGTAGAGGCAGGGGGTTCATGGGCTAGGTATTTAGAGCGCACCTCCCGGAATGCAGGGATGTCTTCTGCGCGCACCAGGTAGATGTTGATTTTCACCAGGTCCCTCAGAGACCCCCCACAGGCCTCCAGCACAGCCTGGAGGTTGCGAAACACCTGCTCCGTCTGGGCGCGGATGTCGCCCTTGCCCACCAGGTTCCCCTGGGTGTCCAGGGCCACCTGCCCGGCGATGTAAAGGGTGTTGCCCACCTTTACGGCGTGGGAGTATCCCCTCCCGATGGGCGAATGAAGTGTCGGGGGATTGATGATGTGCTTTGGCACGGCTCTCCCTCCCTGCTAGGATACACGAGCGAACTTGTGGAGGCGCCGCCCCTGGAGCACCTCCGCCAGGTAGATGTCGCCGTTGGCGTCCACAGCGATGCCGTGGGGCGCTACCATAGAGGGGACCTGCTGGCTGTCCCAACTGGAGAGGCACTGCCCCTCCAGGGTCCAGATACTTACCCTAGGTGGGGCGTTTCGGCTCCCCAACTCGGCCACGAACAGTTTCCCTTCCCGGTCCAGGGCCAGGGCGGCGGGGCGGCGTAGGCCTGTCCACTGCCCCTGGAAGCGCCCCTCCTGATCGAAAATCTGGATGCGGTCGTTCTCTCGGTCGCACACCAGCACACGCCCCTGGGGGTCTACGATGAGGCTGTGCACCAGGACAAACTGGCCTGGGCCGTTGCCCGGCTCCCCCCAGGAGAGGAGGTGGGTGCCGTCGGGAGCGAACTTGTGAACGCGCCGGTTGCCATATCCATCGGCCACAAAGAAGTGGCCGGAGGCCGCAAAGGCCACTTTGGCAGGCATATTGAACGGGCGTCCAAAGAGGGTGGGGCTGGGCTGGTCGCGGTTGCCAATCGTCTTCAGCAGGCGCCCATCGGGGGTATACTGGAGCACCACATGGGAGTCCCTGTCTACTAAATAGAGGGTGCCGTCGGGCGCAAAGGTGAGGCCGTGGGGGTTGCGGAACTGCCCTTCCCCCCAGGAGGAGACGAAGCGCCCATCCCGTTCAAAGACCAGCACAGGATGCGCCCCTCGGCAGAACACATACACCAGCCCCTCCGGGCTGATGGCCACATCGGCCGTCTCCCCAAGTTCCCACCAGCGGGGAAGTTTGGCCCACCCCTCCACCAGTCGGTAAGTGTAGGGCCGTGTGCCCAGAGCCATTGCATCCTCCTTAGCGGGTCTGGGGGTATGATGGCACAGAGGAAAACGCCAGACAAGGGGGGATTAGCCTGTGGAGAAGCCATCGCGCATGCTTCCCGGGAAACTGCCCGCTCATATGCTCCAGCACCTGTTAGAGATGGCCCAGAGCAACGACCCCCAAGTGGTGGTAGGGCCGGGAATAGGGGCCGACGCCGCCGTGCTAGAAGTGGGGGATAGCCTCCTGGTGGCCAAAAGCGACCCCGTTACCTTCGCCACCAATCTCATCGGGTGGTATATGGTGCAGGTGAACGCCAACGACATCGCCTGCATGGGGGCTCGCCCCCGCTGGCTCCTGTGCACCCTCTTGCTCCCAGAGGGATGCCAACCCTCCTTGGCTGAAGACATCTTCCACCAGGTGGTGGAAGCGTGCCGCCCCATAGGGGTAACGATTATCGGAGGGCACACGGAGATCACCTACGGCCTCTCACGCCCCATCGCCATAGGGGCTATGCTGGGGGTGGTGGAACGAGAGCGCCTGGTGCGCCCAGGGGGTGCACGTCCGGGGGATGTGCTCCTTCTCACCAAGGGCATTGCCCTGGAGGGAACAGCCCTCTTGGCCCGTGAGGCACCGGATGCGTTGATAAAGGCAGGTCTTCCCCAAGAGCAGATAGCCAGCGCCCAGCGCCTATTGCTGGAGCCGGGCATCAGTATCCTGCGGGAGGCCCTCACAGCCGTAGCCGCTGGGCCTGTCCACACCCTGCACGACCCCACAGAAGGGGGATTGGCCACAGCCCTTCGGGAACTGGCCACCCCTGCCGGCCTGGGCCTGGAGGTGGACGCTGAAGCCATCCCGGTCCTGCCCGAGTGCCGGAGGGTGTGCCGCGCCCTGGGGCTAGACCCCCTCGGCCTGCTGGCGTCAGGCTCCCTGCTTATCGCCGTCTCCCCAGAGGTTAGCGAAGCAGTTCAGCGTGCTGTAGAGGGAGAGGGTATCCCCTGCACCCCCATTGGGAGGATGTTGGGGCCTGGGGAGGGGCTTTTCCTGCGCCGTGGAGGTCAAAGGGAGCCCCTCCCCACATTCCCCAGAGACGAAGTGGCCCGCTGGTTCAGCAAGGAAGGATAGGAAAAGCCGTGCACGACCCTGCGGGAAAGCGTAGCCAGGCCATACCCGTCCAGAAGGATACTCCCACCTATGGGGGATTGGTGGCTGGGGTGCTAGCCGTCTCCAGCGCCGCAGTGCTCATTCGCCTGGCCGAGGCTCCTCCCCTGGCGACGGCGGCGTGGCGGACCGGGGTAGCGGCGCTCCTCTTCATACCTCTGGCGTGGGCCACGCACCGCAAGGCCCTTCTGGGCCTGGGGGGGCGCACATGGGCGCTCCTGGGCCTTTCGGGCCTGGGGCTGGCCGCCCACTTTGCCTTTTGGATCGCCTCCCTTACATACACCTCGGTGGCCAGTTCGGTGGTCATCGTTACCGCCAACCCCCTGCTGGTGGCGATGGCGTCGTGGCTCTTCTTGGGGGAGCGGCCGGGAGGGCGAGTGCTGGCGGGGATAGGCGTAGCCCTGGCTGGGGGGCTTGTTCTGGCATGGGGGGATGTGCGCCTGGGACGGCGGGAAGCATTGGGGGACCTCCTTGCCCTCCTGGGGGCAGTGGCCGTAGCGGTCTACTATATAGTTGGGCGAGGGGTGCGCCCTCGCCTCCCCCTTCTGGCCTATATAGGCCCCGTGTACGGGGCAGCCGCCCTCCTGCTCACAGGGGCCAGCCTCGCTATGGGGACACCCCTATGGGGCTTCAGCGGAAGGAGTGTGGCCTTCCTGCTCCTGGTGGCCCTTCTCCCACAGGTGGCGGGCCACTCCCTGCTGAACTGGACGCTGGGGCGCCTGCCGGCGGTGGTGGTATCCACAGCAGTGATGGCAGAGCCGGTAGTGGCTACGGGGCTGGCGTGGCTGGTGCTGGGGGAGGAGCCTCCCCTGACCACCCTGGCAGGAGGTGTCCTTATTCTGGGCGGAGTGTGGTGGGCGGTGCGACAAGGCTAGGGCAAACGGCGCACGCTCCGGAAGCGCACCAGGCCCAACCCACCCAGCCCTACCAGCAGAACAGCCCCCACGGTAAGGGCCATAGGCGTGCCTGTGCGCTCGGCCAGGGCGCTGATGGGGAGCACCCCCAGCGGCTGAAAGCCGAAGGTGGTCATCCAGAGGCTCATCACACGCCCTTGCATCTGGGGAGCTGTCTCCAGTTGCAGAAGGGCGTTGGCCAGGGCAAAGGAGATGGCACTCCAGAAACCCACCAACAATAGGAGAACACCGGCCCCAACCATGCCTCGGGATAAGGTGAAGGCCAGGAGGGCAACGCCCCAGAAAAGGGTGGCCAACAGGAGCGCCAACCCCTTCCGGGGCAGGCGGGGGGTAAGGGAGATGGCCAGAGAGCCAACCAACGCCCCCACCCCAGCCAGGGTCAGCAGGAGGCCCAGTTCTCTTGCCCCTCCCCCCAGCGCCTCCCTTGTGAAGGCAGGCATCAGGCTCTGGTAGGGCATACCTAACAAGGGTGCAACACCACCTAACACCAGCAGGCTCAACAGCACCACCCTCCCCCGCACATACCGGAACCCCTCCCGCATGTCGGACAGCAAGGATGGTGGCAAGCCGACACGGGGGGTGCTCTCCCGCCGGCGGATAAAGAGCAGCAGAAAAGCCGCCACGGCGTAGGTTATTGTTATGCCCACAAACAACCATGTGGCCCCCACTCCCGCCAGCAGTGCCCCCGCCAGCGCCGGCCCAGCGATGCGCGACACATTCTGCCCAGCCGAGGTCAGCCCGATGGCATTGAGCAGGTGGGCATCCCCCACCAGGTTGCGCACAAAGGCCTGGCGGCTGGGCATGTTGAAGGCCAGGGCCGTCCCCTGCACAAGGCTGTTGGCGACCAAGAAAGGCAACGTGAGATGCCCGGTTACCAGAACGATGACAAAAGCAAGCGTGTTGAGGGTATTGATGCCCTGCACCACTACCAGCAGGCGCCAGCGGTTCACTCGGTCGGCCACAGCCCCAGCCAGGGGAGCAATAAGGGCCATAGGGAGATTGAAGGCCGCCGATACCACCGCCAGCATCAGGGGCGAGCCGGTTAGGTCGTAGGTAAGCCATCCCTTGCCCACGAAGTGCATCTGGAAAGCGAAGAAGGCGGCTACCGTGCTGAGCCACAGCCAGCGGAAGTCGGCCAGGCCCAGGGCCTTCAGCCCCCCAGGGGCAAGGCGGGAAAGGCCAGCAGGTCTACCCCCTGTTGCAACTATCCCCACAGCGCTTCCTACAGGCACAAAGGATAAGGAAGGCTAGCCCTGGGGTCAACCCCTGTCCTCTTCTCCCGGTATATGTTACCCTGGCAAGGGAGGCCCTGTGGATATTTCCATCGTTATCCCCGCCTACAACGAGGAGAGGCGCATTGGCCCCACCCTGGAAGCCTACCTCTCCTATTTCACCGCCTTGGGCAGGCCCTTTGAGGTGCTGGTGGTCCTCAACGGGTGCCGGGACAGAACACAGCAGGTGGTGGAGAGGGCATCGGCCCACTGGGGGCATCTGCGCTGGGTGGTCTTCCCCAACGCCCTGGGGAAAGGAGGTGCGGTGCGAGAGGGTCTTGCCCGCGCCCAGGGGGAGCGAGTGGCCTTTGTAGACGCAGATAACATGGTAGGCCCCAGGGAGACGCACCGCCTCCTGGAGCGCCTAGCCCAGGCCGACATCGCCATCGCCAGCCGTTACATCCATGGGGCACACGGCCTTCGCCAACCCCCCGTGAGGCGTAGAGTGGCAGCCTGGGCCTTCCGCCTGCTGGTGCGCATAGCCCTGGGCCTCCCTTTCCGAGACACCCAATGCGGGGCCAAGGCCTTTCGCGCCTCGGCTGTCCAGCGCCTTCTCCCTCACCTGCGCGAGCGGGGATGGGCCTTTGATGTAGAGATGCTCGCCCTTGCCCTTGATATGGGCCTCGCGGTGGAAGAGGTGCCAGTAGAGTGGGAGTTCACAACACGAGGCTCCAAGATGCCAACGGTGCAGGCCGCCCTGGGGATGGCGTGGACGGTC
>JBKBKV010000012.1:0-28879 GCA_046294495.1 Dehalococcoidia bacterium | reverse complement strand
TCCGGGTGCGCCAGCGTCGCCGCCAATGGCGGCAGGGCATGGCCGAGGCCAGAGAGCGGGGCTAACCCCAATGCCCTTCTCCGAGGGATGCGCCTGTGATCTTCCGTAACTTGTCCCTCCTCCAGCGAGACCCCTGGGCGTTTGCCCTCCTGATAGGGGTAACAGTTATCGCCCTGGTGGTGGCCCTCACAGTGCACGAGTTCAGCCACGCCCTGGTGGCTACCGCCCTGGGCGACCGCACCGCCCGGCAGGCGGGGAGGCTCTCCCTGAACCCTCTGGCACACCTGGACCCTCTGGGCACCCTGCTCCTGTTCCTGGTGGGCTTCGGTTGGGGGAAGCCGGTGCCGGTGAACCCTTGGGCCTTCGGGCGACACGCCTTTCAGGGCATGGCACTGGTGGCGGTGGCAGGCCCACTCTCCAACATCCTATGCGCAGGGGTGGCTGCCCTCCCCTTCAAATTGGGACTGGTGGCCTGGCCTATGACCCGCTTGGGGCTGCTTTACGCCAATATCGGCGAGGCAGCGATAGCCCTGGTTTTAGCCTTCATCGTGGTTTACAACCTCTTCCTGGCAGCCTTCAATCTGCTCCCCTTCTTCCCCCTAGACGGCTCCCGGGTGGTGTTGGGCCTTCTGCCCGAGAGCCTGGCCGTGGCTATGGCGCGCCTGGAGCCGTGGGGGCCAGGCATTTTGCTGGTGCTCCTGCTAGTGGACAGCCTCCTGGGGCTTGGCATCTTTGTCCGCTTTCTGGGGCCGGTGGTGAACGGGCTGGCCGGTCTGCTGGTGGGGGCCCCTGTCTTCTAGAGTAACCTTCGCCAAAGGGGTGGCTGTGCTATCATGCCCCCAGGAGCCGTGCAACGAGTTATCGCCATCGACGGGCCTGTGGCCGCCGGCAAGACGGCTGTGGGCAAAGCGCTAGCCCAGCGCCTGGGCTGGCGCTTTCTGGACACCGGCGCTATGTATCGGGCCGTTGCCTGGGCGGCTCTCCAGCGAGGCATCTCCCCCGACGACACACAAGCCCTCACCACCCTGGCCGTCTCCCTCCAAATCCACCTGGCCAACGGCCCCGACCCCCATTGGCTGGTGGACGGGCAGGATGTTACCCGGGAACTGCGCTCCCCCCAGGTGGAGGCCATCGTCTCCCAGGTGTCGGCGGTGCCGGGGGTGCGCCAGGCTATGGTCGCCCGACAGCGCGCCATAGCCCAGGGGGGCAACATCGTCGTGGCCGGAAGGGACATAGGGACAGTGGTGCTTCCCGACGCCCCCTTGAAGGTATTCCTTCTGGCCTCATTAGAGACCCGCGCCCGCCGCCGCTGGCTGGAGATACAAACCGCCGGCAACTCCACCCCTCCCACGCTTGAGGAGGTGCGCCGCACCCTGGAGGAGCGGGACCAGCGCGACTCCTCCCGCCCCCTCTCCCCCTTGCGCCCTGCCCCCGATGCTGTGCTCCTGGACACCGACCCCTATACAATAGAAGAGGTTGTCCAGCGTATCCTGGCCCTGCTAGCCGATAGGGGTGCATAAGGGTGGCAAACCTGGCCTATCGCCTGTCCAACTGGGCCTTTCGGCGTGTGCTCACCTGTTTTGCCCACTGGCAGGTGGAGGGAGGGGAGAATGTCCCGCCCTTTGGCCCCCTTATCGTGGCCTCCAACCACCTGAGCAACCTAGACCCTCCACTTTTGGCGGTGAGCATCCCTCGGCGTTTGCGCTTCGTGGCCAAGCGCACCCTCTTCCGCTGGGGCCTGGGGGTTTTCCTGCGTGCCTATGGTGCCTACCCGGTGGACCGGGATGGCGCCGACGCTCCAGCCATGTTGTGGGCGCTGCGCCTCTTGCAGCGGGATGGCACCTTGGTGGTCTTCCCTGAAGGGCACCGCAACCCTAGAGGAGGGATGCGCCGAGGCCAGCCGGGGCTGGCGCTCTTGGCCATAAAATCTCACGCTCCTATTCTCCCTGTGGGCATCACAGGGACGGAGCACCTGGGGCCTTTGTGGCGGGTGGCCTTCCCCACGGGGCGCATCCGGGTGCGCATTGGCCAGCCCTTCACCCTTCCCCTGGCGCAGGGGCGGGTGTCCCGGGAGCAGTTGCAGGCGCTCACGGACATGGTAATGGAGAGGATAGCCCTGCTCCTGCCCCCGCCCTATCGGGGCGTGTATGGGGTGGGGCCTCGGCCTCCCGCTGGCAGAGAGGGAGCGCCCTTGCTATCATAAGGAGCGCAACGGAAGCCGACGAGAACGCAGAAAGAGGTGCGCATATGGCCCAGCAGACGGGGCACAAGTTTGGCATCTACCTGAATGTGAAGGATGGGAAAGTGGTGCGCATCACTTCTCCATACTGGTGGCCCGAGCCACCCGACTGGGTGCTGGTAACAGAGGAAGTGAACGCCCCACTCACCAAAATCCGCGAACTGGTAGAGGAGAAGGGCCTCTTCCCCAACCCCCAGGCGGTAACCTGGGGCCAAATCCCGCTTAGGGAGTAGCGGAGTAGATACCTATCGCCAACCCTTGCCCTCAAGTCCCTTTGAGGCAGCCGAGATGCTACGAGGGTCTACAATAGGGCTAAGAACTCATCTCAAAACTCCCGGTGTGTTAGGATATCCTCCGCAATCCCTTTTTGGAGTGGGGGTTAAGGATGGAACTGGCAACATATACTCCGCAGCGCTATTGAAAGGCTGAAGCGTAATGGTGTAATCCGTAGAGTAGCAGTGGGTTGGATAAAAGCGTAGTGTTCAGGCGCTATTTCTTCAAATTTAGATAAATAGAGTATACCAAGTCCCTTGACTCAGCCCAGATTTAGGTAAGCACCTCCTTGAAGCGCTTGTTATGGTAGCCGAAGTTCTGCTCATTCACCCAGAGTAGATAGTGAACAAACTCGTTCATAATAACGCCCACCGACAAAATCTCAGGATTCAACATCATCGTGATTCCTTTGCTTCCATTATAAACCTGTCCAGCACGCCAGGTTGATGGGAAGAAGCGTAAAACTGGCATAGGCAAACCGTAGCGAACACACAGGGTCTGCAACAGGTCTACGGCGTGCCGTGGCGCAAGCTTGACGCGATAAATAGCGGGCTTACCCACACCAGCAAAGTTATATTATGTGGAAGGCCCCCCACCGTAGACACTCTTTGTTTCGCTCCCGATCCAGATTTGGATAGAAGCCCCCGTTATCTTTCTATGCCAGCGCCACCGTCGGCTCAAGCCAGCATGTTACCCTATCCCCCCAGCCCCAACAGCCTGGCCGGATTATACTTCACCAACTGCTCCACCTCCTCCACGCTCATCCCCGCCTGCAGAAGCCAGGCGATGCCTATTCGCAGGCCCTCCGGCGCAATGGGGTGGAAGGCCTGGCCGAAGTCGGTGCTAAGGATGCACCGCTCCTCCCCAACGGCCCGTATCTGCCCCGCAATCTCCTTGGGCGGGATACGCAGGGTAGTGGGCATCATAGCGTGCACGCAGTGCTCAATGTAAGCACCCATCTGGGCCAGGCGCTTCTGGTGCTCTACCGTGAGGCCTGTGCGAGGGGCCATGCTAGAGGCGTGGGTGATAACCACGCGGGAGATGCCCACGCGCCGCGCCTCCTCAACCAGGGCGAAGGTCTCCTCCACACCGATGTGCCCCGTAGCCAGCACCATGTCATACTGGCGTATAACTTCCAGCACTTGGTGCACCGGTGGTGTCAGCCTTCCCCCGCTGTCCAGGATGCTAATGCCCCCGCTCTGCCCCTCCGACTGCCTCCACGCCTGCGCTGAGAAGGTGGGGAACCACACCACCTTGGCCCCCATCCGTGCCGATGCCTCCACAGCCACCGGGTTGAGCCCCCCAACCTCATGGTCCAGGCACAACCCCCCATACAGTTCCAACCCCGGCACCACCTGGGCAACGGTATAGGCCACCGGGGTCGTAGGGTATTCGTGGCTCTTCAGCACAAGGGCGCGCATGCCCTGGGCCTTGGCATACTGGGCAAGTTCCAGGGCATCGGACCGCCGCTCCACCCGTGGGTCGGGGGCAAAGTGCACATGGATGTCAATGGCCCCCTGTAGAAGGCGTCGCACAGTGCTCATAGGTAGCATCCTCCTTTGGGGCTACCTTAGAGGCTGGCAAGGGCGCTGTCAAGCAGGTAGGATAACTCGTAGCGCCTGGCGCTTGCTACCCCTTTATGGGAATAATGGCACGGCGGTGAAAGCCCTCGCCGATCCTCTTCCCATTGGGGCCGAAGGCCTCTACCCGGAAAGTCAGTTTATTCCCCTCCAGGGCCTCCAGGCGCGCTCGCACCCGCACCACTTCACCTAAGCGCAAAGGAGCCAGGTGTCGCACATCCAGGTGATAGCCCACGGTGGTAAACCCCTTAGGCAGGTAGCGCTGGCACGCCCGAACACAGGTGCGCTCCATCAGGAGCACCAGGGAAGGAGTGGAGAGCACCTCCCCCCCTGGGTGTCGGGGCGGGTTCACCGACATGGCTTTGGAAACCCGCCGCTGGGTCTCCGCCGAAGCGTCGGGAGGGATGTAACGGCCAAAGTCCACCATTGGAGGTCTTGCCCCCTACTTTAGGCTCTTGCTCCACAGGACGGTGCCCCTGGCAGTGTTGAAGGCACGCAGGGTCTCATCCATCCCCACCACATAGGCCAAACCCTCGCGCACCGCCACACCACTACGGACAGGGGTGCCCATATCGTAGAGCCACACCTCCCGCCCATCCTGAACGCGCAGGATGTGCACCCTCCCCTGGTCGGTGGCCACCATTACCCCCTGGGGAGTGAGGGCCAGGGGTGATACCACCGCCCCCCTCACCGGGGCACGCCACCTCTCCCTCCCCGTCTCCACATCCAGGGCGTAGACGCTCCCTCCGGTGGTGGCGGCAAAAAGGGTATCCTCCTGCACGGCCACGCCGGCCCAGAACCAGCCATCCCCTTTAGCCTTCCAGAGCACCTCCCCGCTCAGGGCATCCAGGGCGTAGAGGGTGCGGTCTACTGCACCGATGAACACTTTCCCCTTAGCCAACACGGGGGAGTTCAAAACCGCCCCCTGCACCTCCACGCTCCAACGGCGAGCACCCTCGGCCAGGGAGACAGCAAACACCTTCTTGCGCATCGTGCCGAAGAAGACGGTGCCATCGGCCACGGCTGGAGTAGACCATATGCGCCCACCAGCGTCAAACTGCCACAGGAGTTTGCCGTCCTGGGCATCCAAGGCGTAGAGGAAGCCGTCGGACGAGGCCACCAGGAGCACTTTGTCAGCCAGGATAGGGCTGGCAACAAGGGGGCCTTTGGTGGGGAAGGACCACGCCATGCTCCCGTCGCCCTGGCGGATGGCGTAGACCCTGCCGTTCCAACCTCCAAGGTAGACCAGGCCCTCGCCCAGGGCGGGAGCGCTATAGACAGGGCCAGGCTGCTCCACCCCCTTGCCGTTGCCGGGAGGGAAGCGCCACCGCTCCTTGCCGTCGGAGGCGTCCAGGGCTAGAAGGATCCCTTTCCCCTCCCCCACAAAGAGCACCTCCCCCACCCTGTCTATCGCCACCCCCGACCAACCCCGTGGCTGAAAGGCGGCCCTGGGAGTGCAGGCTCCCAGGGCCAGGAGCAAAGCAACCCCCAAAGCAAGAATGAGAGAGAAGCGCCCCGTCATGGGGTGGAGGCCTCCTTTCGGGAAAGGGGAGGGCGGAAGCGCCACGACCCCGCTGGGGGCACCGGGTCGTAGCCATATCCACCCCAGGGTGCACACCGCACCAGACGCCATAATGCCAGGAGCACCCCCTTGCCCACCCCGTGGACCTCTATCGCCTCCATAGCGTAGCGAGAGCAGGAGGGGTCATAGCGGCATCGCCCCCCCAGGTAGGGGGAGCCGACCCGCTGATAGAGGCGTATGGCGCCTAGGGCCAGGCGCTTCACCCTAGCCCCCCTGGAGGGCACCCGCCTGCCGAAGCAGGCCCTCTAATTCCGCCTTGAGGGTGTGGTAGCCTTGGTGCACCGCATCCTCTCGTGCAATCACCAGAATATCCCAGCCAGGCGCAACCGGGGAGAGGCGCACGGCCTCACGCAAGCGCCGCCGCAAGCGGTTGCGCTCCACCGCCTTACCCAGGCGCTTGGCGATGGCAAAACCCACCCGCACCACCCCCTCCCGATTGCGCCCCAAACGCAGAGAGAGGAACCGGCCACGGTAAGTGCGCCCCACGCGCTGGAGGCGGTCAAAGTCCCGTTTGTGGGAGAGCCTTTGAACCCCAGGGGCCATCCCACCAGTGGGCTTGGGCAACGAGGCTTCCCCCCCAAGGGGAGAAGGAGATTGGGGCCAGCCTCCATAACGCATCAGCAAGGATGGGGTTATACCGCCAAGCGCCACCGCCCCGCCTGGCGGCGGCGTTTCAAAACCTTCCGCCCACCCCGTGTCTCCATACGGGCAATAAATCCGTGCACCCTCTGGCGGCGCCGGCGTTTGGGCTGGTATGTGCGCTTGGGCATCCTTCACGCCTTTCCAGGCTATCAACTCCCCTCAGAATAGGGCAAAGCAGAGGGGATGTCAACGGCGAGGGGGGGTAAACCCGTTGCCGAGGTATGGGCACAAAACGCCACATCACCGTCGTTTGGAGACCAGTTCCTCCACTGTGGCCAGCAGCTGCCGGGGGCTGAAGGGCTTCTCTATGTAGGCGTCGGCTCCCGACTGGAATGCTTTGCGCTTGTGGGAGTCTTGGATAAGGGCAGATACGAAAATCACCTTGATCCCCTGGGTAGCGGGGTCGCGCCGCAGGCTTTCGCACACCTGCCATCCCAACAACCCCGGCATCACGATATCCAGGATAAGGATGTCTGGGCGCTCCTTCTTAGCCATCTCCAGGGCCTGGACGCCGTCCACGGCGAAGCGCACCTGCCACCGCTCGCCGTGAAAGATAGCCCCCAGGAGGTCACGAAGGGGCTTTTCGTCCTCAGCAATGAGGATGCGGATAGGGCGCCCTGGGCCAGCCATAACCCACCTCTAGAACCAGCCTCTACACCAAGACGGGAGAGGCTCTGTTCATCCCCAATATGGCACACCTGCAACAGCAAAGTAGAGTGGGGCAATCCCCCAACACGCCATAGGGAGCATCCTCGTTTCTCCATAGGTAAAATCCCCACGGCCAAGAACACCCCCGGTGCCTAGGCTATGACCACCTCATACTGGGAGCCTTGGGGAGTCTTGGTAACCTCAATACGGGTGGGGAAGTGGTCCTTCAGTTCGTCCAGGTGGGTGATGACCACGATAAGGTCAAAGTCACTCCGGATCGCCTGAACCGCTTCCACCAGGCGCATGCGCCCTGCGGCATCCTGGCTACCGAACCCCTCGTCTACGAAGAGGGTGCGGACGGGGCGTCCCTTGCGCTGGGCCAGCAGTTTCCCCAGCGCGAGACGCAGGGCAAAGTCAATACGGAAGCGTTCCCCTCCGCTGAACATCTCGTAGGGCCTTTCCCCGTAGCCGTCGTCTATGCGCACCTCCAGGGCTTCGGCGGCTCTACCGCTCTTGGTAATACGGGTGGTCTCTATATGCAGGGCCATCTGCCCGTTGGTGAGGCGACGCAGGATGTCGCTCGCCATGTCGGAGAGGTCATGCACCACCGATTCTATGATGCGGGTAGGTATGCCCTGGGGGCTGAAGGCCCGTTCCAGTATGGCATATGCCTCCCGGTCGCGCTGGAGGTCAGCCACCTCCCTTTGAAGGTCCTGAAGGCGCTGCTCCTTCTGCTGGACGTCCTGAAGTGTAGTGTGCAGGTTGCCTATATTTTGCTGGAGGCGGTCCCGCTCCATCATGAGGGCATCCAGCTCCTTTTGGGCGGTCTGGAGAGCATCCTGAAGGGCAGGGAGGCGCTGAAGGGCTTCTCCAGCCTGGCGAGCATCGTCCCGGGCACGCTGGGCGTCCTGAAGACGCTGGCGAGCCGCCTGACGAAGCGTCTCCAGGGTGTTTTGCAGATTTGGGAGATCTCGCTCGGCCTCGGCGAGGCGGTCCGCCTCTCGTTGGCATGTCTGGAGGCGGTCCACCTCCTGGCGGAGAGCATCATAGGACGAAGGGTCATAGCTTAGGGCGTCTCTGGACTGCCTGGCCTGGGCCAGGCGCTCCCGCTCTTCCTGGGCGAAGGTGCCCCTATTTAGGCACTCCTGAATGGTATCCACCTGTTGCGCCAACTGAGACGCCTGCTGGACGGCATCGCGGGCCCTCTCCAGTTCCTGGGATGCGCGGGCGCGACGCTCGCCCAAGTTGTGCCTCTCCGCCTCCAGGCGGCGTAGGGCCTCGTTTACCTCCTGTTCCAGGGCCTGGGCCTTTCGGCGGGCCTCCTGAGCAGCACGCTGGGCGGTGTCGCGCTCCTGACGCAGGGCCTTCCCTTGGGCGGTAATTTCCGCCTCCAAGTGGGCCTTCCCCTGGGTGCCCAGAGGGCTCTTGCAGAGGGGGCAGATGGGTTCGGCCTGGGCCTGGAGCATGTCCAGGCGCTGACGCAGGGCCCGCATCTCCTGGTCGGCGCGCTGAACACGGTCTTCATACCCGGAGGCCTCCTCCCGTAGGGCGACCACCTGGGCCTGTTTCGCCTTAACTTCTCCCTCCTGCTGGGCCAGAGCCTCCATCTGCTGGACCAGGTCCCGTAGGCGGCCCTCCAGGATGGGGATGCGCTCCACTTGTCCTTGTGCCTCTGTCAGGCGCTCCCGAAGATGTGCCAGATCCGCCTCCAGACGGGCCTTCTGCTGGGCGATGGCCTTCTCTGCTTCGGCGATAGCCTGGGTGAGGAGGTCATACTCCCGGCGTGCCCGCTCCATATCCTCAAGGCGCAGGCGGGCCTGATGGTAGCGCTCTAGGTCCTGCTGGATTTTATCCCTGCGGAGCAGAACTGCCTGGGCATCCTGGATTTTGCCCTCTACCACTTGGGCCTGGAGCAGAAGTGCTTGGGCTTCCCCCTCCCAGGCGGAGGCCCGAGCCAGGAGGTCCTCCTGCTGACGCTGGAGGTTGCGCAGCTCGCGCTCCTGGAGACGCAGGTCCTCCACCCGGCCCTGGAGGGAGACCAGGCGGGGGGAGAGCTGGGACAGTTCTGCCTGGACGCGGGCCAGGTCGGCCTCCAGGGCGGGGCGGCGGTCCACCTCCTGCTTGAGACGGTCAAGTTCGTCTTTCAGGGGCGCCAGGCGCCCATCTAGAGTGCGCGCCCGAGCATCTGTGGCTTCCAATGCAAGCTTGTATATGTCTAGGTCCAGGATGCTGGCCAGCACCCTGCGGCGCTCCTGTGGCCCCACCCGGGTAAAGCGGTCGGCCTCCCCCTGGAGGAGATATGCCGTCTGGACAAAGGTCTCGTAGTCTATGCCCACCAGGTTATTAATGCGCTCCTGGGTCTCATCAATGGTGTTGCCGCTGATGTCTCGCAGCGGTTGTGTGGGGTCGTCGCTCGCCTGCACCTGGAGGGAGAGGCGACTTTCACTGTGGCGGCGGAGGCCAGCGCGCTGGTAAAGGCGTCTCACCTTGTAAATACGCCCATCCAGGGCAAACTCCAGTTCCACCCACATCTCCTGTTGCCCGTGGTGCACCAGGTTGTCAAAGCCCTGCCCCCTCCGCCCCCGTGCGCATCCCCACACCGCCCAGGTGATAGCGTCTAGTAGAGCGCTTTTGCCGTGCCCGTTGTTGCCCGAAAGGCACACCACATGCATCCCCCGAAAGTCCAGAGGGGGCGGCTCCCGGTAGGAGAGGAAGTTCTTGAGACGCAAGCAGAGTGGGAGCACGGGCTAGGCAAACTCCATGGTTTGGCCGGGAGAGGGCATGTGTATTTCTATCCCTGTTCCGCTCAAGTGTTTTTCAAAATAATCATACGCCTCTGGCTGAGCGTGCACAAGGAGGAGGGTGCGAGGGCAGATACGGCGCACCATCTCCAATAGGTCGGGGCCGCTGGCGTGGCCCGAGGCGTGGAGGCCCTCCTCCCCAGGGGGAACTGCCCACCTCCCACTGGAGGCCTCTCGCCGTGGCAGGCCCAACGGGCGTATCTGGAAATGCGCCAGCCAGTTGTGCAGACGATCAAAGTCAAGGGCGCTGGCCTCGTCAAAGGCCTCGTGGGAGGAATAGAGGTAAAGGCTCCCAGAGCGGGGACGCAGGGTGGGCAGGTCGTTCAGGTCCAGCAGGCTGAAGCAAAGTAGATATGCCTCTTGCTGGCTATACACATCTTCGGGGGTAACAAGGGCCGGGGCATACCTCTTCCGCAATGTCTCTTCCCACTTATGGGGAGACACTTTCGGGTCGGCGTAAAGCAGAAGCCCCCGGGCGGGGTCGGGAGAAGGGATGGAAGGGTCCAGGGTGCGCAGGGCGTCCAGCAGATACACATCCTGTGGCAACACCACCAGCCTGCGCCCCACATACTGGGCAATGCGCCAAAAGGTGAGCAAGCGCTCTATGTTGCGAGGGCCGAAATCGGCGAAGACCAAACCCCGCCGCACCTTCCCTATGTGCTCCAGGGCGCGCTGGGCCACATCATCCTCGCTAAAGTGGGGATGTGGGCCTGAGGTGGCCCGTGTCCCCTCACACAACAGCACACGGGGACGCAGGGAGGCCAGGTCTTCCACAAAGCGACGCGTCTCCTGTGCCCTCCCCCCGTGCCAGCGCAGGTCTCCTGTGAAAGCCACCCATCCCGCCGAGGTCTCCACGGCCCAGGCGCACGCCCCCAGGATGGAATGGTCCACCGGCCAGCATCGCAAAGCGAGCCCACCTATGCGGCTCTCCAAGCGAGGGGGGATGGCCTGCAAGCCCCTCTTCGCACCAGGGTGCCTATTCCAGAATGAGAGAGCCTCGCCTGAAGGCACGGGGCCGTGGGCGATGCGGAAGGGGCGTTGCACGGCTGGGCTATCCTGATCGCTCCGCAACAGCCCCACCTTGTTAAGGCGCAAGGGGGCCCAGTAGACCACCTCTCGCTCCAGGTCGCCCCGGCCAGTGTCCTGGATGGCCTTGGCCAGAAGGGCGGTATGGGTGGTGGTGTAGATAGGGATGTCGGGGCGCAGAAGGGAGATGTAGCCCGAGTGGTCCAGATGGGCGTGGGTAAGCAGGACACCCTCCACCTCTACCGTGGGGCGGTGGGGGAAGGCGCTCTGCACCAGGGGGTGCTGCTCCAGGTCTGGGCGATAGATTCCCTTAACGGGGGGAACCAGGCCCAGGGTGAGGAAATCCAGTAGGCCGTGGTGTTTGCGGGGGTGGAGGTATTCCTCGTAAAACTTGCTCCACTGGTGGAAAGGGACGCCAAAGTCAAACAGCCAGCGGGTGGACCCATCCTCCACCAGCACCTGGTTTCCCCCCACCTGCTGGGCACCGCCGTAGACGGTGATGCGGAGCATAGGCCCTCACCTTCATGCCTTGGGGCTCTGTTGAAATATCCCTAAGCCCCTCTTCAGTTCAGTGAATGCCAGCGGCACACCCTCGGTCTCCCCCATGGCCAGGAGGCTCTGGCTGGGGCTCTGCCTATAGCGGATGGCCTGCATGGCGCGCCTCCAGGAGGCGGTCTGGCCCGTCCCGTTTAGAATACCACACGACTTGCCCATAGTGGGGTAAGATAGTGAGAAGGCGACAGGAGGAGGACGTTATGCCCCTCTCACGGGAAGAGGTGCTCCATGTGGCCACCCTGTGCCGTATCGGCCTCACCCAGGAGGAGGTGGAGCGCCTTCGGGCCCAACTCTCCAACATCCTGGAGCAGTTTGAGGTGCTGAAGCAGATTGACACCACGGAGGTGCCCCCCACCAGCCACTCGGTGGCCCTGGCCAGCGTAATGCGCCCCGACAAGCCACGCCCACCCTTCCCCAAAGAGGAGATCTTGCGCAACGCCCCTCGCCGGGAGGGGGACTTCTTCCGTGTCCCCCTGGTGCTGGAGGAGAGTTAGAATGCCCCCCCTCTACACCCTTACCGTTCACCAGGCCCATGCCCTCCTGCGCCGACGAGAGGTATCCTCCGTAGAACTAACCCAGGCTGTCCTGGAGCGCATTCGCCAGGTGGAGCCACGCCTAAAGGCCTACATTACCATTACCGAGGACCTCGCCATAGAGCAGGCCCGCCAGGCCGACCAGCGCATCGCCCAAGGGGCTATCGCCCCCCTTACCGGCATCCCTATGCAGATTAAGGATGTGATAGTTACCAAAGGGGTGCGCACCACCGCTGGCTCCAAGATGCTGGAGAACTTTATCCCCGTCTACGACGCCACTGTTGTGGAGCGCCTGCTGGCCCAGGGCGCCGTCCTGGTCGGCAAGGGGAACATGGACGAGTTTGCTATGGGCTCCTCCACCGAGAACTCAGCCTATGGGCCCACGCGTAACCCGTGGGACCTGGAGCGGGTGCCTGGAGGCTCCAGCGGAGGGTCGGCGGCGGCTGTGGCGGCTGGGGAGTGCCTCTTCGCCCTGGGATCCGATACAGGGGGGTCGGTGCGCCAGCCGGCCGCCCTGTGTTCCATCACCGGCCTAAAGCCCACCTATGGCCTGGTGAGCCGTTACGGCCTTATCGCCTTCGCCTCCTCTTTAGACCAGATCGGCCCACTAACACGGGATGTGGAGGACTGCGCCCTGGTGCTCAACGCCATCGCCGGGCACGACCCCCGAGACTCCACCTCTATTCCCCTTCAACTCCCAGACTACACCCGCGCCCTTGTGGCCGATGTGCGAGGCCTGCGTCTGGGCCTGCCACGGGAGTATTTCGGCGAAGGCGTCCAGCGGGAGGTGCAGGAGGCTGTAAAGGGCGCCGCGCGCCTTCTGGAGGGACTAGGGGCACAGGTAGAGGAATGCTCCCTTCCCCTCACCCGCTACGCCCTGGCCGTCTACTACATCATCGCCCCCTCAGAGTGCTCCGCCAACCTGGCTCGCTACGACGGGGTGAAATACGGCTACTCCTACCAGGCCACTGACAACATGTGGGAGGCAATGGAAAAGACACGTCAATACGGGTTCGGGGCGGAGGTGAAGCGTCGCATAATGCTCGGCACCTACGCCCTATCGGCAGGCTATTACGACGCCTATTACCTGAAGGCGCAGAAGGTGCGCACACTTATTCGCCAGGAGTTTGAGAACGCCTTCCGCCGCTACGATGCCCTCCTAACCCCCACCTCCCCTACTGTGGCCTTCCGCCTGGGGGAGAAGACGGCCGACCCGGTGGCCATGTATAAGAGCGACATCTGCACCATCCCAGTCAACATCGCCGGCCTGCCATGCATCTCCATCCCCTGCGGGTTCGCCGACGGCCTGCCCATCGGCTTGCAGGTCATGGCCCGTCCCCTGGGCGAGGAGACCATCTTTCGGGTGGCCTACACCTACCAGCAGGCCACCGACTGGCACAAGCGCCTTCCACATCTGTAGCGGGCTAGCCTTTGCCCCGCTCCGGTAGTTCGGGGGCCATATCAGGCTCCAGTTCCACCTGGGACGCCAGCATCCATAAGGAGAGCAGGGTGTAGTAGCCGATGGTAACGGCCAGGTCTACCACGCCCTGCGTCCCCAGGCGCTGGACGGCCTGCCGCCACAGGGCATCGCTGACCCGTCGGCGGCGGAGGAGGGCTTGGGCAAAACGCACAGGCAAGGCCTCCATCGGGGTAAGCCCCTTTGGCGCTGTGCCGGCTTTCAGCGCACGGATGGCCTCCTCCCGCACCCCAGCCAGGCGTGCCAGGTGCACATGGTGGGTGAAGGCGTATTGCGCCCCCCAGTAGCGGGTCGTGGCCAGAATGGCCAGTTCGCGGGTTATCCCATCTAGAGCACCAGAGAGGAAGCGGGCGTATTCCCCTATGGCAGCCACCCGCGCCGCCATCTGGGGGCTGTGGAGGAGGAGTTGGAATGGACGGGCCACATGCCCCCGCTTGGCAGCGATGGCGTCCCACGCACCCCGATGCTCCAGTGGAAGATCTTCCCGTTTGGTAATGTAAGGCAGACGGGCCATGCCCCCTCCTTCTAACCGTTGGCTCCCATTGTGCACCAAACAACCAGCAGAGGGTAGCCTTGGCTCCCCCTGCACCGCTATCATAAAGGACGATGTCCTCTCCCATACTGGCTTATATCGACGGGGCGTGCAAAACGTCCGAAAAGCGGGGCGGGTGGGCTGTCCTCCTGGTGCAGGACAGCCAACGCCGCCTTTTGCACGGGCACGAAGAGAACACCACCAGCCAACGCATGGAACTGACGGCCGCCATCAAGGCCCTGGAGGCCACACCCGAAGGCTCCCAGGTGGTGGTGCACAGCGACAGCCAGTATGTGGTGAAAGATATGCTTAGCCGCCAGCCAGGGGCTAAGCCACGCAAGCGCAATGTCAACTTAGACCTCTGGCAACGCCTGGACGCCCTGGCTCAGCGCCGGCAGGTGCGCTGGGAATGGGTCAAGGGGCACGTCGGCCATCCTGAAAACGAAATGGTAAACGCCTGGGCTCAATACGAGGCGGGGGCGCGCCCCACCCCCCCACAAGGGAGCGAGCCTTCCACAGCCCTTACCCATCTGGACGCCCAGGGGCGCGCACGCCAGGTAGAAGTAGGGCATAAGCCCCAGACGGCGCGGGAGGCGGTGGCCACTGTAACGGTGCGCATGCGCCCGGAGACCCTGGCCCTGGTGAAGGCTGGGGGCCTGGAGAAGGGAGACGCCCTAGCAGTGGCGCGCCTGGCGGGAATCGCAGGGGCCAAGATGACACCCCACCTCATCCCCCTATGCCACCCCATCCCCCTTACCAGCGTCCAGGTGGACACCCACATAGACGAGGCGTCCAGCGCCGTGCATATCACCGCCACGGCGCGGGCGGTATGGCACACCGGGGTAGAGATGGAGGCCATAACGGCGGCCGCCTGCGCTGCCCTGGCCCTCTACGATATGGTGAAGGGGGTAGAGAAGGGGGTGCGCATCACCGACCTACGCCTCTTGCGCAAGACGGGGGGCCAGAGCGGGGATGTGGTGCTGGAATAACAGAGAGACCTAAGGCCACCACGGTCCGGGTGCCCTTGGCAGTTGTGCACCAGGAGGCATGTCAACTACTTGCTGAGCTATCTTGATGAACGCCTTGCCAAGATGGTTCTCCATAATTTTTCGTAGCGGGCGTGGCGGAAAAAGTGTGCATAGTGGCGTGATATACTGTAAGCACCTTGTCCTGGAGTTTTTGGTCGTTTTCTAGTAAGGTCACCATCATCCCTAAACGCTGAAGCATCTCAATGTTGAGAGGGCGCGCATGGGCCAGGTGCTGCCTATGGTCGGCTAGGGACGCCGCAACTCGCTCGGCTTTATCTGGTTGCAGACGGAACATATAGCGAGCAAGCCAATCTAATACAAGTTCCTGAGAGAGCCGTAACGCATTTTCACACTGAACTAGCAAGGCAGGACCGTATCGCTGCAGCATGGGGAGCCACACGGCCAAGTTCTTCGGGTCAGAATCGCACTCTCGCTTATCTCGCTCAAACTGGTCAAGAATTGCCTGGGCTGGTATCGCCTGTAACTTGTTGGTCTTCTGCACGCTCTGCCATATTCCCCTCCTCAGGCTAACTTGGACCACTGCGTGTTTTCATATTATCCCTCGGCCATACATTTTGTAACTAGTGCGAGTCAACCACACATTTAGGGAATAGCCCCCACCAACCCCTGCGCGTGGTAAAACCTCAGGAAGTCCTTGTAGGAGCCGAAGCGGGCCACCGTAGCGATGAAGGCCCCAACAGACGGGCTGGCCCGTCGTAGGGCCTGCAACTGGCCGGCGATGGGGCTTACCGAGGCAGGGCTCTCGGCGTAGGTGCCATGAAAGGCGAAGTAGGCCTGGTTCAGTTTCCGTATGGCATACCCATGCTCCACAAACACCTGCCGCCTCTCCTCCATATACCGCTCCGCCTCCTCCACCTTGCCCTCCCCCAGCAAGCGCTCCACCTCCTGGCGGGTAAGGCGCATCTCCCGGTTGAAGTCAAATACCCCAGGCGGCGATGGCGTGGGGGGTGCAGGGGGGGGCACCTTGCCACCCAGGCGAACATAAACCCTATCCCCTATCTCGCGCCCGGCCATGTCTGCCAGGGTTTCGTTCAGGCTTGTGGTATCAGGGTCGGTCCCGTAGTGCCACCCCAGGGGACGGAAGAAGAGGTAGTGGTGCAGGTATTCGTGGGCGATGAGGTGCAAAGTGGCGCGCAGGTCGTGTCCCTGGGCCACCATGGCGGGATAACTGCCCAGCCCCCCCAACTCCACCACTAGGGCCGACTTGTTCTCTCGGGAGAGGATTGCCGTCTCCACATCGTCCATCTGTTCAATGCGCATATCCGGTTGCAGGCGATACGAGGCCTCTAGGACAATGCGCTCCCGCAGGGAGACCACCAGCAAGTGCGGGGGGCGGGTGAAACGGAAGTCCACCGGGGGCCACACAAGCCCCAGGGGCAGGGCCAGCCCCTCCTCTCGGAGGACGGCGCTTACCTCCGCCTCCAGTGCCTCCTCCACCAAATTTTGCAGGCGCCCCTGTGCCTGGCGTAGAGCGTGCAAGCGCCCCTCCAGGTCGGCCAAGTCCTGGGCGAGGCCCCGGCTGGGGCGCCCCAGCAGGGCCTGCAATTCCCCCTGCTCCCACGCCCCCACAGGGAGGGAGTGCCCATTGGCGCCCCGCAGGGATGCCAGGCGCTGGATAATACGCTGTAGGTGATTTGCCTCCTCCTCCAGGGCGAACCAGCGCTGTATACTCTGAACGCGCTTCTCCCTGGGCGTCTTCAGGCCGGGGAGCACCTCCCGGAGCAGGTAGAGCCACTTGCGGAAGAAAACGCGCACCTCCCACCCCTCCAGGGAGAAGGCGTAGGGGAGGGCTATGCGCTGCCCAGGGGAGAGGCGAAGGGCGTCTGTCCTCAAGACCACCAGCAAGGCAAACAGGAGGAGCAGGACTGCCCATCTCCACGGCGCAAAATGGGCCGAAGGGCCTGTGTGCATCGTTACTCTTCTTAGGATACGATAGGATGTTACGCCAGGCGGCGGGAAAGGGGGAGGTATGAACTGGCTGGATATCATTTTCCTTATAATCCTGGTGCTGGCGGCCTTCAACGGATGGCGCACGGGGCTGGTGCGCAGTCTGCTGATGCTGGGGGGTGTGATAGGAGGGGCTTTCCTGGCGGGACGCTTCAGCCCCCAGGTGCGCGACGCCCTTACCTTCATCAGCGACCCATCGGTGGCCACCGTAGCAGCCTTTGTGGTCATCTTCGGGGCTACCCTGATTGCAGCGTGGCTGGTGGGCCTCCTGGTGCGAAACCTGGTGCACACCTTCTTGCTGGGGTGGCTGGACAGTCTTGGTGGCATCGCTTTCGGCGTTTTCACGGCAGCCGTCTCCCTCACAGCCCTTATCGTGGCGGTGGGAAGCCACCCCATCGGGCCGCTGCCAGGTGTCCTGAAAGGCTCCGCTACCGCCCGCTGGCTGGCCGATAACATGCCCTTCGTTATGGGGAT
This sequence comes from Dehalococcoidia bacterium, assembly GCA_046294495.1. Classification (GTDB taxonomy): domain Bacteria; phylum Chloroflexota; class Dehalococcoidia; order Lucifugimonadales; family HRBIN23; genus HRBIN23. The sequence continues at coordinate 11,521 of JBKBKV010000012.1, read as the reverse complement.
GATGCCCGAGGAGTTCCGGGATGTGATGGGCACCTTCGCCAAGGTGGAGCGCCCCCAGGCCCGCGTCGCCCAAGTGCGCCTGCACGACCTCACCCCCAGCCAGGTAAAGGTAACAGCCACCCTGCGCCTGGACAACCCCAACTCCTTCGGGGGGAATATCCAGCAGGTGCGCTACCAGATATGGCACCAGCAAGGGGGGGTGCGTGTGCTCCTGGGGGAGGGGGAGAAGAAAGCCCTCCGCCTGAAGGCGTCTGGCCCCACCGAGGTGGCCCTAGACATCGCCGTTCGGGATGCGGGGAAGGCCGGGGCCATCTTCACCGAAGCCTCCCACCGCCGCGCCGTCTCCCTGGCTATGGAGGGGAAAGTGTCCATGCGCTTCCCGTCGGAAGACCTGGAAATCACCTTCCAGGCTAGCGGAGACTACCCTATAGAGTAGATGCCTTACCGGCGCGCCAGACGGCTCTGCAGGAACACCAGGGCGAAAAGGAGCACAGGCCCCAGCATGGTTAGCCATCCTTGCTTAAGAAGCACGCCAATGAGAAGGAACAAGGCCATCCCAAAACCTGCCGCATGCCCCGTGCTCCTCAGGATGGGCAACGCGATGCCTATTGTCAACAGAAAAGCCGGTAAGCCCGCCTTGGGGGCCAGGGCCAGGCCCGCCCCGATAGCGGTGGCCAACCCGGCCCCCCCTCGGAAACCGAGAAAGACTGGATAGGCGTGCCCCACGATGGCCAAAGCCCCCAGGGTGATAAGCCACCCCTCCCCCATCCCCAGCCCCCGCCCAAACCCCACAGCCCCCACCCCCTTCAGGGCATCCAGGAGGAACACCAGCACCCCCAGGGGGCGGCTCACACAACGGAACACATTGGCCGCCCCTGGGTTGCCCGTGCCCACAGCGAAGATGTTTACCCCCTTGGCCCGCGCCGCCAGATAGGCAAAGGGCACCGACCCCATAAGATACGCGGCCGGAAGCGCCAGTGCTATCACCATCGGCTCTCAGTATATGTTTCCTCTCCCATGCCCTACCATAAGCATAGGATGTCTAATTCTTCTACCACATCAGCCACTATCCTGGTGGTGGAAGACGAGGCCACCCTCCGGGAGAGCCTCCGCTACACCCTCTCCCGCCAGGGCTACCGTGTCCTAACCGCCTCCGATGGCCCCTCCGCCATGGAGACCGCCCGCACCCGAAAGCCAGACTTGGTCATCCTGGACCTCATCCTGCCCGGAATGGACGGCTTTGAGGTTTGTCGTCTCCTGCGGCGAGAGTCCTCGGTCCCCATACTGATTCTTACGGCACGGGATGAAGAGGTTGACCGTGTGCTGGGGCTGGAACTGGGGGCAGACGATTATATAACCAAGCCCTTCAGCATGCGGGAACTGGTGGCGCGGGTAAAGGCCCACCTGCGCCGGGCCGCCCTTGCCCAGCAAGGGCCTCCACGCCTCCTCCAGAGTGGAGACCTGGTGCTGGACTTGGAGGGGCACAAGGCCCTTAAGGGGGGCGTGCCCCTCCCCCTCAAGCCAAAGGAGTTTGACCTCCTGGCCTACCTGGTGGCCAACAGGGGCAAAGCCTTCTCACGGGAGCACCTGCTCAACCAGGTTTGGGGCTACGACTACGCCGTGGAGAGCCGCACCGTAGATGTGCACATCCGCTGGCTACGGGAGAAGATTGAGAAAGACCCTGCTAACCCCGTGCGTATTATCACCGTGCGGGGCGTTGGCTATCGTTTTGAGGGGTAAAGGTGCATGGACGCTGTGGCGGCCATTGACCTGGGGGGCACACGCATCCGCATAGCCCTGGTGGGACAGGGCGGGGAGGTCCTGGAGCGCCGAGTGCTCCCCACCCTTCCGCAGGAGGGCCCTTATCGCGCCCTGGAACGCGTAGCCCAGGAAGTGCGCCGGGTCAGCCGGGAAACAGATGTATGGCCCCTGGGAGTAGGGATGTCCTCCGCCGGCCCTATTCACTACCCCGAAGGCACCCTCACCCACCCCCCCAACCTGCCGGGGTGGGATGGCGTCACCCTGGCCACCTCCCTGTCCCAACGCCTGGGGCTGCCTGTCTGGGCCGACAACGACGCCAACATGGCCGCACTGGGCGAACACACCTTCGGCATCGCCCAGAAATGGGACACCTTCGCCTTCATCATCTGGGGAACAGGTATAGGGGGCGGGCTGGTGATGGAGGGGGGCCTGGTGCGGGGGGCGCGGGGATGGGCCGGCGAGGTAGGACATATAGTGGTGAACGCCAACGGCCCACCTTGCGGGTGTGGCGGCTTCGGGTGTGTGGAGGCCCTATCCGCCGGCCCGGCTATCGCCCGCTCCGCACGGGCCCGCTTCTCCCCCAACACCTTCCCACTTCTGGCCTGCATCGTTGGGGGCGATCCCCAGCGCATCTCCCCCGAGGCCCTGGCAGAGGCTGACCTGCAGGGGGAAAGGGAGGCCGGTTCCTTTCTAGTAGAAGCATCCCGCTGGCTGGGGGTGGCTTTGGCAAGCCTCGCCAACGCCCTGGACCTCCAGGGCGTCGTTATCGGTGGGGGCGTGTCCCAGTCCCTCCACCGTGCACTGCCCACTATCCGCCAGGTTATGAACAGGCACCTCATCAGGGGCCTGAAAGGAAGGGTGCCCATCCTCCCCTCCCTGCTGGGGGACGACGCCGGCCTGCTGGGAGCCGCCCAAATGGCATGGGAGCACCTGTCTACAGATGGCATCGCCAAAGGAAATAGGGGGGCGCTATAATGGCCCCATCACCCCCTACCCACACAACAAGGAGGGGAATATGCCCCCTATGAGCGGCGCCGATGCCCTGGTGCGCACCCTTCAGCGCCATCAGGTAGAGGTTATCTTCGCACTCCCCGGTGCCCAAATAATGACCGCCTTCGACGCCCTGGCCCGGCTGCCGGGCATTCGCCTCATCACCACACGCCACGAGCAGGCCACCACCTACATGGCCGATGGTTATGCCCGCACCAGTGGTAAGGTAGGGGTGGCCATGGTGGTGCCGGGGCCGGGGGTGCTCAACGCCTCAGCCGGCCTGGGCACCGCCTATGCCTGCTCCTCACCCGTCTTCCTCATCGCCGGGCAGATTGAGTCCTGGGGCCTGGGGAAGGAGAGGGGCCTCCTGCACGAAATCCGTGAGCAGATGGACACCCTGCGCCCCTTGACCAAGTGGTGCGCCCGCGCCCTGAAACCCCAGGAGGTGCCGGGGCTGGTGGCCGAGGCCTTGCGCCAGGCCCAGAGTGGCCGTCCGCGCCCTACCGCAGTAGAGATCCCCCCTGATGTGCTGGCCTCCACCGCCGAGATAGGCATCCCCGAACCGGAACCCCCCACCATCCCCGAGCCAGACCCCCAGGCGGTGCGCCGCGCTGCAGCCCTCCTGAAGGGGGCGAAGCAGGTGGCCATCTGGGTCGGGGGAGGGGCGGTGCGCTCACCCTGCTCCCAGGAACTGCTGGAGATAGCCCGTATCCTTCAAGCGCCTATCCTCCTTACCCCCGAAGGGAAAGGGGCGGTGCCCGAGGAGCATCCCCTATGCGCCGGGGCCAACTACTATGGCTTCGGCCCCGCCCAGTGGGTAGTGCCCCAATGCGATGTGCTCCTGGCCATAGGGACACGCTTCCTCCTCCCAACCTTCCGCCGGTGGGCACCCAAGCCACCCCAGCGCCTTGTCCAGATAGACGCCGACCCCCAGGAGATCGGGCGCAACTACCCCGCCGAGGTAGGCATCGTAGCCGACACTCGCCTGGGCCTCCAGGCCCTCCTGGCCGAGTTGGGCACTTCCCGCCCTGGCCGCCAGGGGGAAATCTTAGCCCAGCAGGCGCGCCAGCACGCCCTCCAAGAGGTGCAGCAGATAGCCCCCCTTCAGGTGCGCATTGTAGAGGCGATCCGCCAAGCCCTGCCCGACAACGCCATCCTGGTGGCGGGGGTAACCAATGTGGCCTACTGGGCCAACCTGGCCTACCCAGCCCGCCTCCCCAATACCTACATTACCTCCTCCTATTTCGCAACCCTGGGCTACGCCTTCCCCACCAGCCTGGGTGCAAAGGTGGCCCAGCCGGCTCGCCAGGTGGTGAGCATCAACGGCGACGGGGGCTTCCTCTACAACGCCCAGGAACTGGCCACGGCCCTGAAAGAGCAACTGCCGGTGGTGGCCATCGTCTTCGCCGATGGGGCTTTCGGCGCCTCCAAGAACGACCAACGCACCCGCTTCGGGGGGCGCTACCTGGGCACCGACCTGCATAACCCCGACTTCGTGCGCCTGGCCGAGGCCTTCGGCGCCCTGGGTGTGCGCGCCCAGCCGGAGGAGGTGGGGCAGGCCCTCCAGAGCGCCCTAAACGCCGACCGCCCCGTCGTCATTGAGGTGCCTATGCCCACCCTCCCGCCCCCCTTCCAGATGGACAGATAAGGGGAACGAAACGCCACGCCGGGGAGTATCCTTCTGTAGATACGCCCTGGCACAGGGAGCACCTATGGACGAGGAGACTGCCCTTCGCCGGTGCCAGCAGGGGGAGCGGGAGGCGTTCCGCACCATTGTGGAGCGCTACCAGGATGTCCTCTACGGCACCGCCTTCCTGATGACCGGGGATGCTGGAACAGCGGAGGACCTGGTGCAAGAGGCATTCCTGGCGGCGTGGCGGGGCATCAGGGGCTTTGACCCCCAACGCCCACTCAAGCCATGGCTTGTGCGCATTCTGGTGAACAAGGCACTCACTGCCCAGCGCCGCCGCTCCCTATCAGCGGTGCCCTTGAACGAGGCGACGCCCCACAGCGGCGGCCCCAGCCCCGAGGAGTCCGTAATCCTACAGGAGCGCCACCAGGCCCTGCGCCAGGCGGTGGCCTCCCTCCCGGCGGAGGTCCGCCAGGCCCTCCTGCTCCGCTACTTTACAGGCCTCACCGTGCCCGAGGTGGCCCACACCCTGGGCTGGCGAGAGGGCACCGTCAAGTCTCGCCTGCATCGGGCGCTCCAGCACCTGCGGGAGACGCTGGAAGAGAAGTTAGGGGAGGAAGGGTAGGCCATATGGCGAAGAAACGCCTATCGGACGAGCAACTGGAACAATACCTGGGGGAGTTCTTCCAGGCGCAGGTGGGGGGGCGGCGCGCCTCCCCCAACCTGTGGGCGCGCCTGGCCCCACGCCTGCAGCCTCCCCCAGCACCAAGGAGCCTCCCTATGCCCCTCTACAGGTGGCTTGCCCCCGCCTTCGCCGCTGTCCTGCTCCTGCTGGTGGGAGTATCAATGGCGTGGCTATTTACCTCCCCTCCGTGGCGGGCAGGGGTGCCGGCCGCCCCTGGCCCCCAGCCTGTGGAAATAGAGACCATTAAGCCCCCTGGCACCTTGCCGGCCGGAGCCCCTACACCCACGCCAGCCCCTGCCATCGTCCCAGAGCGGGCAAAGACGGATGTGGACACAGGTGCCCCCGCCCCTTCGGGGGTGCTGGAAACGGCCCAGCGCCAGGTGATCATGACCGCTTCCCTGGCCCTGGAGGTGCCCTCGGTGGAAAGCGCCGCCGCCCAAGCCCGCGCCATCGCCGAAGGGCTAGGGGGCTTCGTCCAGCAGATGTCCTTCTTAGGCGGGAAGGACAAGGAGCGCCAGCAGGCCACAATGACCCTGCGCGTGCCCCAGGAACAGGTCTTCACCGCCCTAGAGCGCCTGCGCGCCCTGGGCACCGTGGTAACACAGACCCTGGGGAGCCAGGATGTTACGGAGCAGATGATAGACCTGGATGCTCGCCTGCGCGCCCTCCAGCGGCAGGAGCAGAGCCTCCTGAACCTGTTGGGACGCGCCCAGAGCGTGGGAGACATCTTGACCATTGAGCGCGAACTCTCCCGTGTGCGGGGGGAGATAGAGCGCCTTCAAGGGCAGATGAGGGCCCTGGAGCGCCGGGTGGAGATGGCCACCATAACCCTTAACCTTACCGCCCCTCCACGGGAGGTGGGCACGCCACCTTCGGCATCCCTAGGGATAGAGGTGCCACGTGTATCCCAAAGCGTGGGGCAGGTGAAGGCCCTGGTGGCATCCCGCAAGGGAGCGGTGGACAGCATTGTGCTCTCGGTGCAGGACGGCCAAGAACGGGCTGACATCTCGTTGAGGGTGTTTCGCCAGGACTTCCCCGGTGTGCTGGACGCTCTAGAGAGTCTGGGGAAGGTGCGCCACAAAGAGGTGAGGGAGGGCGCTACCCCCAAGGATGGGGCACCCCCACAGGAGCCAGACGCACCCATCACCCTAACGCTCACGACGCGCCCGGGCTGGTGGACCCTCGGGAAGGCCCTGGCCATCGCTCTGCCGGTTGGGGGTGTGCTCCTGCTGGCGCTGGGTGCCCTGGCCCTGCGCCGGCGCCGGGCCGTTTAGCGGGCTACCCCGCAAGGAAACACGCTGGGGGCGGCTCTAGTCCTCCTCATATTCCTCCGCCCCCTCCACCGCCTCCTCCGCCTCCTTCGCCTCCTCCCCCTTCTGCGTTTCCTTCCCTCCTAGGGTGGCCCGCAAGCCAGCGACCAGCGCCTGTTTCTCCGCAGCGGAGAGGCGGGCCTTGCTCTGAATAAGGGTGTAGATACGCGGAGGCATGCTCCCCTTCTGGACAGACTCTGCCGCTTCATGCGCTTCCTTCTGCGGCATTTCAGAGAAGTTCAGTTTGGCTCGCCCTTCCATCACATCTTTGTAGACCAGCCAAGAGACGGGGGCGATGTAGGAATACCAGGGCCACACGGTCTGGTTGCTGTGGCAGTCGTAGCACGCCCGAACGACCAACTGGCGTGTCTGGGGGCTATCCCACTGGGGCTCCTGCTGCACCGGCGGATTGGTATGGCCACGACCATAGGGGATAGCCTGCAGGACACCGAAGCCCACCACCACAAGCCCCCCAATGACTGTCAGAATGTGGCGGAGCACAGGGCACCTCCAAGCAAAGTAGCATTGCCCACCCTCTTATAACAAACGCCGTTTCCCACCCAATGTTATGGGTGTAGACCTGCCCCTTTAGCCTAGTGTAATATTGTCTATCAGGCGTGTGCTACCGATAAAAACAGCCAGGGAGACCAGGGCAGGGCGGTCCAGGCGCTCCAGTTCCTCCAGGGTCTGGGCGTTGGCAATGCTGATGTAGTCTATGCGGGCCAGGGGCTCCTGCTGCAGCAGGGAGCGCATGCGCTCTCGTATGACCTCGGCATTGCGCTCCCCATCCTCATAAAGGGTGCGCGCCAGGGAGAGGGCGCGGTAGAGCACCGTGGCCGCTTGGCGCTCCTGGGGGTTGAGGTAGACATTGCGGCTGGACATGGCCAGGCCGTCGGCCTCCCGCACAGTGGGCACCACCACAACCTCTACCCCTGTATTCAGGTCGGCGGCCATACGCTGGACTATCAGGGCCTGCTGGGCATCCTTCTGCCCGAAGTAGGCCCGCTCTGGGCGAAAAAGGTTGAAGAGTTTCAGGACGACGGTGCACACACCCCGGAAGTGGCCCGGACGGGAGGCCCCCTCCAGGCGCTGGGCCAGCCTCTCCACCTGCACCCAGGTATCGTAGCCGGGAGGATACATCTGCTCGGCAGGTGGGGCGAAAACCAGGTCAACTCTCTCTTTCTCCAGGAGAGCGAGGTCGCGCGGGAGGTCGCGCGGGTATCTTGCCAGGTCTTCATGGGGGCCGAACTGCGCGGGGTTCACGAAGATGCTTACCGCCACGCTGGCGTTGCGGACGCGGGCACAGCGCACCAGGGCCAGGTGCCCCCGGTGGAGGTAGCCCATGGTGGGCACCAGCCCCAGGGGGCGTGGCAAAGGGGCCAGGGCGTCGCGCAGAGCGGGGACGCTCTCTACCACCTGCATGGGGACCTCCTAGGCCGCGGTCTGAAGGTCGGCCAGGAGCGCCTCGTCCATGCTGAAACTCTCCTTCTCTGACGGGAAGGACCCCTGACGCACCTCCTCCCCGTAGCGAGATACCGCCTCACGAATAACGCCGGCCAGGTCTGCGTAGCGGCGGCAGTGCTTGGGGACGAAGTCGGTGTAGAGGCCCAGCATGTCGTGTATCACCTGCACCTGCCCATCGCAGAATGGGCCGGCGCCGATACCAATAGTGGGTATGCGCAGGCGCTGGGTAATAAGCCGGGCAAGAGGGATGGGCACTAGTTCCAGCACCAGGGCGAAGGCCCCAGCCGCCTCCAGGGCCAGGGCGTCGGCCAAGAGAGCGGCAGCGGCCTCTCGGCTCCTCCCCTGCACCCTGTAGCCCCCCAGTTGGTGCACCGACTGGGGCGTGAGGCCAATATGCCCCATCACCGGAATGCCCCACTCCACTATGCGGCGCACCGTCTCCGCCACCCGACGCCCCCCTTCCACCTTCACCACACCCGCTCCCGCCTCCTGCACCAAACGGGCAGCGTTGGCCAGGGCCTGGGCAGGCTCTGCGTAGGTCATAAAGGGCATATCAGCGACCACCAGGGCGCGCCTAGCCCCACGCACAACTGCCTTGGTATGGTGGAGCATGTCCTCCAGGGTTACCGGAATGGTGGAGTCGTAGCCCAGGACCACCTGTCCCAGGCTATCACCCACCAGGATAAGGGGGATGCCGGCTTCATCCAGGAGTTTGGCCGTGGTGTAGTCGTAGGCAGTCAGCATAGGGATCCGCTCCCCTCGCCGCTTCATCTCCTGGATGTCACGAATGGTAAGGCGCATATGCCCTCCTTGGTGCGCTCCCCTTAGGCGGGGTAGCGCCCATTGTCGCCGGTGTAAAACCTCTGTCAGCCCCCTGGGCCTTCGGAGGTGCCGAGGGCACTTTCCAGTATACGCTGTATCCTGCTTCTCTGCACACCTGTCAGACATCCCTTCACCTGGGCCAGGGGGAGTTGGGCTATCCCCAGATGGCAGTAGAGGTGCCGGAAGTGGGGGGCCGACCTGGCCAGAGCCTCTAGGTGCCCCATTATAGTGCCCACATCCCCCCTAACAAAGGGGCCTGTTAGGGCACCTGGGATACCCTGACGCTCCAGGCTCGTTACCGTCGCTTTGGCCAGGGGGAGCAGGGCTTTCAGGGCTATGGCGCGGTCGCTGGGGGCAGAGAAGCGCCCCCACAGGTCGGCGCCCAGTGCCACAAGGGTGGCCAGGAAGCCGCAGACTGTAACGGCGCTGATGTGGTAGAGGGGCCTGTCCTGGGGGGCGATAGCAATGGGCCATCCTCCAAGGGCCTTCGCTATGCCCTCAAGGATGGGGCGCAGGGGAGGGTCAGCCTCTACGGCGAAGGCGATACCCTGGAAGACCTCCGGCCCTTCGCCACCTGCAAAGGTCTGCAAGGGATGCAGGGAGCCTAGCATGGACCCATAGGCCCTGGCAGGAGCCAATGCATCCAGTGTCTGCGCCCCGGAGCAGTGCACCACCCCCTGTCCAGGGCGCCACTTCACAGAGGCGGCCACACTTGCTATGGCGTCGTCAGGAGTGGTGAGGAAGACCAGGTCGCAGGTGTCGGCCACGCCCTGCGCAGAGGGGAAGACGCGACATCCCTGGAGACGCCCTGCCATGCGCTGGGCCGAGGCAAGGCTTCGGCTGTTCACCGCTCGCACTGGGTAGCCGACCCCAGACAAAGCGACGGCAAGGGCGCTCCCCAGGCTCCCCGCCCCAATGAAGCCTATAGCACCTGGGAAGCCCACAGGCACATCCATCGGCACCGTTCACCCCTCCGCTGTCAAGGCCCCTTTCCCCGGCAGGGGCCCTACCAGGTCAGTTCTAGCCCGTCTATCAGCACCCCATCCCCGGGTTGCACGCCGGCCTGCTCAAGGGCCTGCGCCGCCCCCAACCTCTCCAGTTCGGCGCGCAACTGCGCAAATGCCTTCCAGGAGAGGCGCTTCTGGCGCACCAGCAGGGTGGCGATGCGCTCCGCCCTCCCCCAGCAGAGTCGCCACTTCTGGCCCTCCCTCTTCACCCGCCGCACCTCCCGGGGGCGGGGACGACGGAAGACAGGGGCAGGGCTTTCACCCACAGGTGAGGCCCGCTCCCCAAGCCGCGCAACCAGGGTGTCCAGCAGCGCATCTACCCCCTCTCCCGTTGCCGCCGACAGGAACAGGGGAACAAGGCCCACACGGGTGAAGGCGTCTGCCACTGCTCCCCGCCTTTCCTGCGCTTCAGGGAGGTCCATCTTGTTGACCACCAGGATACGCGCCTTTGCCGTCAGCCCGTGCCCGTAGAGCCGAACCTCCTCCTCCACCGCTCGCCAGTCCCCCAGGGGGTCGGGGGAGGTGCCATCCACCAGGTGCACCAGCAGACGCGTCCGCTCGGCGTGGCGAAGGAAATCGGTGCCCAGCCCGGCACCAGCGTGGGCACCAGGGATCAGCCCCGGCACCTCCATGGCCACAAACTCTTGGCCCTTCCACCGCACAACGCCAAGCACAGGCTCCACGGTGGTAAATGGATAGGGGGCGACTTTTGGGTGTGCACGGGAGATACGGGAGAGGAGGGTAGACTTCCCGGCGTTGGGTTTCCCTATAAGACCCACATCGGCCAGAAGTTTCACCTCCAGCCGCAGGAGCACCTCCTCCCCCGGCTCGCCCACCTCCGCCAAGAGCGGCTCCTGATTGGTGGGCGACACCCACCACCAGTTGCCCCTGCCACCACGCCCACCGTATGCCGCCAGGTAGCGCGCCCCGGGTGTGGACAGGTCCGCCTCCTGTTTCCAGTGCCCATCCACCCGACGGAAGACTACTGTCCCCACAGGCACCCGCAGCACCAAAGGCTTACCATCCCTCCCCCGTCGCCGTTTCCCGCTCCCATGCCCCCCGTCACCCCCGCGATACACCATTCCGAAGGCATACTCCTGCAGACTAACCACGGAGGCGTCGGCCTCCAACCAAACATCCCCTCCCTTGCCACCGTCCCCGCCGTCTGGCCCACCCCGTGGCACATACCGCTCCCGTCGGAAACTCACCACCCCATCACCCCCATCTCCGCCCCTTACACTAATCTCTACTATGTCAATCATTTGCAGAGAACCTAGTAGTCTCCATGGCGCTGTAAGTGTGACTTCCCTATGGAACAGCGTAGCACACACGGGTTGAGCCACTGTGTGGAACGTGTGTAGGTGTAATCATAGAAAACTTATAGGCTGTGTGGAGGGAGCAGATGTGGGTCTCTAAGGAGGCTGGTTAGGCGAAGTGCAAGGCGTGGGGATATCCACAGGTGAAGGGACTTTTCCACAGAAAGAGGGCCACTTTTCCACATGCGGCGAGGCGGCCTTTGTGGTATGCTAACAAGCCAGAGATTGATCGCTGGCCGGAGGAGCGCGATGCGTTTGTTACTGGGACTTGTGCTGGGTCTTGCTCTGGTGTTAGGGGCGTGCACAAGCCCTACACCTACCCCGACCCCCACGCCTGTGCCCCCCACTCCCACCCCCACACCGGTGCCTCCTACACCTACGCCCACGCCGGTGCCTCCTACACCTACGCCCACGCCTACGCCAACTCCCACCCCCACCCCCACGCCCACTCCTACGCCTACCGCCACGCCAGTGCCGCCTACCCCCACACCGACCCCCACTGCCACACCCACGCCTACGCCCACACCCACCCCTGT
>JBKBKV010000011.1:33219-41608 GCA_046294495.1 Dehalococcoidia bacterium | reverse complement strand
TATCACAGTTACGCGGGCCGTGGGCCAGATGGCTACGGGGGCATCAAACTCGTTGAAAGTGGCTCCAAGGCGACGGTCTTGACAGACAGAGGGATATAGTGTATATGATAGGATGATCTATAGCAAAGTTATTTGACAAACAAAGCAGATTCTAGCGAGATCAGGAGGGAAGGTGAAATGAGGAGACCGCTTTCTCGGGTTTTGCTCTTCCTCGGTGTTCTCCTTCTTTTCGCTGGGCTGGCCTGCCGTCCTGCGGCCGCCCCGGCCCCAGCCCCCAAGGGGGGCCCTCCGGCCGGCGCCCCCAAGGAACTGAAAGTGGCCCTGGTAGACTTCATGTCTGGCCCGGCCGCCAAGTTCGGCACAGCGGCCCTTAGGGCCATGCAACTCCTGCTGGACCAATACAACGCAGAAGGGGGTATCGCCGGGGTTCCGATCCGCTATATCCAGTTGGACGAGGCCGGGCCTGTGGACAAGGTTGTGTCCGAATTCCGCCGCCTTGTTCTGGATGAGAAGGTAGATGTCGTTATCGGCTACACATCCAGCGCCAACTGCCTGGCCGTTGCTCCCGTGGCGGAGGAGTTGAAGACCCTCCTTATTATACATATCTGTGGCACCAGCCGCCTCTTTGAGGAGGGCAAGTATAAGTATGTCTTCCGCACCTCCGCCCACCAGGCCATGGATAATGTGTCCGCCGCTTACTATGTCTTGGCTGTCAAGCCCGATGTGAAGACCATCGCTGGCATTAACGACGACTACGCCTGGGGGCGGGACTCCTGGGAAGCCTTCAAGCGGACCATGCTGAAGCTCAAGCCAGATATCAAGGTAGTGGAGGAACTGTGGCCCAAACTGTATCAGGGGGAATACTCGGCCGAGATCACTAAACTCCTAGCGGCCAAGCCCGATGTTGTCCACTCCAGCATCTGGGGTGGGCACGGAGACGCCTTTGTGAAGCAGATGGCCGTCCGGGGCCTCCACAAGCAGAGCCTGGTCCTCCTCACCACCATGGAGACCTCCCTCCTCACCATTGGTAAGGAGGTCCCAGAGGGAATCGCCATCACGGGGAGGGGGAACATCGCTTACACCTTCCCGGACCCCGAAAAGGCCCCCCTCACCAAGAAGTTTATCCAGGATTTTGAGGCTCGCTATGGGGAGTTCCCTATTTATCCCGCCTTCCGGGGTGCCCAGGCGGTTTCTGCCTTCAAGGCAGCCTATGAGAAAGCCATCAAGACCGCAGGGCGATGGCCTACCAAAGAGGAGGTGGCTAAGGCTCTGGAGGGTCTGGAGTTCGATTCCCCCAGCGGGCGCATCAAGATGGCTATTGGCGAGGGGCACCAGGCTATCCAGCAAGCGGCCTGGGGCATCACCACTGCCAAGCCCCATTCTAAGTGGGGCTTCCCCACGGTAGAGAAGGTGAAGGTCTTCACTCCAGAGCAGGTGAACCCCTTGCCCGGGGTCAAGACGCTGGATTGGATTGAAACCATCCGGCGGTAAAGGAGCGAGCGCTCCTGGGTTAAATAAAAATAAGGCGGGTGGGGTGTGCTAGTGGGAAGCACGGGATGGGTGAGACCCTCTTTTCGGGCTTCAGCGCTGTTTGGGGAGGTGGTGCATACCCCAAGATGGTATCGGATGGAGCCAGAGCTGCACTTACAGATATGGATGCACAACCTGCTGCTCGGATAGGCGATGTATCCAACGCGGGGGTCTTGATAGGCGGAGGTATAGTATATAACAGGCTCACGCCTAGGATAAGGGGCTGGGGCATTACTCAACAAAGGAGCGCGTCTGATGCACCTGGCTGTCCTCATCGGCCTGGACGGGCTGATATACGCCTCCTGGCTTTTCCTGGTCTCAGCGGGCCTCACCTTCATCTACGGGGTTATGCGCATCCTCAATGTGGCCCACGGGAGCCTCTACGCCCTGGGGGCCTATATGGGCGCCTTCCTTGTCCTCCGCTACCTGGCCACAGGTGCCACCCCTATTCTCACCTATCTGCTGCTCCTGGTAGCCGCCATCTTCATTGGGGTAACGGCTGGCCCCTTTATTGAGCGTATCTTCCTGCGACGGATCTATCGGGAGGAGCCCGTGGTGCAATTGATCATAACTTTCTCCATCCTCCTTATCCTGGAGGATGTAATCAAACTGTCGTGGGGGGTCAGCCCTATCTTCGCTGACAAGCCCTATGCCCTCCTGGGGCAGGTGAAGTTGGGTGGCGTCTCTTATGCCAAGTATCCTTTTCTCCTCACAGGCATCGCCCTGGCCACGGGAGGCCTGTTGTGGATGGTGGTCAAGGGGACGCGCTTTGGGAAGATACTGGTCTCTGTCATCGCGGATAGGGAGGTCAGTTTGGCCATGGGGGTGAATGTGCCCTGGGTCTATACCATCGCCTTTATCCTGGGGGCTATCTTCGCAGCCCTGGGTGGGGCCTTCACTGCCCCCATGCTCTCCTTGGTCCCTGGCATTGGGCTTGAGGTCATCGTCCTCTCCTTTGCGGTAGTGGCTATAGGGGGGTTGGGGAGCATTGGAGGGGCGGCCCTGGGCTCCGTCCTGGTAGGGCTGGCTCGGGCGGCTGCCGTTCACCTGTTCCCTGAACTGGACCTGTTTGCCATCTTCCTGATTATGGCCCTGGTGCTGCTCTTTCGGCCCCAGGGCCTCTTCGGCCTGATGGAAATGCGGAGGATTTAGCCGATGTGGGCTTTCATCTCACGCTTGCCCCTCCTCCTGACGGTGGGGGGAGCCTTGCTCTTCCTAGTGGTGCCGCTCTACTTGCCGAAGTGGATCGTCTTTCTTCTGACGGTGGCCTGGGCCAAGGCCCTGGCCGTGCTGGGGATTGTGCTCCTTTTGCAGGGGGGACTGCTTACCTTCGGACACGCCCTCTACTACGCGGTGGGTGCCTACGCTGCCGGCTTTGCGGTGAAACACCTTGGGTTACACGAAGGGGTGGCTCTGGTGGCCATTGGCTTGGTGGCCGGGGTGGTGGTCAGCGCCCTGCTGGGCCTTCTCCTGGCCCGCTACCGGGATGTGTATTTCGCCCTCCTCAACCTGGCTTTCTCCATGGTGCTCTACGCCCTCCTCCTTAAGTTCTACTGGATAACGGGGGGGACCGATGGAATGCGCCTACCCACACCTACCCTGGCAGGTGTGGCCTTGCCACCGGGCCAGTTCCGGCTCGTCTTCTACTACTTCACCTTGGGCGTGTCCTCTCTCCTGGCCTATGGGGCCTATCGCTTTATCTCCTCTCCCCTGGGTTACACCCTCCGGGCGCTACGAGACAACGAGGTGCGGGTGGAATACATGGGGGCCTCCGTTTGGCGGGCCATCTTCTTGTCCTATATCCTGGCGGGGGCTCTGGCCAGCGTGGGAGGGATCCTGGCCGGCTTCGCCGTGGGGCACATCGTCCCGGAGTTCTCCTATTGGACACAATCTGGGGAGTTCGTCTTTGTGGCCCTCCTGGGGGGCACTGGCAGCATCCTGGCACCCGCCGTCGGTTCCATCGCCTTTGAGTTTGTGCGCAACTACGCCTTCAAGTTGTCCCCTTATACCTGGCAGATGACCCTGGGCATCGTCCTGCTAGTCATCATCTTCTTCCTGCCCGGCGGCCTCTGGAGCCTGACCCGTCCTTTGGTCTGGAGGTGGAGTCGATGGGCCCAATCCTGGAAACGGTGAACCTGACCAAGTCTTTCGGGATGGTCCGGGCGGTCGAGGATGTAACCATTACTGTGGAGGAGGGGGAAGTAGTGGGGATCGTGGGCCCCAACGGCTCAGGGAAGACCACCTTCCTCAACGTGGTTACTGGCTACTTGAAGCCGGAGCGGGGCCGAGTTCGCTATAATGGGCAGGACATTACTGGTCTATCGCCTCGGGCCGTGGCCGACCTTGGGGTGGCCCGCTCTTTCCAGATACCCCAACTCTACCTGAGCCTTACCGTCTTGGAGAATGTCCTCTTGGCCCTGGCCATTAGGCAGGGGAAGGGAGCCACCTTCTGGGCCCCTCTCCACAATAAAGAGCGTGTCGAGGAAGCCCTGCGCCTTCTGGCGCAGTTCGGTCTGGAGAAGTATGCTCATCACTGGGCCAGCCAACTCTCCGAGGGTTCCCGCAAACTCCTAGATGTGGCCCTCTCCTTCGCCCGCCAGCCCCACCTTCTCTTTATGGACGAGCCCACCAGCGGCGTCAGCGTCAAAGACAAGTTCGCCATCATGGACACCCTGGTGCCGGTGCTGATGAGGAGCAAAGTAACGACCATCTTCGTGGAGCACGATATGGATGTGGTCCAGAGGTATGCCCAGCGGGTCTTGGTCTTCCACGAGGGGAAGGTTATAAGCGACGGCCGTCCTGAGGCCTTCCTCTTGGACCCATCTATCCGCAGGACCCTCCTGGGGAGGGAGTGAGGTGCTGAAGGTTCAGGACCTAACGGTGCGTATCGGTGAGATCACTATCCTTCGCTCCCTGTCCTTGGAGGTGCCTCAGGGGGCCACCGTGGGCCTGGTGGGGCGCAACGGCGCCGGGAAGACTACCACCCTCAAGAGCATTATGGGGCTGGTTCCCGTGGCCGCCGGCGGCATCTTCCTGGACAGCCAAGACCTCCTGCGTCTACCCCCTTTCTCCCGTGGACGCCTGGGGATCGGTTACATGCCCGAGGACCGGCGTCTTATCGGCCCCCTGAGCGTCCAGGATAACATCCTCCTCCCCGCCTGGGCCCAGGGACAGCAAGAGGGACAGCAGAGGCTGGAGGTCATTTACTCCCTCCTCCCAGAGGTGAAGGCCTTGGCCCAGCGCCGCGCCGCCCAACTTAGTGGGGGCCAGCAGAAACTGGTGGCCCTAGCCCGGAGCCTCCTCTCCGCCCGCAAACTCCTCCTTCTGGATGAACCCCTGGAAGGGGTATCTCCTGCCCTATCTTCCCGACTGGC
The DNA here is from genome assembly GCA_046294495.1 of Dehalococcoidia bacterium. Taxonomy (GTDB): domain Bacteria; phylum Chloroflexota; class Dehalococcoidia; order Lucifugimonadales; family HRBIN23; genus HRBIN23. The sequence continues at coordinate 36,704 of JBKBKV010000011.1, read as the reverse complement.
CGAGGTAATCCGTAATTTCCGGGAAAGGGAGCCAGCCCTTTCCATCCTAGTGGCCGAATCCGATGTGAACCGCATACGCCTCTTCACCGAGGAGATCTATACCATTGAGCGCGGGGAGGTGTCCCGTGGGGCGTAGTTGCCCCACCGAGCCACCCTAACCCCTGCTGCTCCTATGCCCCCTATCCATCTAATGGTAAAGAGGGCAAACCCCTCGGGCAGGGGGGCTTTGCCTCCCATCCCTTCTCCGTAGCGGGGGCTTACCGGGTTGTAGAAGTAGAGCCACCCCGCCGCCCCAATCAGCAGGTCCTGGGTGTCCCTCATCAGGGGCAGGAAGGGTAGATAAAACTCCTCGTCGCCGGAGCGATGGCTCCTCTGGATTGCGGAGGGCGAGCGAGTTGTCATCTACGGCGACGGTTCCCAGGTGTTTGACAACGCCTCGACCTAGTAATAGTATAAAACTTGTTATTTACATAAACCTGTGGGGAAAAGGGGGCGCGTGCCTCTCGCCGCGTTGTGGAGAGCGGCTGCCGACCTGGTGGCACCCCAGCACTGTGTCGGGTGTGGGCGTGGGGGAGCACTGCTCTGCACGCGGTGTCTGGAGGCCAGCTCACGCTTGGAAGCCCCCTTTTGTCAGCGGTGTGCTGCGCCTCTGCGGAACCCCTCCCTGCGATGGTGCGGCAAGTGCACATATCTCCAGGCGCTGGATGGTGTCCGCTCTGTTTTCCTCCTGGACGGGCCTATACGGCGCGCAGTGCACGCCCTCAAATATCGGGGGGTCTGGGGCTTGGGGCCTGTGCTAGGGGCCATGCTGGTGCCAACGGCTCTAGGCATGGCCTGCCTCCCCCAGGTTGTGGTGCCGGTGCCGCTTCATCCCCTTCGCCTGAAGGAACGGGGGTATAACCAGGCCGCGCTCCTCGCCCGATGTGTAGCCCAGGGTCTGGGGCTCCCTCTGGAGGAGAACCTGCTTGTTCGGCGCCGCGCCGGCACCCCCTCGGCTACCCTGCCATCGGCTAGGCTTCGCCAGGAGGAGGTCAGGGGTGCTTTCGCATGTTCCGAGGAGGAGATGGGGGGTGTGGCCGTGTTGCTGGTGGACGATGTATGCACAAGTGGGGCTACACTGGATGCCTGTGCAGTAGCGCTGAAGGGGGCAGGGGCGGGAGGCGTTTGGGGCCTTACCTTGGCTCGGGAACCAGTCTAATGCGAGGAGGCGGGCATGGCGAGGGATCAGCATGGATGGGAAAGCCTTGCCCAGGTAGTGCTCTTGGGGCTTTTCCTCCTGGCGGTGGCTGGGGCGGTGACTTTGGTAGTGCGCTCGGCTCGTCCCGAAGGGGTGGAGGTGCTACTGCCTACACCTACCCCCCAATCCGTTGTGCAGGTGCATATAGTGGGGGCTGTAGCCAAACCCGGGCGCTACATTCTACCCCAGGGTGCGCGCCTGGGGGATGCCCTGGCCGCTGCCGGCGGGGCGTTGGAGGGCGCGGACCTGGAGCAACTGAACCTGGCCAGACCCTTGTCTGACGGGGAAAAGGTAACGGTCCCCTTGGCAGGACGGGGAGGCCAAGCCCAAGAAGTAACCATCTCTGCAAAGGACAGCACCTTACTTGACCTGAACACAGCAGACGCCCAGGCTTTGGAGGCGCTGCCGGGCATCGGGTCTGTGCTGGCCCAGCGCATAGTGGAGTTCCGCACTCGCTATGGCCCCTTTACCCAGGTTGATGACCTCCTGAAGGTGCAGGGCATTGGCCCAAAGACGCTGGAGCGTTTGCGTCCCCTGGTTACAGTGAGGTGAGGGATGGGGCTCGGGGCATGGGTTGCGGCGTGGGTAGCAGTGGGGTGGACAGCGGGGCTGATATGGGGGCAGGCGGCCCCAGTGCCGTGGACGGGTGCCCTGCTGGTGGCCGCTTGGGGCTTCCCCCTAGGGGCTTTGCTGGCCCTGCTTCGTCGCCCCCTTGCCCCTGCCCTGGTGCTGGGGGCTGTAGGACTGGGCCTCCTTCGGGCGAGTTTCACAACACCCGCTCCTGCCCCTTCCATTCCACCCCCAGGGCAAGGGGTTGGCCTTGTGGTAACCGCTGGCCCCCCAGAGCAGATAGGGGGCTTGTGGCGCTTTACGGGTAAAGCGGAGGTAGCCTCTGGCCCCTTGCGGGTGGGCCACAAGGTGCTGGTCTACCTGGGGGCACCTCCCGAAGGGGGAGGGGAGCGCTGGCCTCCCGTCCAGCGGGGCGACCGCCTTTACCTATCGGGGCGGGTGCATCCTCTCCCTGAAGGGGGGGTGGGCCGTGCCCTGTCTCACCAGGGTGTGGTGGGGGTGCTCCGCTTCCCCGAGGCATCTCTGCTCCAGGGTGGCGGTGGCTTCCTGGCGGCGGCAGACCGCTTGCGCTGGAGGCTGGCGTTGGCTTTGCGCCGTGCCATCCACCAGCCCGATGCAGGGCTGGGGCAGGCGCTTCTGCTGGGTATCCGTGGCGACATGCTCCCTGAGGAATGGGATGCCTTCCGCCAGGCGGGGACAGCCCACTTGCTGGCGGTATCTGGCCTGCACGTGGCCCTGGTTTTAGGCATTCTGGAGGCCTTGACCTTTGCCTTTGTGGGGCGGGGGGCATGGGGCTTGGGAGTGCCCCTGGTAGGCCTTTGGGGATATGCCGTATTGGCAGGCCTGGGGCCACCTGTGGTGCGGGCAGCAATGATGGGGAGCGTGGCGCTGGGGGCGCGGGCGGTAGGGCGGCCCTATGCGCCTTTGGCCTCTCTCGCCGTAACAGTAGGGGTGATGGCCGGTTTGTCGCCCAGCCTCCTGGGGCAGGCCTCATTTCAATTGAGCGTGGCCGGAATGGGGGGGCTGGTTGCCCTGGGGATGCCTCTCCAGGCCCTACTCCACCGCCTTATCGCTCGTTGGGAGAAGGGGAGGCCCTGGCTGTCGGCTCTGGCGAGGAATGTGGCCCTCTCTCTGGGCGCCTCCCTGGGGGCGGTGCCTTTGGCTGCTCTGACCTTTGAGCGTCTCCCGGTGCTGGGGGTAGTGTCTACCCTCCTCTCTCTCCCCCTGCTCCTGCCTGCTCTGGTGTTGAGCGGGGTAACTGCGCTTTTGGGGCTAGCGTGGGAGCCATTAGGGAGCCTCATCGCCTGGCCTACCTGGGTCGTCTTGGCCGGCCTTCGCCTCCCTAGCGCCTGGCTGGCGCAGGTTCCTTGGGCCTCCCTCTCGGTGCAGGGCATTGGGCCGTGGGTGTGGGGGTTTTACACCGTGCTGGCCCTTTTGCGGGGCTGGCCTTTTTTGCTAGAGGCCATACCCCAATGGGCTGGTGGGCGTCCCCTGGCCTTATGGGGTGCTTTCCCCCTATTGGGGGTAGTTGCAGTCTTAATGTGGAGTGCCGCTTTGCAGGTGTCTTCTCACCGCCTGGTGCTGGAGGCCTTTCCGGACGGGTCATGGGTGCTGTATGGCCCCCGTGGGCAGGTGGTGGTGGCCACAGCAGGGCCAGGCCCGCGTCCTGTGCTACGCA
>JBKBKV010000011.1:27483-33121 GCA_046294495.1 Dehalococcoidia bacterium | reverse complement strand
GCCCTGGGGGCGCACCTCCCTTTCTGGGAGAGACGCGTCTCCTTACTTGTGGTAAGTGCTCCCAGGGGTGTGCCAGCGGCCTTGGAGGTGTTTCGGCGTTACACCGTGGACAGAGTTGTGGCGGTGCCTTCGGGTGATGGCTTGTCCAGTGCCCTGCCGTTGCAGAAGGGTGTTTTGGCAGACCTGCGAGGAGGCCTGGGGCTGGAAGTGGAAGAGGTAACGCCCACCCCTGTCTTCCGCATCCTTTGGGGGCGTGTCGTCTTGCGTCTGAAGGGCAGTCCGTGGGCTGGGGGCGGAGAGGAGGCGTCTATGCTCATCTACCGGGGTCGTGGGCCGTCAGGGGCATACCTGGTGGCGATGGCTGGAAGGGAGATGTGGGAGGTTCCCCCTGGTGGTTGGCTAAAGGTAACGGCGGAGCAGGGGCGTGTGTGGGTTCAGGTGAAGCCAGGGGTTCCCTAAAGGGCGGGTTCCAGGATAGGATAAAAGAAGCCACCTTATTTTTCCCGAGAGAAGGGGTAACCGCCTTATGGCTGTGCGGATTGATGGGCGTGCCCCCGATGACCTGCGCCCTGTGCGCATCGTGCCTGGCTACCTGCTGTATGCTGAAGGTTCGGTCCTTATAGAGATGGGCAATACCCGCCTTCTGTGTGCCGTTTCGGTGGAGGAACGGGTGCCCTCCTTTCTGACGGGCATGGGGCGGGGGTGGGTAACGGCGGAATATGCCATGCTCCCCCGCTCTACCCTGACCCGCACACCTCGGGATGTGCAGGGCCGTGAGCGTGGGCGCACCTCCGAGATTCAGCGCCTCATCGGGCGTGCCTTGCGGGCAGGTGTAGACCTGGAGGCTCTGGGAGAGCGCACCTTTATTGTGGACTGCGATGTGCTACAGGCCGATGGGGGGACACGCACCGCCGCCATTACTGGGGGGTATGTGGCCCTCTACCAGGCGTTCTTGAACCTGCTGAAACGGGATGTGCTCCACACTTTGCCTATCCGTTCGGCGGTGGCCGCAGTGAGTGTGGGGTTGGTGGACGGCGACCTGCTCCTGGACCTTTGCTACGAGGAGGACTTCCGCGCCCAGGTGGATTGCACCCTGGTGATGAATGAGCGCGGGGAACTGATAGAGGTGCACAGCGCCACAGAGGGCGCCCCCTTCTCACGCTCTACCTTGGAGCGCTTGCTGGCCCTGGGGGAGCAAGGGATCCAGCGCCTGCTTGCAATTCAGGGTCAGGCTATCCAGGCGCTTCGGTAGAGGCCGGAGCCAGGGCGGCACGCGCCTGAGCGACGACTTGGGCGAAGGCTCTCGGGTCTCGCACAGCCATGTCGGCCAGCACCTTGCGGTTTAGGCGTATCCCTGCTTTGCGCAACCCGCTTATAAGGAGGTTGTAAGGCAGGCCCAGGGCACGGGAGGCTGCCCCAATACGCACGATCCACAGGCTGCGGAAATCCTCTTTACGCTCCCGCCGGTGCTGGTAGGCGTAGTCCAGAGCGTGGATCAGGGACTCACGGGCACGCTTGTAGTGGCGCCTGCGTGCCGAATAGTGCCCTTTCACCTGCTCCATGACCTTCTTGTGCCTGCGGTGTTTGACAACACCCCTTTTGACACGGCTCATAGGTATGCTCCTTCAGGACGGGATGGGTGTTCCCCCTAGGGGGCACTGTAGGGGAGTAGGGCACGGATACGGCGAGTGTCTACCGGGGCCACGGGGAGTTTCTGGTGGTAGGTGCGCTTGGTGCGGGGTGCTTTGTTGCGTCGCAGGTGGTTGCCCATCTGCTTGCTACGAAGCACTTTCCCCGACGCCGTTATCCAGAAGCGCTTGTAGGCGGCTCGGTGGGTCTTGAGTTTCATTCTAGGTGCTTTCTTGGGCATGTGCCATCTCCCGGGCGGCCTTGGGTGGCCGCGCCTCCCGTTTCTGTAGCGGGGCCAGCACCAGGGAAAGGAAGCGCCCCTCCATTGCGGGGGGCGTCTCTATCCTGCCCAGGTCTTTCACCTGCTCTACCATATTCTTGAGGAGAGCCAGGCCTTGCTCTGGGCGCCCCAGTTCCCGGCCACGGAACATTACAGTGAGTTTTACCTTGTCCCCTTCCTCCAAGAACTCCCGAATACGCCTTATTTTGGCCTGGAGGTCGTGCTCGGCAATACGGGGGCGAACGCGGATTTCGCTAACTTCTATCTCTTTCTGGGCTTTGCGAGCCTCCCGTTCCCGCTTAGCCTGCTGGTAGCGGAACTTGCCATAATCCATCAACCGACAGACCGGAGGAACCGCTTGTGGGGCTACCTCTACCAGGTCCAGGCCCCGCTCTCGTGCCAGTTCCAGGGCTTGGCGAGTGGGCATTATGCCCATCTGCTCGCCTGTTTCGCTGATAACCCGCACCTCGCGGACACGGATTTGCTCGTTGACCCGGTGCTCCCTAGCGATGCTCTAAACCTCCACTCCCTCAAACTGGAACCTAGTGTAGCACAGGGGAGGGGCTTCGTAAAGACCTTGCGGGTGTTTCCCCACTTTTCCTGCGCAGGAACAGGGGCGAAGCCGAGGGGGCTTTGCCCAGTTCTTTCGGGGTTGGATGTCCTCAAACCCTCGGGGGGTGGTGGAAAGTGGAGCGGGAACCACCGAGGGGGCCTCGTGGAGAGGCCCCCTCGGCTGCGATGGCGCTAGTGTGCTAGCGGGACTGGCCGCGCATCAGGCTGAAGCAGTCCGAGCAGTAAACAGGCCGTCCGCTGCGGGGCTGGAACGGCACCTGGGCAGGCTGGCCGCACCGGGCGCAAACGGCAGTGTAAGTCTGCCGCGACGCTCCTCCACCGTTGCGGGCCCTGCGAGAGGCCCTGCAGGTGGGGCACCGCTTAGGCTCGTTCTGGTAGCCCTTAGAGGCGTAAAACTCCTGTTCACCAGCGGTAAAGGTGAACGGGTTCCCGCATTCTACACAGGTAAGGGTTCGGTCGCTATAGGCCACGAGGTGACCTCCTCTCAATTACACTTGGCACAGGGGAGGTCACCGGGGCCTTTTGGGGCTGGGTTGACCTCTCTTGCCAGCATCTGTAAATATAGCACACCCTTGTGCCTTTTGCAAGGGCGTGTATTTGTTCAACGGCGTTATAAGTGCATCCCACTCCAGGGTGGCACATTGGGGTCGGCCCCTGCTCCCACCGCTAGGGCTGTCGCAAATGTTTCTGGACGAGAGCACAGCCTTTTACTGGGTAGTTATAGTGGCCTGCTTTTTATCGCCACTGCCTCCTGCGAGGGCAGGGATGGCCTTGGGGTGGCTCTCCCGCAGGCGCAAGGTCAACAGGAGCGCTGGCACCATCATCCCTACCCCTACCATCCCCAGTGCTCCCAGCCCCAGACGGGCAACGGTAACCCCCATAATCAGGGGCAGAAAGATGCCCGTAGCATTGCTGAAGGTATCGTTGGCGCCTATGGCACGCCCCCGCTCGTCGGGGTGCACCACATCGGCGATTAAGGCTGTGGCTCCCACATTTATGAAAGACCACCCCAACCCCACCAGGAAGGTCCCCGCTGTGATAACCCAGTAATTGGGGCTTATCGGCACCAGGGCAGAGCCTGCCGCGGCGATGACCACCCCGAGGAGAAGCACCACCCTGCGCCCAATCCTGTCGGTCAGACGTCCCAAGGGAAGGGAGAAGCCGAACATCCCCACCACATGAATGGACACCGAGACAGAAATGGCGCTGGTGGAGTGGCCGTGGTGGTTCAGAGCCAGAGTGGTGAGGGCCATAATCATAGCCATATTGCCCTGGGATGCCATGCTACACACAAAGGCTACCAGGGTGGGATAGCGCCTAAAGTAGTCCAGGAACCCGTCGCTGGGGGTAGAAGGGTGCACGGGGGCAGCAGGTTTCTCCCCAGGCCAGTAACGCTCAAGATGTGTGGCAATGGCCTTGGGGTCCGGGCGCACGAAGAGGAGGGCCAATAGGGCTGGTGCCAAGGCCAGAGTGACCAGGAGCCAGGGTAGCGCCAGCGCATCCATGCCCAGGCCTCCCGAAGTCCTCTGGGCGACTCGCACCACAAGGGGGGCCAGGAGCGCCCCCACTAGAGAGCCGGTCAACACAAAGCCTATCCCCTCAGCGCGGCGTCTGGCGGGGAACATCTCAGCGGCCGCCAGGCGTATCTGCTGGGCGGCGCCCATCCCCATGCCAAACACCATAAGCGCCCCTATCAAGAGTGGGAATGAGCCGCGCGCCATGGCCAGGCCTACAAAGAGAGAGCCTATAAGCCCTACTCCTATAGCCAGAGCCAGGCCAGGGCGACGCCCTACGGTGTCGGTCAGTTTGCCGAAGGGGTAGCCCACAGCGAAGCGGCTGGCCCCCAGGATGCTGACGCCTATCCCGGCCAGGGCCGGGGAGCCGGAGAGGGCCACCACCATTAGGGGGGTGAGGGCAGGAACCATCTGGAACCCTACCCCCACCAGGGCCTGGGATAGGGTAATGAGCAACAGGTTCCGTCTGATCAGGGGGGGCGTCTTTGGAGCCCGATGGGCGGCCCCAGGGGGTGAGAGAGGCCTATCTTGGGAAGACACATGTCTCCTTCTTTTTTACTATTTTACGCAAGGCGGAAAGTGCTAAGGCTTTATGCTAACACTCCCTTGAGCGGCTCTGTCAAGGGCGTAAGGTTTTTGCGTCAGGAGGTCGTTACCAGGGGGAGTGAGTTATCGGAGGGATGGTTGAAAAGAGCCGTGCCCTCCAATAGAAGAGATTTGGGGTTGTGTAGGGCGGTAGCGCTCTCCTGGCCCACTACACCCTCTGCTGGGGAGCCTAACCCTCCTGCTACAATACCCATCAGGAGGTCTTTATGCCCACCTCTGGCTACGATGTGGTTATTCTAGGGGCTGGAGTGGCCGGCTGTGCTACAGGCTACTACCTTACCCGCCGAGGCGTCCGCCCTATCCTGGTGGAGCGGGACGCCCTGGCGAGCCATGCCTCGGGCTTCGCCCTGGGGGGGCTGGCCCCTGCCGAGGGCGTTCTCCCCTACGGCGACGCCTACCACCCCATTACCCGTGTCGCCTTTGACCTTCACCGTGCCCTTCACCCCCTCTTGCAGGAGGAGACGGGGGTCAAGACCGACTTCCGCCTGACCCTCTCCCTGCACCTGGCTCTTACCCAGGAATGGGAGCGGGACCTGCGCCACACCTTCGCCTGGCAGGCCAAGCACGGCTTCCGCGTGCGCTGGGTGGACGCCCAGGAGGCCCTCGCCATAGAGCCACGCCTCACACCCCATCTGCGGGGAGGTGTGGCTAATGAAGATTCGGCTATGCTGGACCCTTACAAGTTCGCGCTGGCCCTAGCGCAAGGTATAGAGCGCGCTGGGGGAAGCCTACGCCACGGTGAGGCTGTGGGGTTGGCGGTGGAGAAGGGACGAGTGCAGGGCGTCCGCTTGCGCACAGGAGAGACTATCCCCTGTGATACTGTGGTAGTGGCCTTGGGCCCGTGGATGGGACTGGTGGCATGGCTGGGTATCCCTATCCCTGTGCGCCCCCTGAAGGGGCAAATCCTGCGCCTGCGCCAGCACGGCCCACCCCTGGCCGCTGACCTGTGGTGGGGCATCGCCTACGCCGCCAGCAAGCCCGACGGCCTTACCTGGGTGGGCACCACGGAAGAGGATGTGGGCTTTGACGAGCGCCC
>JBKBKV010000011.1:25495-27384 GCA_046294495.1 Dehalococcoidia bacterium | reverse complement strand
CCTGCGCGTGCTCCCTGGTCTAGGGGAGGCCCAGGTGGTGCTCCAGACCGCGTGCCTGCGCCCCCTTTCGGCCGACAACCTGCCCATCATCGGGCAGGTGCCGGGGCTAGAAGGGGCATATGTGGCTGGGGGGGCAGGGCGCAAGGGCATCCTGCTGAGCACCGCCATGGGCAAGGCCATAGCCGACCTCATTACCCAGGGGCACACTGATGTGCCCATCGCTCCCTTTGGGCTGGAGCGCTTTGCCCAGAGCGGTGCATCCCTCCCTGGCGAGGGTGAGGGTTGAAGTCAGAGGGACCAACACCGCATAGGTAAGGAGGCGAGCATTACCACTGCACCCCCCACAGCGCAATACGACCTGCTTCTGAAAGGGGGCGAGGTGTTGGACCCCGGCCAGGGCTTACGGCAACGCCTGGATGTGGCGGTGGCAGGGGGGCGTATCGCCGTTGTGCAGGCCGATATCCCCGAAGGGCAGGCCCGGCGCACTGTGCGAGTGGTCGGTTGCCTGGTTGTGCCAGGTCTGATAGACATCCATACCCATGTCTACCCGGGGGCAACGCCAGGGGGCATAGACCCGGACATCGCCGGGGTGTATAGCGGTGTGTGCACGGTGGTGGACGCCGGTTCTGGTGGTTCCCATACGGTGGGAGGTCTGGTGCGCCTGGTGGCCCCTGGTGCCAAGACGCGCCTGTTGGCCCTGACCCACATCTCCCGCACGGGCCTGGCCACCATGCCTGAAATTCGCACACCCGAGGATGCCGATACAGCGGCGGCTGTCCGTGCCATCCAGGAGGGGCGTCCTGTGGTGCAAGGGGTGAAACTGCGCCTGGTGGGGCCTGGGGTGGCTTCATTGGGGGTGGAAGCCGTCCGCCGCGCCCTTAGCGCCGCCCAGGAGACAGGCACCCGCCTTATGGTGCACATCGGCGACCCTGGAGGTGAGGTAGACCCCCAGGTAACGCGCCAGATGCTCAACCTCCTGCGCCCAGGAGATATCGTAACCCATGCCTTCACCGGCAACCCCGGTGGCCTGCTGGATGGCCAGGGTAGGGCGTGGCCGGAGGTGAAAGAGGCTGTGGTCAGAGGCGTGTGTCTGGACACGGCTCACGGGAGAATGAACTTCTCCTTCATCAGCGCTCGCAGGCTCCTGGAGCAGGGGGTTATTCCCCACACCATCTCCACCGATATGACCCTCCCAGGCCGGCAGACCACTGTGGGCTCCCTCACCGAGATTATGTCCAAGTTCTTGGCCTTGGGTTTCTCTGTGGAGGATGTGGTGCGCATGGTAACGGCCAACGCTGCCCGCGCCGTTGGTATGGCCGACCGGCAGGGGAGCCTGGCGCTAGGTAGGGAGGCAGATATAACGGTGTTGCGCCTGGTAACGGGGCGTTTCCTGTTTCGGGACACAAAAGGGGAGACCCTGGAGGGAGAGCAGGCCCTTGTGCCGATGTTGTGTGTGCGGGCAGGAGAGGTGGTGCCCCTGGACTGGGGCCCACGCCCCTGGGGCTGGCTCCCAGAGCACACGGGATAGGAGGTGGGATATATGCCCGATGTGGCTTTGCTGGTGGTAGATGTGCAGAACGACTTCTGCCCGGGAGGGGCGCTCCCTGTCCCACGCGGGGACTCGGTGGTGCCGGTGCTGAACACCTACATCGCCCTCTTCCAGCGCTTGGGCTACCCTGTAATTGCCTCCCGGGACTGGCACCCCCCCCAGACCCGCCACTTCAAACCCTTCGGAGGCGTTTGGCCCGTCCACTGCGTTCAGGGCACCTGGGGAGCCCAGTTCCACCCCAATCTGCGTCTGCCCCCTGATGTGCTCATCGTCTCCAAAGGTATGGACCCGGAGCAGGACAGTTACACCGCCTTTGACGGCATAGACGAGCAGAGGCGCT
>JBKBKV010000011.1:12992-25396 GCA_046294495.1 Dehalococcoidia bacterium | reverse complement strand
GGAACTGGGCCTGGGGGAGGACCACACCGGCATCCTGGTGCTCTCAGACGATGCCACTGTAGGCGCCCCCCTGGCCCAGGCTCTGGGCGACACTATCCTGGAGATAGAGGTTACCGCCAACCGCCCCGATGCCCTGTCTATCCTGGGGGTGGCGTGGGAGGTGGGTGCCCTCACCGGCCAGGCGGTGCGCATGCCTGACCTCTCCTATCCTACCGAGGGCGAGGGGATAGAGCGCCTGGCGCGTATAGAGGTGTGGGATGTTCCCCTTTGCCCGCGCTACACGGCGGCCCTAATTCGGGGCGTGCGTATCGGGCCATCCCCTCGCTGGCTTCAGGAGCGCCTGCAGAGGGCTGGCCAACGCCCTATTAACAATGTGGTGGATATTACCAACTATGTGATGCTGGAATATGGCCAGCCTCTCCACGCCTTTGACTACGACACCCTTATTGAGCGCACCATTATTGTGCGCCAGGCACGCCCAGGGGAGACGCTGGTTACCCTGGATGGTCAAGAGCGCCGCTTGGCACCGCCTATGCTGGTTATCGCCGATGCCCAGAGGGCCGTGGGGCTGGCGGGCATTATGGGCGGAGCCAATAGCGAGGTGTCCGAAAGGACCGTCAACATATTGCTGGAGTCCGCCGCCTTTGACCCTTTCAACACCCGGCGCACTTCCCAGGCCCTGAAACTGCGCACTGAAGCCTCCTCCCGCTTTGAGAAGGGCCTGCGCCCCCATCTGCCCCCTGTGGCCTTGCGCCGTGCAGTGCAACTGATTCTCCAGGTGGCCAGGGGGACGGCCGCGCCGGGCATTGCCGATGTGTGGCCGGGGCGCACACAGGGGCATACCCTGCGCCTCACCGCCCAGCGGCTCCGTAAGGTGCTAGGGATGGAGGTGCCCCTCCCCCAGGCACGCCAGATCCTGCAAGCCCTGGGGTTCCAGGTATCCTATGCCGAGCATGATGCCATCCAGGTGCTTCCCCCCTTCTGGCGAAGCGATATCTCCATAGAAGACGACCTGGTGGAGGAGGTCATCCGCATACTGGGCTATGAAAAACTCCCCACCACCACCCTTTCTACCCCCATCCCCCCTTACCAGCCCGACCCACAGCGGGAGTGCAAGGAGAAGGTGCGGGACCTGCTGGTGGAGTGTGGTATGCAGGAGATCATCACTTACTCCCTGGTGGGGCGTGAAGATTTGGAGAAAGTAGGTGCTTCGCCGGAGCAGGCCCTGCGTGTAGCCAACCCCCTCACCCCCCAGTTGGCTTACCTGCGCACCACCTTGCGCCCCAGCCTCCTGCGGACGGCAGCCGCCAACCGCCCCCACGCCGAAGGGCCTCTGCGCCTGTTTGAGATAGGCAAAGCCTACCTGCCCCGCCCGGGCGACCTCCCACAAGAGGAGGAGATAGCCATAGGGCTTTTGGCTGGCCCCCGTGCGCCTCTGTCCTGGCTACAAGGGGAAGGCACCCTGGGGTTCTACGACGCCAAGGGCGTTGTGGAAGAGGTGCTTCGTGGCGTGGGCCTTACCCCCTCCTTCACCCCAGGGGATGACCCCTTCTTCCTGCCGGGGCGGTGCGCCCGCATCCTGGTGGGGGAGAGGCCCCTGGGCATGGTGGGGGAAGTGCATCCCCAGGTGCTGGAGCGTTTTGACCTGGGAGGGCTTACTGTTGCGCTATTTGAACTCTCCCTGGGGGCCGTTGTGGGCGCTCGTCCGCCCCAGGCGCGCCGTTTCCAGCCCCTGCCCCGCTTCCCCAGCGCCCGGCGGGATTTAGCCGTGGTGGTGGGGCGGGATGTGCCCGCCCAAAAGGTCGCACAGACTATCCTACAGCATCCCCTGGTGGCGGAGTGCGTGCTCTTTGATGTCTACGAGGGGCCGCCAGTCCCTGCGGGCAAGCGCTCCCTGGCCTACCGCGTCGCTTTCCATTCGCCTCACCACACCCTTACCGCCGAAGAGGTGGAGCAGGCCCTCCTGGAGGTGGTTGACACCCTACGCCGGGAGGTGGGGGCTGTGCGCCGAGAAGGGGAAGGAGGTGAGGGATGACCGAAGGCTCCACCCCACCCCCCGACCGCGTCCAGCAGATGCTCATAGGGTTCTGGGTGTCCAGGGCCCTTTTCACTGGCGTGGAGTTGGGCGTCTTTGACGAACTATCTAAAGGCCCTGCCAGCGCCGAGGTCCTGGCCTACCGAATGCGTCTGCATCCGAGGGCTTTGGAGCGCCTCCTGAACGCTCTGGTGGCCCTGGGGCTCTTGCGCCAGGAGAACGGACGCTATGCCAACACCCTGGAAGCGGAGACCTATCTGGTGAAGGACCGCCCCACCTACCTGGGTGGGCCGGTGGAGCACATGGCGCGCCTCCACTGGAGGCTGTGGGAGTTTCTGCCAGACGCTATACGAGAGAACAGCCCGCGGGTGAAGCAGGTCTTTGGCCCCAGTTTTGACCTCTTCCAAGCCCTGGCTGCAGACCCCCAGCGCCTGCGCGCCTTTGTCCAGGGTATTACCCTTACCCTGCCCACCGCCCGGGAGATTGTAAAGGCCTACGATTTCTCCCCCCACCGCCTCTTGCTAGATGTAGGGGGAGGCTCGGGTGCCCTGTGCATTGCGGCCGTTCAGCGCTATCCCAACCTGCGTGCTATTGTCCTGGAACAGCCTCTGGTGGCAGCCGTGGCAAGGGAGAATCTGGAGGTGCACGGTGTGGCTGACCGTGTTTCTGTGGTGGAGGGGGACTTTTTCCGCAAGGAGACCATGCCAACCAGTGCCGATGTGGTGGCTTTGGGGTGGGTGCTTCACGACCTATCTCCCCAGCAGGCCCGCCAGGTGCTCCGCAACTGCTACGAGGTGTTACAGCCCGGGGGAGCCATCCTGGTGTGTGAGAAACTCCTGGATGAGAACCGCACAGGCCCCCTGCTCACCGCCCTGCTGAACCTCCACGACCTGGTGTCCACGGGTGGCGAGGAGCACACCGCCAGCGAATACCAGCAGTGGCTGGGTGAGGTGGGTTTCACCGATTTCTCCGTCCGACTCCTCCACGGTCCACGGGACATCATAGTGGGATGGAAGCGGTAAGGCCCCGCATAGTTGCCCCTGACGATGCCCCGCCGGCCCTCAAAGGCTCTCGCGCCGAACAGGCCCTGAGGGAGTTGGGGGACCTCACGATATACAATACCCTTCCACACGACCCGGCCACTCTGGCCCAGCGCCTGCGGGACGCCCACATCGCCGTCAACATCCGCGCATCCAGTAAGTTCACAGCGCAGGTGCTGGATACCTGCCCCCACCTGCGCCATATCGCCGTGTTTGGCATTGGGGTGGACCACATTGACCTGGAGACTTGCCGACAGCGAGGCATTACCGTTACCAACACCCCAGGCTATTCGGCCCAGAGCGTGGCGGAACTGGCCATTGCCCTTCTGTTGGCGGTGGCGAATCGCGTGGCCCACCACGACCGTCTGGTGCGCCAGGGACGCTGGGGGGAGAGGGGCTACCGCATTCAACTGGCGGGGAAGATGCTAGGGGTAGTGGGGCTAGGCCCCATTGGGGAGCGGGTGGCCTCGCTGGGGAGGTGCCTGGGGATGCGGGTGGTGGCGTGGACTTTCCGCCCCACGCCGGAGCGGGCGCATGCCCTGGGGGTGGAGTTCCTGCCGCTGGAAGACCTCTTCCGGCAGAGCGATGCGGTGAGCATCCACCTGCGCCTGACGCCGGAGAGCCGAGGGCTGGTGAGCCGACGCCTTCTGGAGATGATGAAGCCTACTGCTATCCTGGTAAACACAGCCCGTGGCCCAATCGTGGACGAGGAGGCGCTGGCCGACCTGCTGGCCCAGGGGCGTATCGGTGGGGTGGGGTTGGATGTGTATGGGCGGGAGCCTCTGCCGCCGGGCCACCCCTTCTGTGGGCTGGACAGCGTGGTGCTATCGCCCCACACTGGGGGGATGACACCCGAGGCGAGCCAGGCGGGGTTGGACATGCTGGTGGAGAACATTCGGGCATGGCTGACAGGGCAGCCCATAAGGGTGGTGGGGTAGGGGCACCCGATGCGGGCTAGGGCTTGGCCTTTATCGGCTGGCCGAACTGTTCCCTGAGCACCCGCTTCAGCACCTTGCCCATAGGGTTGCGGGGCAGTTCCTCCACGAACACCACCGATTCGGGCTTCTTGAAACTGGCCATACGCTGGCGGCAGAACTCGATCAACTCCTCTTCGGTGGCCTTGGCGCCAGGCTTCAGCACCACAATGGCCCGCACCCGTTCACCCCAGTCCACATCTGGGACGCCGATAACGGCGGCGTCGTCCACTGCTGGGTGGGACATAAGGCATTGCTCCACCTCTTCTGGGGAGATCATCTCCCCACCGCGCTTGATAAAGTCCTTGGCCCGCCCGGCCAGATATATGTAGCCCTCCTCGTCCTGGTAGCCCAGGTCTCCGGTGTAGAGCCACCCCCCACGGATGGTCTGTTTGGTAGCCTCCTCCTGCTTCCAGTAACCCTTCATCAGGCGGGGTCCTCGCGCCACAATCTCTCCCACCACCCCAGGGGGCACCTCGTTCCCATTTTCGTCCACGATCCGCACCTCCACATCAGGTAGGGGCTTGCCAATGGAGGTAAGGCGCTTCAGGCGCTTGTCCTCTTCTTCGGGGGGGAGGCCCGGGGGGATGATGTGGTCTTCGGGGGGTAGCATGGTGATGGTAGCCGCTGTTTCGGTTTGCCCAAAGGCGTTGATGAAGCGGGTGTTGGGGAACTCCCGCAGGGCGCGCTTGATGACTTCCAGGGGCATGGGGGCTGCACCATAGGTAATCACCTTGAGGCTGGAGAGGTCAAACTTGTGGAAGGATGGGTGGTCCATCAGCTGCTTGAGCATGGTGGGCACCATCATGGCTCTGTCTGCCCGCTCCCTCTGCACCAGTTCCATCCACTCCACAGGCTCGAACTGGCGCTGGATGACCAGGGTGCGCCCCCCATACACCGCCGCCATCACCGCCTGCAGGCCTGCGATGTGATACAGGGGCACTGTGAGGATGTTCTTCTCCGTTGTCTCCGGGTCAGCGGGGTCCACATTGTTCAGGATGTAGGAGGAGAAACTGTTGTGGGTGAGCATCACCCCCTTGGGGGTGCCGGTGGTGCCCGCCGTGAACATAAGCACCACCAGGTCTTCATCCTGCCCTTCGGGGAAGAACTCCTGGGCCTCGGCCCCCTCCAGCAGGGCGTCGTAAAGGTGCCAGTCTTGATAGGGGCCCTCCAGGGCAATGAAGTGGTGCACAGGCGCCAGTTGGGGGCGCAGGGAGTTGACAAGGTCGTAGTAGCGTTTCCCCACTAGGAGGGCTTTGGGGTCGCTCTGGTTCACCATGTAGGTGATCTCGTCGGCCTTGGCGCGGAAGTTGAGGGGGACAAACACGGCGTCCAGTTTGGCGGTGGCGAAGAGGGCCTCAACGAGGGCGTTGCAGTTTACCTGGAGGGTGGCTACCCGGTCGCCCCTGCCAACGCCCAGGCTGGCCAGGGCGCTGGCGAGGCGGTTGGCCCGCTCCTGGAGGTCGGCGAAGGTAAGGCGCTTGCTCTCAAAGACGATGGCTTCGCGGTCGGGGACGATGGCGGCGGTGAGTGTGAGGAACTCGGCCACATGCATACCTGGCGCACCTCCGTGAAGGATGGGAGCACACGGCCCCTTTCCCTAAAAGCATTCTAGCAAAGAAACAAGGGGGGGTGGGCGTCAGCCCGCCCCCGCCAGAGGAACTTGGAATAAGAGCCACTTGCCTATGGGCAGGTGAACTTGCCGTAAATGGCTTGCATCCCCAGGCAGTCCCCCGAGTCCTTTATCAGTTCGGCCACCGCCCCGTAGCCATACAGGGTGGGTCTAGCCAGGGGCGGGCGTGTGGCCTATAGTAACAGTATGGCTATGTCTGTTGCATGCCGTCGGCCTCTGGAGGCGCTCCAAGAGGGGGCGCTACAGTTAGGCGTGCCTCTTACGGCTGGCCAGCGGGACGTCTTTTGCCTTTACTGGCGTCTCCTGGCAGAATGGAACCGCCGTGTCAACCTCACCTCTGCCCAGGCGCTGGAGGAGGCGGAGCGGGTGCACTTCCTAGATTCCCTTACGGTGGCTCTGGCCCTGCCCCCATCGGTGCGGGAGGGGGAGGGGCTGGTGGATGTGGGGAGTGGGGCGGGCTTCCCTGGCCTCCCGCTGGCCATCGCCTTCCCTGCCTTGCGGGTTGCCCTGGTGGAGTCTGTTGGAAAGAAGGTGGCCTTCTTGCGGGCGTGTGTAGAGGCTTTGGGTCTGGGGGCAAGGGTGGAGGTGCTTCACGGGCGCGCAGAGGACCTGGCTCATACGCCAGCCCTGCGGGAGGCCTTTGCGGCAGGTGTGGCGCGGGCACTTGGGCCGCTGGCGGTATCCTTGGAACTGGTGCTCCCCTTCGTGAGGGTGGGGGGGAGAGCCATCTTCCCCAAGAAGGGGGGGTTCACCCAGGAGGTGGAGCGGGCCATCCCCGCCGCTGAGGCCCTGGGCGGAGGCATTCCGCAGGTGAAGTGGATAGACCCCTCTCTCCTTGGCCCGGGGAGGGCGTTGGTGGTGGTTCCCAAGGAGCACCCCACGCCCCTGAAGTATCCGAGACGGGCGGGCATTCCCGTCAAACGCCCTCTGGGGGTGGGGTGGTGAGCATCCCCTCTCCCCCGGTGCAGGAGAGGCCAGCAAAGATTACCCTGGGGGGTAAGGCCCTCCTCCCCGTTTTCATATCCCTGGGGCTGGCGGGGGTGTTGCTGGGCTTTCTGGTTGTGCGCTTTGACATAGACCTACGAGCCACCTGGAGGCTGTTGCGTTCCAGCGATCCCTGGTGGTATGCCCTTGCCTTTGTGGCCTACTACCTCTCCTTTTGGCCACGGGGCCTGCGCTGGCGTCTTATGGCTCAGGGGGCGGGGGTAGGGTCTGGGGCGGGAGAGCGTTTACCCTCGGCGCTGGAGGCGGGGTATTACATCCTCCAGGCGTGGTTCCTGAACGCGGTGGGATGGCTTAGGGTGGGCGACCCCTACCGTGCCTACGCCTTTGCCCGCTCTTCGGGGAGCCCTTTTGCGCGGGTGCTGGGCACAGTGGCTGGGGAGCGGGTAGTGGACATGGGGGCTATTCTGGTGTTGTTGATGCTCTCTTCAGTAGGACTGTTGGTGGCCCACCAGGGTGGTAGGACAAGCCTGTGGTTTGTGGCTGTGGCGGCCGCCCTTACCCTGGTAGGGGCAGCGGTGCTCATGGTCATGGCCCTTTGGGGCATGCGTCTGGCGGTGCGTTTCCCTTCTCCTCTGCGGGGGTTGTATGAGCGATTCCACCAGGGGGCGCTGGAGGGTGTGCGCTGGCGCATCGGCACGGTGATGGGGCTGGGGGTGCTGGGGTGGCTCCTGGAGGCGGTGCGCCTGGGTATGGTGGCCCTCGCGCTGGGGGTAGGCCTCTCCCCGTGGATGGTGCTTTTCGTGGCCCTGGCCAATGCCCTGCTCACCGCTGTCCCCCTTTCCCCGGGTGGGCTGGGCCTGGTAGAGGCGGGGGTAGTGGGCCTGCTGGTGTTGTCCCTGCCTAAGGAGACGGCGGTGGCGGTGGCGGTGCTGGACCGCTCGGTCAGTTACCTGAGCGTGGTGGTGTTTGGGGGGTTGGCCTTCTTCATCCACCAGGTGCGGGAAAGCCTCCGCCATCGCCCCTCTAGCGCACCACCATCACCTGGCGGGGAGGCACCAGAGCACCCAGGGTAACCTGGGCGTCCCCGTAGGGCCACCCCAGGTTCCCGAAGAGGCGTATGCCCGTGTCGCCCCCCAGGTATTCCACCTTCCCATCAGGATGTAGGCGGAAAGGGCGGTCGTGGCCGGGGTAAAGGGTGTGGGTGTGGGAGAAGATTTTCTGCACACTCTGGACAGCCGCCTGCTCGTCCCAGAAGATGAGGTAGGGCTTGCCCTGAAGGGCGGCGTAAGCATCCCCTATAGCATCCCCGGCGATGGCCACCCGGCCCCCCGAGGTCTCCACCAGCAAGGAGATGTGCCCCCTGGTATGGCCTGGTGTCTCCAGGACGCGCACCCCCGGCTCCAGTTCCTCCCCTTCGGCCACCTCCTGGACCTGCTTGCCCCGCAGGGTATCCCCAAAATAGCGGGCCGTGGCCCAGTCGTTGGGCTTAGGGTTACGGGCGTAGTCCATTTCCGCAGGGTGAATCACGAAGGTGGCGCGGGGGAAGAGGTCCACATTCTGGGTATGGTCCCAGTGGGCGTGGGTAAGGACAACCATCTGGATAGCGTCGGGAGTGAGGCCCCGCTGCTTTAGGGCGTTGAAAAGCAGGTCGCGGCGCCCCATAGGGCCTGTGTCTACCAGGATGGTGCGTTGTCCACGGATAAGCACAACAGTGGAGAGGCCCAGCCTGCCCTGGTCGGTGTTGAAGGTGAACCCGGTGAGAAGCAGTTCCACCTCGGGCACGATACACCCCCTTTCGCCTTTGTGCCCGCATGATACTCCAAGGTATACTCGTTGGGAAAGGTAGGGTGAGCGCCTTCTTGTCCCATGGGAAGGGGGGTGTTTTGTGGGTCTCCCCAAACCTGGTAGCATGAGCTTGGAGGGGCGTTGTGGGGCATCCACGGCTATCCCAGGTGCAAGCCATTGTGCTGAAGGATAAAGAGGTAGGGGAAGCCGACCGCCTGGTGTGTCTGTATACCCTTGAGCGAGGGAAGATATGGGCACGGGCCGCCGGGGTTCGCAGGCCATCCAGCAGGCTGGGCGGACATCTGCAACCCCTCTGCCACTCCCGTATCCTCCTGGCACGGGGACGGGAGCGAGATGTGGTCGCCCAGGCCGAAGCCCTCCACACCTTCCCTCGCTTGCGGGGCGACCTGGAGCGCACTGCCCAAGCCCTGGCGTGTGCAGAGGTGCTGGATGGGCTTACCGCTGAGGAGGAGGCTAACCCCCGCGCCTTCCGTCTCCTGCTACGGGCGTTGGAGGGTCTGGAGGGGGGAGAAGGCCCCCTCTTGGTGCGCTGGTATGAGGTGCAGTTGCTGGGGGCCCTGGGCCTGCGCCCTCAACTCTTCGCCTGCGCCGAGTGCGGGGCGAGCCTATCCCCCCAACCCCACGCCTACCGCCTCTCGGCCGGGGGCGTGGTGTGCCCTGCCTGCGCCAGGAAAGGGGAGCCTGCCCTTTCCATCTCCCTGGAGGCCCTGAAGGTGCTCCGCTGGCTGGCGCGCCACGACTACCAGCAGGTTCGCAATCTCCGCCTGGGGCCTGTGGGGCAAGAGGTGGAGCACCTGCTGGGGGAGACCCTCCGCTGGCATCTGGAGCGGGAGGTGCGCGCTGCCGCTTTCGGGGAATGGGTGAGAGCAGGGCGGTAGAGGCAAAGCCCTGGGTGTCCATCCCTTTGACACGCCTCTCGCCCCTGTGTATGGTGAAGAGGGGAACAAACAGGCAGCCGTGTTCCGAACAGTTCTTGTGGCCAACAGGGGGGAGTGCGCTTGCCGCATCATCCGCACCCTGAAGCGAATGGGCATCCGCGCCGTGGCGGTGTATTCCGAGGCCGACGCCCAAGCCCGCCACACGCATATGGCCGATGAAGCGGTATGCATCGGCCCTCCCGAGCCATCCCACAGTTATCTGAACATCCCTCGCCTGATAGAGGTGGCAAGGAGAACCGGTTGCCAGGCTGTTCATCCGGGGTGGGGGTTCCTTGCCCAGAACCCTGCCTTTGCCAGGGCGTGCGCCGAGGCGGGGCTGGTGTTCATTGGCCCCCGTCCGGAGGTGATGGAGCGGATGGGGGACAAGGTAGAGGCCCGACGCCTGGCCCGAGAGGCTGGCTTGCCCCTTGTCCCTGGCAGCACTGGAGCCGTTTCTGACGAGGAGGCCCTGCGCCTGGCCCAGGAGATGGGTTTCCCCGTTATGGTCAAGGCGGCGGCGGGAGGTGGGGGTGTGGGTATTCGGGTTGCCACCTCTCTCCACGACCTGCGGGACACCTTGCCTCGCGCACGGCGCCTGGCCCTGGGCGCTTTCGGCTCCGACCAAGTCTACCTGGAACGCTATATCCTCCACGCCGCCCACATAGAGGTGCAAGTGCTGGGGGACGAGCACGGCAACCTGGTGCACCTATTTGAGCGGGAGTGTTCCGTCCAGCGGCGCAACCAGAAGGTCATAGAAGAGACGCCCAGCCCCAAAATCACCCAGGCCCAGCGCCAGCGCCTGACGGCGGCGGCCCTAGCCCTGGCCCGCCACATTGGGTATACCAATGCCGGCACCGTGGAGTTTCTCTGGACACCCCATGGGGCTTTCTACTTCCTGGAGATGAACACCCGCTTGCAGGTGGAGCACCCCGTTACAGAGATGGTAACAGGTCTGGACATCGTGGAGTTGCAGGTGCGCATCGCAGCGGGGGAGCCTCTCCCCTTCCGCCAGGAGGACATCGTCCCCAGGGGGCACGCCATTGAAGGGCGGGTCTACCCGGAGGACCCCGATACTTTCCTCCCAGCGGGGGGCATACTTGAGCGCGTGGAAGAGCCTGATGGGGAAGGCATTCGGGTGGACAGCGCCCTGGTGCCAGGCTACCAGGTGCCTCTTTTCTATGACCCTATGCTGGCCAAGGTAATCGCCTGGGCACCCAGCCGGGGGCAGGCCATAAGGCGTCTACGGGAGGCCCTCAAGGCCTTCGTCCTGGAGGGGTTGAAGAGCAACATCCCCACCCTACGGGCAGTGCTGGGCGACCCGGTCTTCATCCTGGGCACCTACACCACCCAACTCCTGGCGCGCATCGCCACCGTCCCCCGCAGGCGCTCGGGTGCGACCCTTACTTCAGCCTCCCTATCCACCGACACCGAGGCGGTGCTCCACGAGGCGAAGCGCCGCCAGTTTCTGGACCCGCGTCTGGAAGGGGTAGAGGAGGCTGGGGCTGCGGCCTTGGCCTTTGCCCTGGCCTTGGCGTCCTCTCCACGCCCTGCCCCTTCAGGCTGGAGGCGGGTCGGGCGTGCACTCCAGTTGTTGGGGCGCCTTGGAGTGGGGCTATGACCGCCCTGGTGCGTCGCTTTCGGGTGCGTGTGGGCCAGCGCTGGTTCACTGTAGAGGTGCGCCTGGGGCCGAACGGTCAACCTCAGGTGTTGGTGGAAGGCCAGCCTGTGGAGGTGGAGGTCCTCCAGGAAGCCCCTTCCACCCAGCCCAGGGCACAAGCCACCCCCCAGCCTCCGGCCCCTTCCCTGACACGGGAGGAGGCCACCATTATCAGCCCCATGCCTGGGAGGGTGGTAGCAGTCTCGGTAAAAGTGGGCGACCGCCTGCGCCCAGGGGACGAAATCTGTGTGATAGAGGCCATGAAGATGGAGCAAAGCATCCGATGCACCCGGGGCGGTGTGGTGAAGGCCCTTCGCATTCAGCCGGGCCAGACAGTCCACGCCGGGGACATCCTGGCCGAACTGGGGGAGGGCTAGCCACCTACTACTGATGGGCCTGCTGGAGGCTAGTTGCGCCGCAGGTAAAGGAGGAACTCCTGCTCCGCCACAGGTCGGCGCTCCTTTAGGCAAAGGATGGTGTATTGCATAAACATACGCGCCAGGCCAGGGTATTTCAGGACATGGGCACCGAAGACCACTTTGGGGAGTGGGCCTTCCAGGTCTACCGCCACCCGCCCCGGGTTTTCGTGGTCCAGGGTCAACTGGATGGTCATTCCTGTGGAGCGCTCAATGCGCTCCTGTAGTCGGCGCAGGAACTCTGCGTCGTCCATAGTGTTCACCCATTATCAGTCTAGCCTGTGGGTGAGCCTGGGGGAAGTGCCCGAGGGCGAACGGCCCTTGCGCCCAGTGCCCCCTTGGGGTATCCTAACAGCAGGCAAGGGGTTCATTTACCCAGGTTGATGGCTGGAAAGGAGGGGCTATGTTTAGGGGTGGGTTCGGTCTCCCAGAACTTATTGTCGTTCTGGTGATCATCCTCCTCCTCTTCGGGGCCACCCGCCTGCCCAAACTGGCCGAGTCCATGGGCAAGGCCGTGAGGGCGTTCCGTAAGTCGGCAGCACAAGAGGAGGAGCGCCCCACACGCCGCCTGCGGCGTCGCGCTAAGGAGCCGACAGAGGTCTAGTCCCAGGGGACGCAGGGCAAAGGGTAGGGCAGTTTCTATTCCAAAACGACCTTGGCGCCGGCGGCTTCCAGTTTCTCCTTTATCTTCTGGGCCTCATCCTTGGGGATATGCTCCTTGATGGGCTTGGGAGCCGCCTCTACCAGGTCCTTGGCCTCCTTGAGGCCCAGGCCCGGCACCACTTCCCGCACCGCCTTGATGACATTGATCTTGTTTGGCCCAGTCTCTTTGAGGATCACGGTGAACTCTGTCTTCTCCTCAACGGGCGGGGCGGCAGGGGGTGCGGCTGGAGCAGCGGTGGGGACGCCAGCGGCTACAGGGGCGGCCACCGCCACGGCCGGGGCGGCGCTGACGCCAAACTTCTCCTCTAACTGCTTGGC
>JBKBKV010000011.1:0-12893 GCA_046294495.1 Dehalococcoidia bacterium | reverse complement strand
TAGCCACGCTACATCCATCACCGGTAACTGCAGGATGCCTTCTAGAATCTGCTCCTTGGTCAGTGCCATGTTCTCCTCCTTCCCCTTTTTACAGTAGCCTGTCCGCTATTGGGGGGTTGCAACTGGGGCTGTCTCGCCCTGCTTTTCGGCGGCGCGTTGAAGCACCGTAACCAGGGACTGGACAGGCCCTTGCAGTGCCCAGACGAAGGCTGCCAGGGGGCCTTTGACCCGCCCCACCAGGTTGGCCATCAACACCGGCTTGGGGGGCAGGGTGGCTAGGGCGGTAAGGTCGGCAGGGGTGAGCAACTGCCCATCCAGCAGGGCGCCCCGCACAGGAAGGGTGAGGCGCGTAGCGCGCAGGACTTCGTCAAAGCCCTTGGCGGCCTCTGCCGGGTCCTGCTGGGCGAGCACCAGGCCCGTTGGCCCCTGGAGGATTTCCTTCAGAGCACTGCGCCCTATCTCCTGGGCGGCGATGCTGGCCAGGGTGTTCTTGACCACCTGATACTCCAGCCCCTTCTCCCGAAGGCGGCGGCGCAGGTCTGTCATCGTCGCCACAGGCAAGCCGGTGAAGCCAGTGCTAATAATCAGGGTGCACTTGCCCAGCCGCTCCTTTAGGGCGGCCACCGTCTGGATGTTCTTCGTGGAGGGCATAGGCTCTCCTTGCGCCAGGCCGTTAGGCCCCTAAAAAATGAAGCCCCGAAGCCGAAGGCCACGGGGCAAGGGCAGACCCCTTCTGTGTGTTGCCTCGGCGGGCGCTGAACGCTTTATGGCCAAGGGCCACCCGCGGTCTTCGGCACCTTTTTATGATATCAAGGCGTGGGACGGTGTGCAAGGGCCAGGGCCAATGCCGCCGCCGAAGAGAGGAGGGGAATGTGCCCCTCTTGTATGGCCTGGAGGGCCTCTTGGGGCTTCAGCAGAACTACCGCTAGGGCTTCCGCTTCGTCGTTGCGTGGTGTGGCAGTCTGCCGCGCAGGCCAGGCGCGGAAGAGGTGGGCCTTCCACTGCCCCCGGTTGCTATCCACAAAGAATGCGCCCATAGAGTGCCAGTGGGGGGCGGTGTAGCCCGTCTCCTCCAACAGTTCCCGCTGGGCGCTGGCAACAGGGTCTTCCCCCCTCTCCACGAACCCGCCGGGGAGGGCTAGGGTGATGCGCCGCGCCCCGTGCCGGTAGAGGCGCACCAGAACGATGTCACTCCCCTCCGTTTGGGCCACCACCACCGTAAAGTCGGGCATGGCCAGTTGCCAGAAGTCGTCTATGATGCGCCCGCTGGGGAGGCGCACCCGTTCCACCCATACCCGTAGCCAGGGCGGGGCGTGCACCAAATCTCGGCGGTTCAGGACTTCCCAGGGGCACAGGGGGCTTTCCTCCATTGGGATGGCCTCCTTGGGGATACTTATATCCTAGCAGACCTGCCTGCCAGAGGCTCCTTGTCCGTAGCGAAGCACGGCTTTCACCATGGCCCTGACAGTCAACAGGGGGCAGAAGTGGCGAGCCTATCCCTTCCCCACCGCATCGCCCAGATGGATGGCGAGCGCCTAAGGCGCTATGCCGAGTATCTGGCCTTTGCCCAAGGCCAGCAGTGGGCTACGCCCGCGCGCCGAAGGGAGCGCCGCCTTACCTTCAACTACGCCCGCTCCTTCGCCGAGAAGGTTACCTCTTATCTGTTGTCAGGGTTGACGGTTACGGTAGAGCCTTCTGACCCGTCTCCCGAGGCGCAGGAGCGGGCGCGCTATGCCCAAGGGGTCTGGAACGCCGTCGCTGAGGCCAACGCCCTGGAGGAACTGGACTACGAAACAGAACTGGATGCCGCCGTTCTGGGGGACGGGTGTTACAAGGTCATCTGGGATGATGAGGAGGGGCGGGTGCGTATCACCGCTCCCGATGTGCAGGGCATCTTCGCCTGGTGGACAGAGGACGACCCCTCCCGTCTGCTTCAGGTGGCCAGCAGGTATCATCTCTCTGCAGAGGAGGCGCAGGCCCGCTGGGGTGTTGCCCCCAAGGGTGCCGAGGTGGTGGTGGTAGAGGGGTGGACGCCTTCAACCTTGCAGGTGTGGGTGGACGACGCTCTGGCCGAGGAGCGCCCCAACCCCTATGGGCTTATCCCCTTCCTTATCTTCCCCAACCTGCGGGAGCCCAAGCAGTTCTGGGGCACCTCGGACATAGTGCCTCTTATGGAGCCTCAGCGGGAACTAAACCGTGCCTTCACCCAACTCTCATCCATCTTGGAACTCTCGGGCAACCCCATCGCCGTGCTAGAGGGCGTTGAGGAGGCCACGGACATCGCTGTCCAGCCTGGGGCGGTGTGGGAGGTGCCGGAGCGGGCGAGGGCGTATCTGCTGGACCTGCTCCAGGGCGGGGGTGTGCGCCTGCATGTGGACTACATTGACCTGCTCTACCGCACCCTCCACGACCTGGGAGAGACGCCCCGCACCGCCTTTGGGGACAACTCTCGCAACCTGTCGGGGGTGGCCCTGGAGATGGAACTCCATCCCCTGCTCCAGAAGGTGCGGCGCAAGCGCCTTATCCGCACCAGTGTCTATAGGCGGAGGGCGTGGATGGCCCTGGCTATCCACCAGAAGATGACAGGTGAACGGCTGCTGCCGGTGCGCCTGCGGGTCTCCTGGGGGGCTATCCTGCCCCAGGACCGGGGGCGTCTGGTGCGGGAGGAACAGGCCTTGGTAGCCGCTGGCCTCCACAGCCGCAGGCGAGGTATGGCCATCTTGGGCGTGGAGGACCCCGAAGCGGAGATCCAGCGCATCCGGGAGGAGCAACCCCTCTTGCCCTTTGTTCCCAAGCCCCCTATCTCACAGGATGAGGACACCACCAATCCCTAAGGAGGTATGTGTGGCAGAGATGGCCCAGGAAGTTCCACTAGAGGCCCTCCAGCAGGCCCTTCAGGAGGCCCAGGCGCAAAACGCCGTCCTGGAAGGGGAGGTGGCCCGCCTACGGCAGGAGACCGAGGCCCTGCGTGCGCAGGCGCGCCTGGCCCTGGCCCGTTACCGCTCCCTCCTGATGGCCCAGGCCCCAGAGGTTCCTGAGGACCTGGTGCAGGGGGAGACGGTGGATGCTGTGGAGGAGTCCTTCACACGGGCACGGGCGCTGGTGGAGCGGGTGCGCCGTCAGGTGGAGGCGGCTCTGCAAAGGGAGCGGGTGGGGGGTGGGGCACCCCCGCGCCGCGGGATAGACCTGGATGCCCTTCCACCCTCGGAGAAAATTCGCCTGGGGTTACAGCGTCTCACCCACTCGCCTTAGAGGGTGGCAGGATTATCTCCCCAAGGCCCCTGGCTACGCCCTGCTATTGACCCATTTCTGCCCATGCCCCATAGTGCATGTTGAAGTGCCCCATGTAGGAAGGAGCGTCGGGAGCCGATGGCGCAGGTAGCTGCCTTTTTTGACTTTGATGGAACCCTGTGCACCGGGCAGGTGTGGCGGGGACTGGGACGGTGGGCGCAGACCTTCGGGAGGCGGCGGTTTGTCTATCTCCTGGCTTTGCGCCTCTGGCCTGGGGTCATATGGCCCATCTCCAAGGCGCGCCTCCTTTCGGAGGGGGCGTTCTTCAACCTGTGGGGCAACGGTGTGGCCACCTTCTTCCGGGGCCTCTCCTACGCCCAGGCCCGCGCCATTTGCCGCTGGGTTGTGGAGCACGAAATCATCCCCACACTACGGCCCGATGTAGTGGAGCGCTTGCGCCAACATCAGGCCCAGGGGCACGCAGTGGTGCTGGTCTCCGGCACCCTTCAGGAGGTGCTGGCGGAGGTGGCACGGCATCTGGGCGTCTCTGCCGTCCTGGCCACGCCCCTGGAGGTTTGCAACGGCATATGCACGGGGCGTTTGCAGGGGCCATTTCTATATGGGCACCTCAAAGCCCATCGCATCCAGCGCTTCGCCCAGGGATACAACCCCCCTTTAGACCTCTCCCTTTGCTGGGCGTATGCTGACCGCCGTTGGGATATTCCCTTCCTAGAGACAGCAGGGCTGGCGGTGGCGGTCTATCCCGACAAGGCGCTCTTGGCTTATGCTGGGAAGAAGGGGTGGGAAGTTCTGGGGAAACGCAAAGGCCCCCCATCTTGAGGAAAAAGGATGTTGAGCCTTGACCTGCTCCGCAAAGCGCCCGACCAGGTGAAAGGTGGCCTGAAGGCCCGGGGCGAACCCTGCGAGGCTGTGGACCAGGTGCTGGCCCTGGATGCCCAGCGCCGCCAGGTGGTTACCGAGCGGGACCGCCTGCGCGCCCTGCACAACGACATTAGCCGCAGGATGGGCGAGGCATTAGGCCGTGCCCGTCGTGACCCCACTGCCGCTCAGGAGGCCCAGGCCTTGCGGGAAGAGGGTAAGGCCCTCTCCCAGCGCATTGAGGCCTTGGATGGGCAGGCCCGCACCCTGGAAGCCCAGATAGAACGCCTGCTGCTGACCATCCCCAACATTCCCCGCCCAGATGTGCCTATTGGTGCCGACGCCTCCGGCAACCGCGTTGTCCGCACCTGGGGGGAGCCGAAGGCCCTCTCCTTTACCCCACGCCCCCACTGGGAGGTGGGGGAGCATTTGGGCATCCTGGACACCGAGCGAGGGGCCAAACTGGCCGGCTCCCGCTTCTTCGTGATGAAGGGGGCTGGGGCACGCCTTCAGCGTGCTCTTATCTCCTGGTTCCTGGATGTGCACACCCGGGAGCACGGCTACACCGAGTTCTATCTACCCTATCTGGTGCGGAGTGAGGTGTTGGTGGGTGCAGGGGTGCTGCCCAAGTTCGGGGACAACCTTTATCGGGATGTAGAAGAGGACCTGTGGCTTATCCCTACCGCCGAGGTGCCCCTCACCAACCTTTTTCGGGATGAGATCCTCCCTCCCAATAGCCTCCCCCTATACTTTGTGGCTCATACCCCCTGTTTCCGACGGGAGAAGGCGGCTGCTGGGCGGGATGTGCGGGGCATCAAGCGCGTCCACCAGTTTGAGAAGGTTGAACTTTACAAGTTTTGCGAGCCTTCGGCTTCGGATCTGGAGTTAGAGCGCCTGGTGGCCGATGTAGAAGACCTCCTCCAGCGCCTGGGGCTGGCCTATAGGGTGGTGCTCCTGTGCACA
This sequence comes from Dehalococcoidia bacterium, assembly GCA_046294495.1. Lineage (GTDB taxonomy): Bacteria > Chloroflexota > Dehalococcoidia > Lucifugimonadales > HRBIN23 > HRBIN23. The sequence goes on along the minus strand of JBKBKV010000011.1, from coordinate 7,820 downwards.
GCAGACATGGGCTTTCAGGCGGCCAAGACCTACGACCTGGAGGTGTGGGCACCTGGCGCGGGGGAGTGGCTGGAGGTCTCCTCTTGCTCTACATGCACCGATTTCCAGGCGCGCCGTGCCAACATCCGTTACCGCCCTGCTGAAGGGGGACGCCCGGAGTATGTGCACACCCTCAACGGCTCGGGCCTGGCCCTGCCCCGCACCATAGCAGCCATCCTGGAGAACTACCAGCAAGAGGACGGCTCGGTAGAGGTGCCCCTGGTGCTCCGCCCCTATATGGGTGCGGAAAGGATTGGCAGGTAGGGGTAAAATGCCAGAACGCAGTGCCGACTGGTGGGCGCGAGCCCAGAGGGACCTCCAGAACGCCCGCTGGGAGATGGGAGGAGGGTTCTACGAGTGGGCGTGCTTTGTTGCCCAGCAAGCGGCCGAGAAGGCCCTGAAAAGCGTTTATCACCGCCTAGGGGGGTGAGGCATGGGGCCACGCCGTTGTGCACCTGACCTGTTAGAGGGGCTTCAGGAGAAGGTCTCTGTTCCACCTGCCCTGATGGCGTGCGGGCGCTTCCTTTGAGCCTGGGCCTTTTCTGGAGCGGACAGGGCGCTACCAGCCCTTTTTCGAGGGGGTTGGCCTTCCGGTAAACCTGTTCTGTTACAGTGTGGATGAGGCGGAGCGGACGCCCCAGGTGCGCGCTGCGCTGTGGGAGGGGCTTGCCGGGCCTTGTGCTTCCCTAGCCCATTACCGTCTTCACCCCTGTATACAGGAATACGCCCCCCATGAACGCCAAGAACCCGGCGCAAGCCAGCAATGTCCCGGCATATACGGGGCGCGTCATCACCCGCCGCCCGGTGGATACGGCCACCGCTACCCCGCTATACCACACAAAGTCTGAAGCGATGTGCCCAATGTAGACTGCCACTACACTCCATAGCCCAAGCGCCCCTGGATAGAAGCGGGAGAGAAGGCTGGCACCCACCGTAAGCCACCAGATGCTCCAGAAGGGGTTGGAGAGGCTCACCAACACCCCACCCAGGATAGGCCCTCCCGCCTTCTGCTGCCCGTCCCTTTGGCCGGGGCGGAAGTCGGGGCGCTCCCGCAGGGCTGTCTGCACCGTTCCCCATGCCATCCACAGGATAACTGCTCCTCCCACCAGGGCAATAACCGCCTTCGCCGTATCCCCCTGGAAGAAACGCCCCAGTCCCAGCACCAGGATAACCACCACCCCCAGTTCCAGCAGGGCGTGCCCGGTGGATACCAAGGGCCCTGCTGTCCACCCGTTGCGGGCCGCCTCCCGTATGGTGAATGCCAGGAGGGGCCCTGGGGAAAGCGCCCCCGATAGGCCTATCACGAAACTAGCCGAGAATGCCAGAAGAACGCCCTCTAGCACGGCGGCTCCTCTCCAGAGGGATAGTTTTCCCACCCTTCTGGCCACTCGGGCTTGGGTGAGCGCCCCAGCAGGGCCTGGATAGCCTGGGAGATGGGGACCCCCTCATACAGCACCTGGTAAGTGGTTTGGGCGATGGGCATGTCCACGCCATACCGCTTTGCCAGGCGAAGTGCCTCGCTCACCGTGTGGACGCCTTCCGCCACCTGCCCTAACCCCTTCAGCACCTCGGCCAGGGATTGGCCTCTGGCCAGGCGCTCCCCCACGGTGCGGTTTCGGCTGAGGGGGCTCCAGCAGGTTACCATCAGGTCGCCTATGCCTGCCAGCCCGGCAAAGGTAAGGGGGTCGGCTCCTGCCGCCACCCCCAGGCGGGTTATCTCCGCCAGGCCTCGGGTTACAAAGGCCGCCTTGGCGTTGGCCCCCAACTGTAGCCCGTCGCAAATCCCTGCCCCAATGGCCACAATGTTCTTGAGCGCCCCCCCCAACTCTACCCCTACAACATCCCGGCTTAGATAGACCCGGAAGGTAGAGGAGTGCATCACCCCCTGCACCCATTGGGCCACTGCGAGGTCAGCGCTGGCCACCACGGTGGAGGAGGGAAGGCCATGGGCGATCTCCCGCGCCAGGTTTGGGCCCGAGAGCACCGCCAGCCTGTCAACCAGGGGAGGGATCTCCTGGGCCAGCACCTGGCTAATACGCAGGGCTGTTCCAGGCTCCAATCCCTTTACAGCGTGTAGAAGGACGGTGTTCGGTGCCAAAAAGGGGGCGATGCGCCGTGCATTCTCCCGCACCGAGGGGGAGGGCACCGCCAGCACCACCAGGTCGGCTCTCGCCAGGGCGTCGGCTGGGGAGGCGGTGCACCTCAAGTTTGGGGGGAAAGGCGAGCCGGGAAGGAAACGGCGGTTCTCTCCCCCCTGGGTAAGGGCTTGGGCCTCCTGGGGCGTGCGGGCCAGCAGGGCAACCCCCCACCCCCGTCGCGCCAGGAGCACCGCCAGGGTTGTGCCCCACGAGGTGGTTCCCACAACCCCTATCTCTGCCACGACACCCTCCGGCCAGAGGGGGGTTCCTGCAGGGGGCGGGCCGGCTCCCCCAGGCGGTGCTCCTTTCCCTGGAGCAGGCGCTGGATGTTAGGACGGTGTGCCCACACCACCAGAAAGGCGCCCACCGCCCCGTAGAGGGCATAGGGGAGGGGTGCTCGCTGGACCAGGGCCAGCCCCACCAGGGAGAGGCCACCACTCATAGCCCCCAGTATGGAGCCGAGGGAGACGTAGCGGGTGCGCGCGATGGCGCTTACACCTACGACAGTGGCGATGGCCCCCGCCAGAGGATGGAAGACAAACAGCCCCCCCCACCCACAGGCCGTCCCCCGCCCGCCACGGAAGCCCAGGTAGGGGGACCAGATGTGGCCTATGATGACCGCCAGTCCCACGGCTGGGGGTGCCCAATGGGTTTCCATCGCCCATCGGGCCAGCCCCACTGCAAGGGCACCCTTGCCCATGTCCAGGGCTAGCACCGTAAGCCCCGCCTTCACGCCGGCGGTGCGCAGGACATTGGTCATCCCTGTGCTCCCACTCCCATAGCGGCGGGGGTCAATGCGACGCACCATCTTAGCCACCAGCAGTCCCCAGGGGATGCCTCCCCACAGGTAGGCTAAAGGCACCGCCATCACCAGCCAGAAAATACCCTCGCTCATGGCCTCTGCACCCGTTCCCTTTTGCGTGTCTTCTTTGTGAACACCAGGCGAAGGGGTGTGCCCTGGAAGCCAAAAGCCTCCCGCAGGGCGTTAGACAAGTAGCGCTGGTAGGAGAAGTGCACCGACTCCGGGTCATTAACCACGAAGACGAAGGTAGGGGGGCAAACACCCTCCTGGCGCAGGCTGTAGATGTGAAGGGGTCTACCTCCCCGTGAAGGGGGGGCGTGGCGCGCCAATACCTCGGACAACACGCGGGTCAGGTCTTCCTGGGGCACTTGCTTCTGGCGCTCCCTCCACACCAACAGAGACGCCTCCAGCAGGTCTGGCACCCCCTCCCCCGTTAGGGCGGAGACGAAGAGGACCAGGGCATAGGGCACAAAGTGGAGGCCCGCCCGCACGGCCTCTCGGGCCTGCGCTTCCCTGGCCCCCTGGAGGCGTGCCAGGTCCCACTTGTTCACCGCTACCACTAGCCCTTTGTAAGCATCCAGCACATATCCGGCGATGTGGGCGTCCTGGGCTGTTACGGCTTCCAGCGCATCCAGCACCAGAAGGGCTACATCGCATCGCTCAATGGCCTGCAGGGCGCGCAGGACAGCGAACTGCTCTATCCCCGGCTCAATGCGCCCACGACGGCGTATACCCGCCGTATCAATGAGGAGCAAAGGCACGCCCTTATAGGTGGCAGAGGTGTCCAAGGCATCCCGCGTGGTGCCGGGCTCGGGGGTTACGATGGCCCGCTCCTCCCCTAGCATGGCGTTCAGCAGGCTAGACTTCCCCACATTGGGGCGCCCTACGATAGCCAGTTTCAGGAGAGGCTTCTCTTCAGGGGGTGTCTCCTGGGCATGGGGGAGCAGATTGGCCACCCGCTCCAGGAGGTCTCCTATGCCCCTATTGTGAAGGGCTGAGATAGGCAGAGGCTCTCCCAGCCCCAGGGCGTAGAACTCCCCTACCTGCAAGGCGCGTCCCGGCCCCTCGGCCTTGTTCACCGCCAGCACCACAGTTTTCCCGGAACGGCGCAGGAGGTCGGCTATAACGCCGTCTTCCGGGTGCAGGCCGGTGGAGGCATCGGTTAGGAAGATAACCACCTCCGCCTCCCGGATTGCGGCCAGGGTCTGCTGGCGCACCTGTGCCTCCAGGGTCGTGGCCGTCTTGGAGAGCAGGCCCCCAGTGTCAACCAGGATGACCCGCCGACTGTCCAGGAACAAGGGCGCAGCGATACGGTCGCGGGTAGTGCCCGGTTCTTCGGCGACGATGGCAACCCGCTTCCCCAGGAGGCGGTTGAAAAGGGTGGATTTCCCCACATTGGGGCGTCCCACGATAGCGATGAGGGGCACAGAGGGGGTGGGCATGGGTATTCACTCGGTCAGGATGGCTTCCAGGATAGCCTTCTGAATGTGCAGGCGGTTCTCGGCCTGGTCGTAGGCCGCCGACCAGGGGCTTTCCAGGAAGCCCTGGGGGACCTCCTCCCCGTAGTGGGCGGGCATAGGGTGTAAGAAGATGGCTGCTGGCCCAGCCAGGGCCATCCGCTGGGGGGTAACCTGGTAGCCGGCGAAAGCCAGGCGGCGCACCTCCGCCTCCTTCTCCTGCCCCATACTTGTCCACACATCGGTGTAGACCACCTCCGCCCCGGCTATAGCCTCATCGGGGGAGCGGAGGAGGGTTATGGAGCCTCCAGTGCGGGAGGCGGTCTCCAGGACGCGCTGGACGATGCTCTGGGGGAGGTCGTAGCCGGGGGGCGATGCGATGCGATAGTGTGCCCCCACAGCAGAGCACGCCAGGGCCAGGCTGGCGGCGCAGTTATTGCCATCCCCAACGAAGGCCACCACCACCCCTCGCAAACGCCCCAGGCGCTCCCTAACGGTCAGCAGGTCGGCCAGGGCCTGGCAGGGGTGCTCGGCATCGGACAGGGCATTGATAACAGGCACCGAGGAGAAGCGGGCCAAGTCTTCCAGGGTTTCCTGGGCGAAGGTGCGGCATACAATGGCGTCCACCATGCGCGAGAGGACACGGGCCACATCGCTGACCGGCTCGCGCACCCCCAGGCCCACCTCTTGAGGCCCCAGGTAGAGGGGGTGGCCTCCTAACTGGTGCACCGCCACATCAAAGGAGACACGGGTGCGCAGGGAAGGCTTCTCAAAGAGGAGGGCCACACTCTTGCCATTTATGGGTCTAGGGCGCGCCCCCTGTTTTAGGGCAAGGCCCCTACCTATCAAACCCTCCACCTCCCTGGGGGAAAGGTCAGCCACTGAGAGGAGGTCTCGCCCTTTCAGGTCAACGGGTGTGCTGTCCATGGCCTATGCTCCACTGCTCCCAGTATAGCAGGAGGACACCACCCTGCCTGGCATCGCTCCCCGCCTTGTGTTACACTTACCGTAACAGAGAAGCCCTATCCTTGTGCAAGGAGGTTGACATGAAGATAAAGGCCGCGGTCCTTTACCAGCCTCATCAGCCCCTGGTGGTAGAAGAGGTAGACCTGGACCCGCCTAAGCAGGGGGAGGTGTTGGTGCGGGTGGCGGCGGCCGGCGTCTGCAGAAGCGACTACCACTTCATAGTCGGCGAGTCCAAATATCTCCTGCCCGTAGTCCTGGGGCACGAAGGGGCGGGCATAGTAGAGGCAGTGGGGGAAGGGGTTACCTCTGTGAAGCCGGGGGACCATGTCATCTTCAACTTTGTGCCCAGCTGTGGAACCTGTTCCTTCTGCACTATAGGGCGTCCCAACCTGTGCGAGAAGTCGGCCACCCTGCAACAGCGGGCCTTTATGCTGGACGGCACCTCCCGCCTGCATAAGGGGAGCCAGGTGCTCCACCACTTCATCCGCACCGCCTGCTTTGCCGAATACGCTGTGCTAGCGGAAAGTGGGTGCATCCCGTTGGAGAAGGATTTCCCCCTGGAACACGCCGCCCTTATCGGGTGTTCTGTTACTACAGGGGTGTGCTCGGTGCTGCGCACCGCCCAGGTGCCCTCGGGGGCCAGCGTGGCGGTGGTGGGGTGCGGTGGGGTGGGTCTCAATGTCATTCAGGGCGCTCGCCTGGTAAACGCCGACCCCATCATCGCCATAGACATTCGCGAGGGGAACCTGAACCTGGCCCGCCAGTTGGGGGCCACGCATATCGTCAACGCCGGCACCCAGGATGTGCTCCGCCGGGTGCTGGATATCACCAACGGGCAGGGGGCCGACTACTCCTTTGAGGTTTTCGGCGGCTCCCACACCGCCCAGATGGCCTTTGACATAACCCGCCGTGGGGGGACGGTGGTCATCGTAGGCGTGGCTCCCGATGGGCAAAAGGCGGGCTTTGAACTCATCACTATCCTGCGTAAGGAACTGGCCATAAAAGGCTCCTACTATGGCTCGGCGCGTCCCCGTGTTGACATGCCATTGCTGGTGCGCCTGGCCAAAGAGGGACGCCTGGACATCGGCACCCTGGCCCAGCGCCGCTACCGCCTGGAACAGATCAACCAGGCCTACCGCGACCTAGAGGAGGGCTTGCCGGGGCGGGGCCTTATCGTCTTCCCGCAATAAGAGGGGTAAAGGGTGCTTTGGGGGCTCTTCATTGCCCTCCTGCTCCTGATAGGGCTGGTGGGGGTGCTGGGGATGCGCCTGCGTTGTCTGGGGGGGGAGCACCGACGACTCCAGCAGGGGGTGCGAGCACTGGCGCGCCAGGCCTCCGTTGTCCCACACGACGGGCTTCTCGCCCTTTTGCAAGACCTGGGACGCCAGTGGATTGCCCTGCTTCAGGAGCGGGAGCAACTGCGCACTGCCCTGAACGCCCTGCGGGACGGTGTGCTCCTGCTGGACGGTGAAGACCGCCTGGTGCTGGCTAACCAAGGGGTGTGGGCGCTGGTGGGCTCCCCAGCCGCTGAAGCAGGCCAGCGCCCTTTGGCACTGTTACGAGACCACCAGGTGCACGACCTGCTGGAGCGCTCCCGCTCCACGGGAAGCCCCCAGCAGGGGGAAGTGGATTTCCCCCGCTCCGGCGCTCGCGTAGCGGTATCTGCTATTCCTCTGCACGGGGGGGCCGTGCTGGTGGTGCTACGCGACCTGACCCCCTTCCACCGTCTCCAGACCACCCGTCGGGAGTTCGTGGCCAATGTCTCTCACCAACTGCGCACCCCCCTGGCCTCCATGCGCGCCGCTCTGGAGACCCTGGAGGAGGGGGCGCTGGAGGACCCCGACGCCGCTCGCTCCTTCCTGGGTGGTGTGAAACGGGAGGTGGAGCGTATGGAGCGCATCGTGCTGGAACTGCTTGACCTCTCTCGTCTGGAGAGCGGGCAGGTGGCCCTGCACCTGGCCCCGGTGTCTGTGGATGTAGTGGTGCAGGAGGTGGCAGAGCGCTTTTCCCCCCTAGCCCAGCAGGCCGGCCTATCGCTCTATACCCAGGTGCCTCCAGACACGCCCCCAGTTCTGGCCGACCGAGATAAACTGGTCCAGGCTCTCTCCAACTTGCTGGATAACGCCATCAAGTTTACCCCAGCCGGGGGCAAGGTGTGGCTACGGGTGCAGGCCCAAGATAGCCAGGTCGCCTTTGTGGTGGAAGACACGGGCATAGGCATTGCACCGGAGCACCTGCCCCACATCTTTGAGCGCTTCTACAAGGCCCACCGCACACACCAGGACCCCGGGGCCGGCTTGGGGCTGGCCATCGTGAAGCACATCGCCCAGGCGCACGGTGGGAGTGTGGCTGTGGAGAGCCGGGAAGGGGAAGGCTCACGCTTCACCCTGTGCCTACCTGTTGCCCAAAAGGGGGGCT